>NZ_JASCAR010000025.1:0-163539 GCF_029967715.1 Klebsiella sp. V115_8
GGTCGTTAGCTCAGTTGGTAGAGCAGTTGACTTTTAATCAATTGGTCGCAGGTTCGAATCCTGCACGACCCACCAATGTAAAAAGGCGCCCTAAAGGCGCCTTTTTGCTATGCGCGGAACTCAACGATTCGACAAAATTGTCGGGAACAATTTTGAACAACGCGGCGGCGTTGGCCCGCAGGGCGAGTCTCAGGATGAGACGAGTGTCTCTGCAGCAGGTTCGGGTCGAACGCAGTGAGACAACGGAGCCGCTTGCGGCGACGGCCCGAAGGGCGAGGCGAAGCCGAGTCATCCTGCACGACCCACCAATGTAAAAAGGCGCCCTAAAGGCGCCTTTTTGCTATGCGCGGAACGCACGCTCTGGCCACGAGCCTCCCCGTGGCGATAAACCGCTATCAACGCTGATACAGCGGATCTTCAACCCTGGCGGCGGTGAGATTCTCCCCTTCTTCTCGCACGATTTCCCATAACGCCTGAGCGGCGGTCGACAGCGAGCGATTTTTCCGGCATGCCAGCATCAGCTGCCGCTCCATTATCGGAGTGAGTCGCTTCACCGCCAGATGGCTTCCCTGCGGTAACGGCAGCGCCAGCGCCGGCAGTACGCTGATGCCAATTCCCGACTCCACCATCGGAAACAGCGTTGCCGGATGGCCAATCTCCTGCACAATGTTTGCCCGGACAGCCAGCCTGCTGAGAGCCGCATCAATCAGCGGACGGCTGCCGGAGGCATAGTCCTGCAGGATCAGTCTCTCATTCTGTAGCGCCTGCCATGGCACTTCAGTCAGGCTGGCAAAAGGATGATCCTCCCGGCAGAGCAGCAAAAAAGGTTCCGCAAGGACCACTTCACATTGCAGGTCCGCCGCCGGGCTAGGGTCAATCACAATGCCGAAATCCACTTCCCCCTGGCGAATACTCTCCAGCACCCACTGCTGGGGCCGGTCGTGCAGCACGAAATCGATATCAGGATAGCGACGATTGCTGTGGGCAATACACTGGGGAATAAGGTGGGCGGAAATCGTCTGACTGGCGGCAACCTTGACGGTGCCGCTCAGCTGCTGGCCTACCCGACCGGCATCGCGCAGCGTCACCGCCAGCTCATCGAGCAAACGCTCCAGCCTGCCTGCCAGCTGCTGACCCGCCTCGGTGAGGACCACCTCCCGGGTGGTACGGTCGAGGAGACGGACCCCGGTCTGATGCTCCAGCTCCTTGACGCTGTGGCTGACGGCCGACTGGCTTAAGCCAATCATCTCCCCCGCCCGGCTAAAGCTCCTGGCGCGGGCGACGGTAACAAATACTTTTAACTGACGCAGAGAGTAATTCATCTTTTTTATTCATGAATAGATGCAATAAATCAATTTTATTTCTCAAATCAAAAAAAGCACAATAACGCATCTCTTTTCAGGAGCGTTTATGAAACTTTTCCGCATTCTCGATCCGTTTACGGCAACCCTGGTCACCGTTGTCCTGTTGGCCTCATTCTTCCCGGCCCGTGGCGCTTTCGTCCCCTTCTTTGAACATCTGACCACCGCCGCCATCGCCCTGCTGTTCTTTATGCACGGCGCCAAACTCTCCCGTGAGGCAATTATCGCCGGCGGCAGCCACTGGCGTTTGCATCTGTGGGTGATGTGCAGCACCTTTATTCTCTTCCCGGTGCTGGGGGTCCTGTTTGCCTGGTGGGCGCCGGTGAAGGTCGATCCGATGCTCTACAGCGGCTTTATTTATTTGTGCATTCTGCCGGCCACCGTGCAATCCGCCATCGCCTTCACCTCGCTGGCCGGAGGCAACGTCGCGGCGGCGGTCTGCTCAGCCTCGGCCTCCAGCCTGTTGGGCATCTTTGTTTCACCGCTGCTGGTGGGTGCCCTGATGAACCTTCATGGCGCAGGCGGTAGCCTCGAGCAGGTCGGAAAGATCATGCTGCAGCTGCTGTTGCCTTTCGTGCTCGGCCATTTATCGCGGCCGTGGATCGGCAACTGGGTGGCGAAGCATAAGAAGTGGATTGGTAAGACCGACCAGACCTCGATTCTGCTGGTGGTTTACTCCGCCTTTAGCGAGGCGGTGGTGAACGGCATCTGGCATAAAGTGGGTCTGGGATCGCTGCTGTTTATCGTGGTGGTCAGCCTGGTGCTGCTGGCCATCGTCATCGCAGTCAATGTATTCGTCGCCCGCCGCTGCGGCTTTAACAAAGCCGATGAAATTACCATCGTCTTCTGCGGTTCGAAAAAGAGCCTGGCCAACGGCATCCCAATGGCCAATATTCTCTTTCCGACCTCCATCCTCGGCATCATGGTGCTGCCGCTGATGATCTTCCATCAAATCCAGCTGATGGTCTGCGCGGTGCTGGCGCGGCGCTATAAACAGCAAACCGATGCGCGTCTCGCTCAGGAAAAGGCCAACGCCGCCAAAGCTTAACGCGCTTTCTTCAGGGGCTGGACCAGATCGCTCAGCCCCTCGCTTTTAATCAGCAGGGTCAGCGCCATCAGCTCGCCGAGATGGCCGGCAGGGAATTGATCCTTGCGCGCGAACCACAATAAATACTCCTCCGGGACATCGATTAAACGACGCCCCTTGTATTTACCGAACGGCATCTCAGTATTGGCGATCTCCACCAGCTGCGCTTTATCCACGTTATTCTCCCAACAGACGCATCATTTCGGCTTCGTCAATCACCTCGATGCCGAGCTCCTGCGCTTTCGCCAGCTTAGAACCCGCCGCTTCGCCAGCAATCACCAGATCGGTCTTCTTCGATACGCTGCCCGCCACCTTCGCCCCCAGCGCCACCAGACGCGCTTTGGCGTCATCCCGCGACAGCTGACTGAGGCTGCCGGTCAGGACGACGGTTTTGCCTGCAAACGGGCTGTCAATCTCTTCCGCCTTCACCACCACCGGCGCCGGCCAGTGAACCCCTTCCGTCAGCAGCTGCGCGATGACATCGCGGTTGCTCTCTTCGGCAAAGAAGTTGAAGGTATGGGTGGCGACCACAATGCCGACATCAGGGACCTTCTGCAGCTCCTCAATGGAAGCCTGCTCCAGGGCCTCGAGGGTGCCGAAATGCGCCGCCAGGCCCGCCGCCGTCGCTTCTCCTACCTCGCGAATGCCTAAGGCGTAGAGGAAACGCGCAAAGGTTGTCTCTTTGGCTTTCTCGAGAGCGTTGACCACGTTTTGCGCGGACTTCGGCCCCATCCGATCCAGCCCGGTCAGTTTCCCTGCGGTCAGCTGGAACAGATCCGCCGGGGTATGGACGTACTCTTTCTCCACCAGCTGGTCGATGATCTTGTCGCCCATGCCGTCAACGTCCAGCGCGCGACGGGAGACAAAGTGCTTGAGCGACTCTTTACGCTGCGCGCCGCAGATAAGGCCGCCGGTACAGCGGGCTACCGCCTCGCCTTCCACTCGCTCAACGTCGGACTGACAGACCGGGCAGTGGGTCGGGAATTCAACATCCCGGGCATCTGCCGGGCGTTCGGAAAGCACCACGTTGACCACCTGAGGGATCACGTCGCCTGCCCGGCGAATCACCACCTTGTCGCCGATTTTCAAGCCTAAGCGTTCGATCTCATCGGCATTATGCAACGTGGCATTACTCACCAGCACGCCGGCGACATGGACCGGCTCCAGGCGCGCCACCGGCGTAATCGCCCCGGTGCGGCCCACCTGGAACTCCACGTCCCGGACGAAAGTCATCTGCTCCTGGGCGGGGAACTTAAAGGCCACGGCCCAGCGCGGCGCGCGGGCCACGAAACCTAACTGCTCCTGCAGCGCCAGCGAATCGACTTTGATCACCACGCCATCAATGTCAAAGCCCAGATGGGGACGATCTTCCTCGACTTTACGATAGTAAGTGAGCACTTCCTCGGGGGTATGACATAGGGTGACGCGATCGCTCACCGATAATCCCCATGCTTTAAACTGCTGTAAACGGGCCGAGTGGCTGGCCGGCAGCTCACCGCCCTCCAGCACCCCAACGCCGTAGCAGAAGAAAGTAAGCGGTCGCTTCGCGGTGATGCGCGGATCCAGCTGGCGCAACGAGCCCGCCGCCGCATTGCGCGGGTTAGCAAACACTTTTCCGCCGGTGCGTCGAGCTTCTTCATTGATTTTTTCGAACCCGGCCTGCGGGAGGAACACTTCCCCGCGCACTTCCAGGCGTGCGGGAATATTATCGCCATGCAGCCTGAGCGGGATGGTGCGAATGGTTCGCACGTTAGAGGTAATATCCTCGCCGGTGGTGCCGTCGCCGCGGGTCGCCGCCTGCACCAGCACGCCGTTTTCGTAGAGAATGCTCACCGCGAGGCCGTCGAGCTTCAGCTCGCAGCAGTAGATGAGAGGGTCAGTGCTTTTCAGGCGATCCTGCACCCGCTTGTTGAAGGCCAGAAAGCTCTCTTCGTCAAACACGTTGTCCAGCGACAGCATCGGCACTTCATGGCGGATCTGGCTGAAGGCGGTCAGCGGCGCCGCCCCCACGCGCTGAGTCGGTGAATCCGGGGTAATCAGCTCCGGATGCTGTCTCTCCAGCTCGCGCAGCTCGCGCATCAGCCGGTCATACTCCGCATCGGGCACTTCCGGTGCGTCCATAACGTGGTACAGGTATTCATGATGGCGAAGCGTGGTTCGCAGTTCAGTCAGTTGTTGTTCGATCGGTTCCATATCACACCATCAATGATAAAAAACCCCCGACAGGCGGGGGTTGAGAAGGAGTTGAGATAACGCGCGACGTCAGGCGTTCGCGTCTTTCACTTCGCGAATACGATCCTGGTATTCACGCAGTTTTTGCGGCGTCATCATGCGACGCTGATCGTCAAGCACCACGCCGCCCACTTCATCGGCGATATACTGCGCAGACTGCAGCATCAGCTTGAAGTTCTGCAGTTCATCACCGTAGGAAGGGACTTGCATAAAGATAGTCACCCCAGGGGTCATCATATCCGCCATGCTGTCCGGATTGAAGGTCCCCGGCTTCACCATGTTGGCCAGGCTGAACAGTACCGGGCCGCTGCCGTCCGGGCTCAGATGGCGGTGGAAAATATTCATTTCACCAAACTTGAACCCGGCCTGCTGGATGCTATTGATAAGCACCTCGCCGTTAAGCTGCGCGCCATGGTGCGCGGCAACGTTCATCACGATGACCGTCTCTTTACGCTCTTTCGGCTGGGGCGCTGCAGGCTGCTGCTGCTCTGTCGGCTGCGGTTCAGCAACCGCGGGCTGCGGCGCGGCAACAGGCTGGGACGCAGGCTGCTGCGGAGCGGCCGGCTGCGGCTGGGCGACGGTCGGGGTCACCGGCTGCGGCGCGACAGGCTGTTGCACAGCAGGTTGCGGCTGGTGTTGCGGCTGCGCGGGCGGCTGCGCGGGTTGCGGCTGTTGCCAGCCAGGCTGCGGAGCCGCATGCGGCGCAGACGGTTGTCCCTGCGGTTGTGCCGGGGCCTGGCGCGGCGGCGCCTGACGAACCGGTTCCTCAGGACGCACAGGCTGCTGCATCTGGCGCTCGTAAGGCGGCTGGTACTGGTGCTGCGGCGCCTGACGAGGGGCTTCATGCTCCCCATGCGCGCCGTGCGGAGCGTGAGTCACCGGATGAACGCGGACTTCACCTACGCCTTCAACATTATCATCAAAGTCGTCGTTTTCCGACTCATCGTCGCGCGACTTCATACGTTTCAGTGGGCGATCGCGAAACATCGAAGAACGTTCTTTACGGCTGGTCCAGAAACCATGTACCAGTAAAGCGATTATGGCGATCGCGCCAACAATGATTAATATCAGACGCAAATCCTGCATCATTATATTCTCTGTTGTTCTAACACCTTGCCACCACGGCAAACATTTACTCACTAAGAGTATTTGCCGATTACCTCAAGTGCAAGTGCGTCGGTCGCTTTCACCACATAAAGATGAACTAAATCGTGCTTTTTGCTGTTTTTTCGAACATTTCCTAACTGGTTATTGTCTGACGACCCGATAAAATAAGCGAGCATTCACACTGGATGTTCAAAAAGGAGCAATGCCTGGCTATGGTTTCATCATCCGCACCGACCCCGCGTAGCGGCGTATACTACTTTTCGCAGGGCTGGAAACTCATCAGGCTGCCGGGCATACGTCGTTATGTCTTCCTGCCTTTACTGGTTAACGTGCTGCTGATGGGCGGTGCTTTCTGGTGGCTGTTTACCCGTCTCGACAGCTGGATCCCTTCGCTGATGAGCCATGTGCCTGACTGGCTGCAATGGCTAAATTACCTGCTGTGGCCGGTGGTGGTGCTGTCGATCCTGCTGGTGTTTGGCTATTTCTTTTCTACTATTGCCAACTGGATTGCCGCCCCGTTCAGCGGCCTGCTGGCGGAACAGCTGGAAGCGCGTCTGACTGGCGCCACCCCGCCGGACGTCGGCGTCTTTGGCATCATGAAGGATATTCCGCGCATCATGAAGCGTGAGTGGCAGAAGCTGGCCTGGTACCTGCCCCGCGCCATCGTGCTGTTGCTGCTCTACTTTATACCCGGCGTTGGCCAGACGGTGGCCCCGGTACTCTGGTTCCTGTTCAGCGCATGGATGCTGGCGATTCAATACTGCGATTACCCCTTCGATAACCACAAGGTCCCCTTCAGGACCATGCGCGAAGCGCTGCGCAGCCGCAAGGTGATGAATATGCAGTTTGGCGCGCTCACCAGCCTGTTCACCATGATCCCGGTGTTAAACCTGGTGATCCTCCCGGTGGCTATCTGCGGCGCCACCGCCATGTGGGTCGATTGCTATCGCGACAGACACGCCAGCTGGAAGTAACAGCAGCACCTCCCCTGGAGCGGCGAGAGCCGCTCCTTATATCTCACTTATTCCTTCTTGATCATCATTATTTCCCTTCCGCATATAGATATGCTAAATCCTTACTTCCGCATATTCTTTAAGCGGGTATGCTGATGCCGTACCCCCAAATTTCATACAGTTAAGGACGGGCCATGAGTAAGATTTTTGAAGACAACTCCCTGACTATCGGTCATACGCCGCTGGTACGACTGAACCGCATTGGTAACGGCCGTATCCTGGCAAAGGTAGAATCTCGTAACCCGAGCTTTAGCGTAAAATGCCGTATCGGCGCCAATATGATCTGGGATGCTGAAAAGCGCGGCGTGCTGAAACCTGGCGTGGAACTGGTCGAACCGACCAGCGGCAACACCGGTATCGCCCTCGCCTACGTGGCGGCGGCTCGCGGCTACAAGCTAACGCTAACCATGCCGGAAACCATGAGCATCGAGCGTCGTAAGCTTCTGAAAGCGCTGGGCGCCAACCTGGTGCTGACCGAAGGCGCCAAAGGCATGAAAGGCGCCATTCAGAAAGCGGAAGAGATTGTCGCCAGCAACCCGGAAAAATTCCTGTTGCTGCAGCAGTTCAGCAACCCGGCTAACCCGGAAATCCACGAAAAGACCACCGGTCCGGAAATCTGGGAAGACACCGACGGTCAGGTGGATGTCTTCATCTCCGGCGTAGGTACCGGCGGTACGCTGACCGGCGTCAGCCGCTACATTAAAAACACCAAGGGCAAAAAAGATCTGTTCACTGTCGCGGTTGAACCGACCGATTCGCCGGTTATCTCCCAGGCGCTGGCGGGTGAAGAGCTCAAGCCGGGCCCGCACAAAATTCAGGGCATCGGCGCCGGCTTCATTCCTGGTAACCTGGATCTGAAGCTGGTGGACAAAGTGATCGGCATTACCAATGATGAAGCGATCTCCACGGCACGCCGCCTGATGGAAGAAGAAGGCATCCTCGCGGGTATCTCTTCCGGGGCCGCCGTTGCCGCGGCGCTGAAGCTGCAGGAAGATGAAGCCTTTACCAATAAGAATATTGTGGTTATCCTGCCTTCCTCGGGTGAGCGTTATTTAAGCACCGCGCTGTTTGCCGATCTCTTCACCGAGAAAGAACTGCAACAGTAGTGCCAGCTTGTAAATAATGTGTAAAAAAGCACCTTTTCAGGTGCTTTTTTGTGGCATACGTCAAAGTTTTACCCCTCCTGGCATTGATTCACCTCGTAGGGTCTGGTATTTAACCAGCACATTTATTTTGATGCGCGAAATTATTCAGAAGAGGATTTCCGCCAGCTGAATCGATTTTATGATTTGGTTCAAGTCTTCCTTTCGCGGCATAATGTTTAATGACGTGCTAGACGTCAATGGCCCGCAGGTCTTCGCAGCGCCAGGCGCTGCCGACGCCAAGGCCGGAAACGTAACGCCGGCGCTAACAATACAGGCTAAAGTCGAGTCGTTAGACTAGACTTTAGGTCCACAACACTAAACCTATAAGTTGGGGAAATATAATGTTCCAGCAAGAAGTTACCATTACCGCTCCGAACGGTCTGCACACCCGCCCTGCTGCTCAGTTTGTTAAAGAAGCTAAAGGCTTCACTTCTGAGATCACTGTAACCTCCAACGGCAAAAGCGCCAGCGCCAAAAGCCTGTTCAAACTGCAGACTCTGGGCCTGACCCAGGGCACCGTAGTAACCCTCTCCGCGGAAGGCGAAGATGAACAGAAAGCGGTTGAGCATCTGGTTAAACTGATGGCTGAACTCGAGTAAGTTCACGGGTTCTTTTTCATATCAGTCACAAGTAAGGTAGGGTTATGATTTCAGGCATTTTAGCATCCCCGGGTATCGCCTTCGGCAAAGCACTGCTGCTGAAGGAAGATGAAATTGTCATCGACCGGAAGAAAATTTCTGCCGATAAGGTTGATCAGGAAGTCGAACGTTTCCTGAGCGGCCGCGCCAAGGCCTCCGCCCAGCTGGAGGTCATCAAAACCAAAGCTGGTGAAACTTTCGGTGAAGAAAAAGAAGCCATCTTCGAAGGGCATATTATGCTGCTGGAAGATGAGGAGCTTGAGCAGGAAATCATAGCCCTGATTAAAGATAAGCATATGACTGCCGACGCGGCAGCCAATGAGGTTATCGACGGTCAGGCCACTGCCCTGGAAGAGCTGGACGATGAATACCTGAAAGAACGTGCGGCTGACGTACGTGATATCGGTAAGCGCCTGCTGCGCAACATCCTTGGTCTGGCCATCATCGATCTGAGCGCGATTCAGGATGAAGTCATTCTCGTCGCCGCCGATCTGACCCCGTCAGAAACCGCACAGCTGAACCTGAAAAAAGTGCTGGGTTTCATCACCGACGCGGGCGGCCGTACCTCCCACACCTCCATCATGGCGCGTTCCCTCGAACTGCCGGCCATCGTGGGCACCGGCAGCATCACGGCGCAGGTGAAAAACGGCGACTATCTGATTCTCGACGCGGTGAACAACCAGGTTCTGATCAACCCGTCTAACGAGCAAATTGAAGCGCTGCGTAATCTGCAGGCTCAGGTTGCGGAAGAAAAAGCCGAACTGGCGAAACTGAAAGATCTGCCGGCGATTACTCTCGACGGCCATCAGGTTGAAGTGTGCGCCAACATCGGTACCGTTCGCGACGTCGAAGGTGCTGAGCGCAACGGCGCCGAAGGCGTAGGCCTGTATCGTACTGAATTCCTGTTCATGGATCGCGACGCGCTGCCAACCGAAGAAGAGCAGTTTGCGGCTTATAAAGCGGTGGCTGAAGCCTGTGGCTCTCAGGCCGTTATCGTGCGTACCATGGACATCGGCGGCGACAAAGAGCTGCCGTACATGAACTTCCCGAAAGAAGAGAACCCGTTCCTCGGCTGGCGTGCTGTGCGTATCGCGATGGATCGTAAAGAGATCCTCCGCGATCAGGTTCGCGCCATCCTGCGTGCCTCCGCTTTCGGTAAGCTGCGCATTATGTTCCCGATGATCATCTCTGTTGAAGAAGTGCGTGCGCTGAAGAAAGAGATCGAAATCTACAAACAGGAACTGCGTGACGAAGGTAAAGCATTTGACGAATCCATTGAGATCGGCGTGATGGTGGAAACACCGGCTGCGGCGACCATTGCTCGTCATCTGGCCAAAGAAGTTGATTTCTTTAGTATCGGCACCAATGATTTAACGCAATATACTCTGGCAGTTGACCGTGGTAATGATATGATTTCACATCTTTACCAGCCGATGTCACCGTCTGTACTGAATCTGATTAAGCAAGTTATTGATGCTTCTCACGCTGAAGGTAAATGGACTGGCATGTGCGGTGAGCTTGCGGGCGATGAACGTGCTACACTTCTGTTGCTGGGTATGGGGCTGGACGAATTCTCTATGAGCGCCATTTCCATCCCGCGCATCAAGAAGATTATTCGTAACACGAACTTCGAAGATGCGAAAGTATTAGCAGAGCAGGCTCTTGCTCAACCGACAACGGACGAGTTAATGACGCTGGTTAACAAGTTCATTGAAGAAAAAACAATCTGCTAATCCACGAGATGCGCGGCCCAAATTACTGCTTAGGAGAAGATCATGGGTTTGTTTGATAAATTGAAATCTCTGGTTTCTGATGACAAGAAAGACACCGGAACTATTGAGATTGTTGCTCCCCTCTCCGGTGAGATCGTTAACATTGAAGACGTGCCGGATGTGGTTTTTGCGGAAAAAATTGTGGGCGATGGGATTGCCATCAAACCGACCGGCAACAAAATGGTCGCGCCGGTAGACGGTACCATTGGTAAAATTTTCGAAACCAACCATGCGTTCTCTATTGAATCTGATAGCGGCATCGAGCTGTTCGTTCACTTCGGTATTGATACCGTTGAACTGAAAGGCGAAGGCTTCAAGCGTATCGCTGAAGAAGGCCAGCGCGTGAAAGTCGGCGACCCGGTTATCGAATTCGATCTGCCGCTGCTGGAAGAGAAAGCCAAGTCGACCCTGACTCCGGTGGTTATCTCCAACATGGACGAGATCAAAGAGCTGATCAAACTGTCCGGTAGCGTGACCGTGGGTGAAACCCCGGTAATCCGCATCAAGAAGTAATATCTGCTGCATAAAAATGGCGCCTTTCGGCGCCATTTTTTTATATCGCGTGGGTCACCGGCTGATAGCATTTTTCGCGGGATAAGATACGCAATCCTTCCGGAGTGCTCTCCAGAATTCGCCGCTCGCTGTCAGAGACCAGCAGTTCACACTGATATCCACCGGCCAGGCCGAACAGCGACCGCGCCACGCAGGCATCCTCCAGCGCCGCCTCCCCTGAAGTATCAAAATGACCAACAATGCGTCCCTGCTGACGGATCACTAACCGATAGCTTTTCATCTCTGTTTCTCCAGCGGCGGCAGGATCAGTTCGTCACATCCCTGCGCGGCTGTCCAGTTCATCACCTCCAGCACGCGCTGGGCGGCTGCCTCCGTCGCAGCCCCCAGCGCCAGGCCGGAAAGCAACCCGCTCACCAGCTCGGCGCAGAACAGATCGCCGGTACCCTTTAAATCCGTCTCCACCCGCGGGTGAACCACCACCTCCACCGCATCGGCCGTCACCACCAGCACATTGATCGTCGAATCAGCCTCTCCCGGCGCGCTGGTGATCACCACCCATTTGAGGCTGTCCGACAGCAGGCTACGCGCCGCGGCGACCGCCTCCGGCTGATTGCGACAGCGCTGGCCGCTCAGCGTCTCCAGCTCAAACAGATTAGGGGTGATCCCTTGCGCCAGCGGCAGCAGGTGCTGACGATAGGCGTCCGGGATCTCGGCCTTGACGTAGATGCCGCTGTCGACATCGCCAATCACCGGATCCACCAGAATACAGAGATCGGGATGGCGGTCGCGGACCCGCGTCAGCCACTGCGCCAGACGTTCAATTTGCACGGCGTTGCCCATATAACCGGTGGTCACCGCACGCAGTTCGCGCAACGCGTCACGCTCCTCCAGCGCCTGCAGGTACCCGACAAACCACTCCTCCGGGATAATGCCGCCATAGAACGTCTCATAATGGGGCGTATTGCTGAACAGCACCGTCGGCACCGCCAGCACGCGCAGACCGTGCTGTTTAATCGCCGGTACCGCGATGCTGTTCCCGACGCTGCCGTAGACTACCTGCGACTGCACGGCGACGATATCGACTTCCGACGCCCGGCTTTTGTCGTGAAAGAGCACTGATTGTATGTCATCTTGCTGGCCCATCTTTTCTCCCCCCGCTGGACAGCGGGTCACGCACTGATTATGATTCGTCCTATGCTAAATTTCATTTTGTCATAGGTCAATAATGTTTGCCGGAAAAACCGCCAGCGATATCTTCGATCATATCCGCCATCTGGTGCAGAGCGGTGGCTTGCAGCCCGGAGAGGTTCTGCCGCCGGTCCGCGAGCTCGCCAGCCAGCTTTCGGTGAATCGCAATACCGTCGCCGCCGCCTATAAACGGCTGGTCACCTCCGGGCTGGCCGTCAGCCAGGGACGGAACGGCACAGCTATCAAAGCACGGGATCCGCTGCCGGCGCTGGAAGGCGGTGACCCCACGACGCCGCTGAACGATCTTTCCAGCGGCAATCCGGACCCCGCCAGGCTGCCTGATTTACCACGCTATCTGGGCCAAATTGCCCGCACGCCCCGCCTGTATGGCGATGCCCCCATCGAGCCGCGGCTAGGAGAATGGGCTGAGGCATGGTTTGCCAGGGAGATAACCGTTCCCTTTGCCCTGAATCTCGCCAGCGGGGCGATTGACGCGCTGGAGCGTCTGCTGTGCGCCTTGCTGCTCCCCGGCGACGGCGTGGTGGTTGAAGATCCCTGTTTTCTCAGCAGCATCAATATGGTGCGTTACGCTGGCTTTACCCCCTGCCCGGTGGCGGTGGATGCCGAGGGGATGGATCCAGACGGGCTGGAGGAGGCGTTACGCAACGGCGCGCGGGCGGTGATCTTGACCCCGCGCGCGCACAATCCTACCGGCTGTAGCCTGACGGAAACCCGGGCGCATGCCCTGCGGGAGGTGCTGGCCCGCTATCCGCAGGTACTGGCGATCGTCGATGACCATTTTGCCCTGCTGTCGGCCACGCCCTGGTTTTCTCCTCTGCCAGCGAGCACCCAATGCTGGGCGGTGGTGCGTTCGATGTCAAAAACCCTCGGGCCAGACCTGCGGCTGGCTTTTATCGCCAGCGATGTCGACACCTCCTCCGCGCTGCGCCTGCGGCTTAACGCCGGCAGCCAGTGGGTCAGCCATCTGCTGCAGGATCTGACGCTGGCCTGTCTCACCGATAAGGCGTTTATCGCCTCGATGACGGAGACCCGCCGTCACTATCGGCAACAGAATGAGAAACTGGCGGCAGCGCTGGCCCGGCACGGCGACAGTCATGCTGCGCCTGGCGATGGCCTCAATTTCTGGCTGCCGCTGCCAACGGCGAGCCAACCCTACGCCTTACGCCTGGCCCGCGCCGGCTGGCTGGTCCGCGAGGGGGAGGTGTTTGGCATCCGTACGCCCTCCCACGGGCTACGCCTGTCGCTGGGTCGCCTGAGCGATGCTGAAATTGCCCGCCTGGCGGCCGATATAGCCCAGGTGTTAGACGCCCCCTGACGCAGGCAGTGCGCCGAACGCATCGGGGAGGGATGGCAGCTGTCGACAAATTACTGAAAAATTAAACGAAAACAGGCGTAGTCTTACCTGCATGACCGGAACGTCGAGACGGATACAACGCTCTCGGTGGCTGACAAATCGCTCACAATAAGGAGCACCAGAGATGCATCACATTGACCTGACGCTAAAAACAGTCATTGAGGCCTGCGACCGCGCTATCTCGCAGGAAGATTACGATACCCTGATGGGCTATTACGCGGAAGACGCCGCGCTGGTCGTCAAACCGGGCATGGTGGTCAGAGGGAAAGAGAATATCCGCAAAGCGTTTATCGCCATTGCCGACTATTTCCAGCACCGGCTGATCGTGACTCAGGGGAAAATGGAGGTCATCGAGGGCGGCGGCAATGCGCTGGTGATTATGGAGACCCGGCTGGATATCCCGACGGCACAGGGGATAACACAGGTTACGCGACGCGCAACCTATGTCTTTCAGAAGCAGGGCGAGCGCTGGCTGTGCACCGTCGATAACTCCTACGGCACCGACCTGCTCGATGATTAAATACCCGCTCCCTGGCTAAAGTGTTCCTCGCCGAACACGCCGGTGGAGAGGTAGCGATCGCCGCGATCGCAGACGATCGCCACCACCACCGCGCCTGGGTTTTCGCGAGCGATACGTAACGCCCCGGCTACCGCGCCGCCAGAGCTGACGCCGCAGAAAATGCCTTCCTGTACCGCCAGCTGACGCATGGTGTTCTCGGCATCCTGCTGATGAATATCCAGCACCGCATCCACCAGCGAAGCGTTAAAGATCCCCGGCATATACTCTGCCGGCCAGCGGCGTATCCCGGGAATACTGCTGCCCTCCTCCGGCTGCAGGCCGACAATGGTCACCGGTTTACTCTGTTCGCGCAGAAAACGTGACACGCCGGTAATGGTGCCGGTGGTCCCCATACTGGAGACAAAGTGGGTGATACGCCCCGCGGTCTGCTGCCAGATTTCCGGCCCGGTGGTAGTGTAGTGGGCGTAGGGGTTGTCCGGGTTGTTGAACTGATCGAGCAGTTTGCCCTCCCCGCGCTGAGCCATCTCCAGGGCCAGGTCGCGGGCCCCCTCCATCCCCTGCTCTTTGGTGACCAGGATCAGCTCGGCGCCATAGGCGCGCATCGCGGCCCGGCGCTCCTGGCTCATGTTGTCGGGCATCAGCAGCTTCATCCGGTAGCCTTTCAGCGCGGCGATCATCGCCAGCGCGATACCGGTGTTGCCGCTGGTCGCTTCAATTAGCACGTCGCCGGGCTGAATTTCGCCCCGCTTTTCCGCTTCAACGATCATCGACAGCGCAGCGCGATCTTTCACCGAACCGGCTGGATTATTGCCTTCAAGTTTGACCCAGATTTCGCTGCCATTGTCCGGCCCCAGACGCTGAAGCCTGACCAGAGGGGTGTTGCCGATGGTGTGTTCGAGTGTATTCACGATTTTTACTCAATAAAAAAGCCGGGCGGCGCTTCGCTTACCCGGCCTACCAGACGCGTGATAATTCCAGACCGGGTAAGCACAGCGTCACCCGGCAAAAGCACATGGATTTAAGCTATCAGGCCGACTGCGCCAGAGCAAGCTCGCCGCGCGGCTCGATACGCTCGGTACCGTTGTACAGGCGCGCGTTTTGCAGCCCGACGAACAGCCGTTCGCCGCGGGACGGCGCCTCATCGCCCGTTAACACCACGCTCAGCGGTTCGTCATACCACCCCAGAGGCTGGACGACTAATTGGGTGTAGTGACCTTTCGGGCTGGCCTCCAGGACCTGCACCGGCAGCGGCGAATCCAGGCTGGTTCGGCGGCTGATGTCCACTTCCCACGGACGCAGGAACAGATCCACCGGCCCCTGGTATGCCGGGGTATAGCCTAACGGCCAGCGGTGAGCGCCAACGTGGAACTGTCCGCCGCGGATAACCCCCTGCAGGCGATTCACTTCCCCCATGAACTCCAGCACGAAGCGGGTCGACGGCTCACGCCACACGCGTTCAGGCGCATCGGCCTGTTCGATGTTGCCCTGGCTCATCACCACCACCCGGTCGGCAACTTCCATCGCCTCTTCCTGATCGTGGGTGACGAACACGCTGGTAAATTTCAGCTCTTCATGCAGCTGACGCAGCCAGCGGCGCAGCTCTTTACGCACCTGCGCATCCAGCGCGCCGAAAGGTTCATCCAGCAGCAGAATTTGCGGCTCTACCGCCAGGGCGCGCGCCAGCGCCACGCGCTGTTTCTGACCACCGGACAGCTGCGCCGGATAGCGATCCGCCAGGTGAGCCAGTTGCACCATCTCCAGCAGTTTGGTCACTTTGGCTTTAATCGCCGCGGCGTTGGGTCGTTCGCGGCGCGGCAGCACGGTCAGGCCAAAGGCGATGTTATCGAACACGGTCATATGGCGGAACAGCGCATAGTGCTGGAAGACGAAGCCCACTTTACGGTCGCGGGCGTGCATCCGGCTGACGTCGGTACCGTGGAAGCGGATATGACCGCTGGTCTGATGCTCCAGCCCGGCGATAATCCGCAGCAGGGTCGTTTTCCCGGAGCCGGAAGGCCCCAGCAGCGCAACCATTTGTCCGGAAGGGATATCCAGCGAGATATCATTCAGCACCTGGGTGCGACCAAACGATTTCTTAATATTGGCAATCTCAATGCTCATGATTTCCCTCCTGTTGCGCGCGTTTTTCCTGATTGGCCAGACGCCATTGCAACATACTCTTTAAAAACAGGGTCAGAATAGCCATTAACGTCAGCAGGGCCGCGGCGGTAAACGAGCCGACGGTGTTGTAATCCTGCTCCAGTAATTCAATTTGCAGCGGCAGCGACAGCGTTTCTCCGCGGATCGAACCGGAGACCACCGATACCGCGCCGAATTCGCCGATGGCGCGGGCGTTGGTCAACACCACGCCGTACAGCAGCGCCCAGCGAATATTGGGCAGCGTCACCCGGCGGAACATCTGCCAGCCGGAAGCGCCCAGCAAGACCGCCGCCTCATCTTCATGACTGCCCTGACTCATCATCACCGGCACCAGCTCACGCACCACAAACGGACAGGTGACAAAGATCGTCGCCAGCACCATGCCCGGCCAGGCGAACATGATTTGCAGGTTATGCGCATCAAGCCAGCCGCCCAGCGGACCGTTAGAGCCGTAGAACAGCAGATAAACCAGACCGGCTACCACCGGCGAGACAGCGAACGGGATATCCAGCATCGTCAATAGCAGCTGGCGTCCCGGGAACGTAAAGCGCGTGACCAGCCAGGCCAGCAAGGTCCCAAACACCAGGTTCACCGGCACGGTAATCAAGGCGATCATCACCGTCAGCCAGATGGCGTGGAGCATGTCCGGATTGGCCAGGTTTTCCAGCACCGGCATTAACCCTTTGCTGAAGGCCTGGATAAAGATGTAAAGCATCGGCACCACGAGGATGAAGGCGGAGACCAGCATCCCGACGCCAATCAGAAACCATTTTCCCCAGTTGATGCGGGGCGCGTCGTAGCGTTTCAATTGAGTAACTTCCGCCATTAGTGACCTACCACGCGTCGACCAAAGCGACTCTGCAGGGTATTGATGGAAAACAGCAGCAGCAGTGAGGCGGCCAGGATCACCGAGGCGATGGCGCTCGCCGCCGGATAGTCAAACTCCTGCAGTCGAATAAAGATCATCAGCGACGTCACTTCCGTCTTCCACGCGATGTTGCCGGCGATAAAAATCACCGCGCCAAATTCGCCGAGGCTGCGGGTAAACGACAGGGCAATGCCCGCCAGCAGCGCTGGCGACAGCTCCGGCAGCACCACCTTGCGGAAGCTCTGCCAGCGCGTAGCGCCCAGCGTTTCCGCTGCTTCTTCATATTCCGGTCCCAGCTCTTCCAGCACCGGCTGCACGGTACGTACCACGAAGGGGATGCTGGTGAACGCCATCGCCACGGCGATACCGAGCCAGGTATAGGTCACTTTAATATCGAACTTCGCCAGCCATTCCCCGTAAATGCCGTTAACCGAAAACAGCGAAGCCAGGGTCAGGCCGGCCACCGCCGTCGGCAGCGCAAACGGCAGATCCATTAAGGCATCCAGCAGCGTGCGGCCCGGAAAACGATAGCGGGTAAGGATCCACGCCATCAGCAGGCCGAAGACGCCGTTAAAAATCGAGGCCACGAACGCCGACAGCAGCGTCACCTTATAGGCCGCCACCACCTGCGGGTTGGTGATCACATCCCAGTACTGCGCCCAGCTCATCTGCGCCAGCTGCATCACCAGCGCGCTGAGCGGTAATAACAAAATCAGACAGACAAACAGCAGGCTGGTGCCGAGGCTCAGGGTAAAGCCCGGCAGCACGCGCTTGGACGACACAGCAAACATTACTTACGCCCCGCCGCCAGCAGTTTGTCCAGTTCGCCGCCGCTGGCGAAGTGGGTTTTCATCACCTCAGGCCAGGATCCAAACTTTTCCTCCACGCGGAACAGTTCGGTCTGCGGGAATTTATCCTTCAGCGAATCCATCACTTTCGGGTTGTTTACCCGATAGTAGTAGTCGGTAATGATGGTCTGCGCCTGCGGACTGTAGAGCCAGTTCAGGTAGGCCTTCGCCGCCTTTTCCGTGCCGTTGGCTTTGACGTTTTTATCCACCCAGGCCACCGGGAACTCCGCCAGAATGTTGGTTTTCGGGATCACCACTTCAAATCCCTGCGCCTCATACTGCTTGCGAATATTGTTCACTTCCGACTCGAAGCTGATCAGCACATCGCCCAGGCCGCGCTCGGCGAAGGTGGTGGTCGCCCCGCGTCCGCCGGTGTCGAAGACTTCGACGTTCTTCAGGAACTGGGTCATAAACTGTTCGGTTTTGGCTTTATCGCCGCCGTCGGCTTTATCCGCCGCGCCCCAGGCCGCCAGGTAGGTATACCGCGCGTTGCCCGAGGTTTTCGGGTTCGGGAAGATCAGCTTAACGTCAGAGCGGACCAGGTCATTCCAGTCATGAATGTTTTTCGGGTTGCCTTTGCGCACCAGGAAGCCCATCGTCGAATAGAACGGCGAGCTGTTGTTCGGCAGGCGGCTTTGCCAGTCGGCCGGGATCAGGTTGCCTTTGTCATGCAGGATCTGCACGTCCGTCACCTGGTTGTAGGTCACCACGTCCGCCTTCAGGCCCTGCAGGATCGCCAGCGCCTGCTTGGACGAGCCAGCATGCGACTGCTTGATGGTCAGCTTGTCCCCGCCATTGTCCTTCGCCCACTGCTGCTCAAAAGGCGGGTTAAGGGCGGCAAACAGCTCGCGGGAGACATCATAGGAGCTGTTCAGCAGCTCCGTCGCCTGCGCCTGCGCCACCAGCAGCATGGAAGCCGCCAGCGCCAGATATCCTTTTTTCAGTGATTTAACGGCCATTGCGCACCCTTATCAAAAATGATCATTTACTGATGATCATCATATTTATAACGGGTGCGAAAGGAGTAACGGTTTTATATACCGTTTGGCGATTTGGAAGTCGAAAAGGGAATAAGCACCTGGCAAAGCTTAGCTGAAAGCGGCTGGCAAATAAGGTGATGAAATCGGACGAGGGGCGAACAGCGTGGCACACTTTGTTAATGGAAAACAGCACAAATGACGCCCGGCAGTTGCGCCGCCACCTGACGCCGCAGGAGCGCCGCCTGTGGCACCAGCTGCGCGATCGCCGTTTTGCCAGCTACAAGTTTCGCCGCCAGCATCCCGCTGGACCCTATATTCAAGATTTTGCCTGGTGATTGAGCTCGCCGGCGGCCAGCATGACAGCCGGACTGAATACGATGCCCGGCGCACAACATGGCTTAAGCAGCAGGGCTGGACCGTTTTACGCTTCTGGAATAACAAGTATGACCGGAACGAAACCGGCGTGCTGCAGGTGATCCTGCGCACGCTCGAGGAACTCTCCCCCTCACCCCGGCGCTCTCCCTCAGGGAGAGGGTTAGGGTGAGGGGAAAGCATTACAGCGCCTGAATACGCTCCAGGGACGGCGCGAAGTAATAGCCGCCGGTCACCGGTTTGGTGAAGCGCAGCATCGCGTCGCGTTTGCCGTCGGTATCGCCGAACATGCTCAGCAGCTGCTGCTCGATGTTGTACAGACGCGCGCAGTAGGCGCAAAAATAGAGGCCATGGGTACCGCTGGCGGTGCCATACGGCAGGCTCTGGCGGACGATTTTCAGCCCTTTGCCATCTTCTTTTAAGTCAACGCGGCTCAGGTGAGACGTGACCGGACGTGCGTCGCCATCGATCTCTTCGTTGGCATTCTTGGTGCGGCCAATCATCATCTCCTGATCCGGCACGCTCATGCGGTTCAGCTGTTTGAGATTATGCTCCCAGCGCTGGACGAATACGTAGCTGCCGCCCGCGTCCACGCCGTCTTTGATCACCGCCACTTCACGACGGGTTTCTTCCCCCGCCGGGTTTTCGGTGCCGTCGACGAAGCCGCTGAGGTCACGCTCTTCCACCCAGCGGAAGCCGTGGATCTCTTCTTTCACCTCGATAGCGTCGCCAAAGGCGGCCAGCGCGGCCTGCGCCACCGAGAAGTTCACTTCATGGCGGGCGGATAAAATATGAATCAGCAGGTCATACTGGGTGGATGGCGCCAGCCCTTTGCCGTAGACCGGAAAATCTTTTAACTCCTCCGCCCCTTCGCCGCCGCTCAGCTGACGCCAGACGGTATTGCCGAACGCCACCACCGCACCGAGTTTAGCGTCGGGGAATTTAGCCTGGAAGGTGGCCACGTTATCGACAAAATTTTTGCTCGCTTCGCGCAGGGCGTTAACGTCCCCTTTGATATTGGCTTCAATCCAAATCGCCGCGCGGCAATGTTCCGGCAAAATGCCGCTCTGAACCTGAGACATCGCTCCTCCTGAAATGATGCAACTACAACGCTGTCGCGTTGCTAACGCGCCATTGTAACCGTTTTTCAGGGCCATCGTGTCTCTTCAGATCAATTTAGCGACGCCAGATAATTTTGCTGACCTTCCAGTTTTTCAGCGTATCGTCGGAGGGCATCAGCTCGTCCGGGCCGCTCCAGTGACCGGTGAAGGCGTAACTGATATGCTGGCTCCCCTCGGCCTGACACTCGACGACCACGCCATTGTCATTGCTGCCTTTCTGGCAGTTGCCGAAGGCTTTGCTGTACAGGTCGCTGAACGGTGTGCCGATTTTCACGCCGCTGGCGGTTTTGATTTCGGCATCGCGGACGTCAATCCGGCTGATGGCGCCGTTGTCGCCATTGATGGTCAGCGCCACGCTGTTGTCTTTCAGCGCTTCAAAGTAGTGGACGATATTCCCCTTATCGGTCTTCATTCCGCTGCGCAAACGGTAGTCGCTCCCCAGCGCATCGCTAATGGCCTGTTCGTTGAGCGGCGTGGACGCCGTCAGTTTCCCCACCCCCTGCTCGGTCACCTCGGTGGAAGAACCAAACCAGTTCCACGGATAGGCCGCCGACCAGTTGACCGCGCTCATCGTTGAGCAGCCGGTCAGCGCCAGCGGAAGCGCGCAGAGCATTACACGTAGCGATTTCATATCACAATCCTTTCTGAGTCATTCAACGCATGTTGGAGTTCACGATCGGCAAAAAGTGCCATTAAAAGGTGGTCTGGCGAAAACAGGCGCCGAGGCGACGGCTGGTCGCCAGCCACCACAGGGCATAACCATCCGCCGCCAGCAGTCCGATGGTCAGCGAGGAGGGAGATTCGCCGCTCAGCCATAGCATCGGCTGCCACAGCAACAGCAGCACTTGCGATAACACCAACAGCCAGCGCATCGCCCGCCAAAGGCGCGGTAGGCGCTGACGATAGCCGCTAAGCAGAAAGGCCAGCACCGCCGGCACGCCGGGGAGTAGACCGAGCCAGAAGCGGTCGTGATCGGGATAGAACAGATTAAGAATCGCGTCGCCCTGCTGACGCGACGCGCCGGCCATCAAGAACAGCACCCAGGTGCGGGCCTGTAACAACAGCACGCACCAGAAAAGGAAAGGCAGACGCAGACGGCCATGGGCATCAAAATCGGCGGGGATAAACTCAGTATTCTTCATCTTCAATCAGGCGTTTGCCCAGGGTCAGGACATCGGCGTACTCATAGCCCAGCCGCTCGTACATCCCCTGCACCACGTCGTTGTCCTCGCGGACCATAATATTGATTTTCGGGCAGCCGCGAGCAATCAGCTTTTTCTCCAGACGGTTGAGCAGCGCGTTCGCGATCCCCCGACCGCGATATTCAGGATGGACGCCCAGATAGTAGGCCGACCCGCGATGGCCGTCATATCCGCCCATCACCGTACCGACGACTTCGCCGTTCACTTCCGCCACCAGAAACAGGCTGACATCGTGATTCAGCTTGCGCTCAATATCCATCTCCGGATCGTTCCAGGGACGCAGCAGATCGCAACGCTCCCACAGCGTCACAACCTCTTCGAAATCCTGCTGGCGAAAAACGCGAATCTCCATGGTATTCCCCACCATTGACGGTTAAAAACAGTGATTATGGCGCGAATATGACTGATAGCCAATATCAGGCGAAATCAGCGACAAAAAATGGCATAATATGACTTTGTCATGTATTGAAATGAAAAGTAAAACAATTCTTATTTTGAATGGTCGTAACGGCAAACGCGATACGATATAACATTGGACATCACTTGTTTACAATTCAGGCCGAATGAGCACTTTTAAACCCTTAAAAATACTTGCTTCGCGCCGTCAGGTGCTGAAAGCCGGGCTGGCTGCCATGACGCTGAGCGGCGTCACTGCACAGGTCAGCGCAAAAGAGCAGCCACTGAAAACATCAAATGGACACAGCAAACCCGCCGCCAAAAAGGCCGGCGCACGCCGCATTGTGATGCTCGACCCGGGCCACGGCGGCATCGACACCGGGGCTATCGGCCATAATGGCTCGAAAGAGAAGCATGTGGTGCTGGCGATCGCTAAGAACGTGCGCAGCATCTTGCGCAGCAACGGCATTGACGCCCGCCTGACCCGCACCGGCGATACCTTTATCCCGCTGTATGACCGCGTGGAGATTGCCCATCAGCACGGCGCCGATCTGTTTATGTCGATCCACGCCGATGGCTTCACCAACCCGAGCGCTGCCGGCGCCTCGGTGTTCGCTCTGTCAAACCGCGGCGCCAGTAGCGCCATGGCGAAATACCTCTCCGATCGCGAAAACCGCGCCGACGAGGTCGCCGGTAAGAAAGCGACGGATAAAGACCATCTGCTGCAGCAGGTGCTGTTCGATCTGGTACAGACCGACACCATTAAAAACAGCCTGACGCTGGGCTCGCATATCCTGAAAAAGATCAAGCCGGTGCATAAGCTGCACAGCCGCAATACCGAACAGGCGGCGTTCGTGGTGCTGAAGTCGCCGTCTATACCGTCCGTGCTGGTGGAAACCTCGTTCATTACGAACCCGAACGAGGAAAAACTGCTCGGCACCACCGCCTTCCGGCAGAAAATCGCCACCGCGATTGCCAACGGCATTATCAGCTATTTCCACTGGTTCGATAACCAGAAAGCCCATTCGAAGAGACGTTAATGAAACCCGATGCCGCGCAGGTTAAAACTTTTCTGCTCCAGCTGCAGGACAGCCTCTGTCAGCAGCTAAGCGCCGTGGATGGCGCGCCGTTTATTGAAGACGCCTGGCAGCGGGAAGGCGGCGGCGGCGGACGCAGCCGGGTGCTGCGCGACGGCAATGTGTTCGAGCAGGCGGGGGTCAACTTTTCCCATGTCCACGGCGACGCCATGCCAGCCTCCGCCACCGCCCACCGCCCGGAGCTGGCCGGACGCAGCTTTGAAGCCATGGGCGTCTCGCTGGTGGTCCATCCGCTGAACCCCTATGTGCCCACCAGCCACGCCAACGTGCGGTTCTTTATTGCCGAAAAGCCTGGCGCCGAGCCGGTGTGGTGGTTCGGCGGCGGCTTTGATTTAACCCCTTACTACGGCTTTGAAGAGGATGCCGTCCACTGGCATCGTACCGCCCGCGATCTGTGTCTGCCGTTCGGCGAAGCCGTCTATCCGCGCTATAAAAAATGGTGCGATGATTATTTCTATCTGAAGCACCGCCAGGAACAGCGCGGGATTGGCGGTCTGTTCTTTGACGACCTGAACACCCCGGATTTTGACCACTGCTTCGCCTTTATGCAGGCAGTGGGTAACGGTTACGCTGACGCCTATTTACCCATCGTCGAACGCCGAAAAGCCACGCCGTACGGCGAGCGTGAGCGCCATTTTCAGCTCTATCGCCGCGGCCGCTACGTCGAATTCAATCTGGTCTGGGACCGTGGCACCCTGTTCGGTCTGCAGACCGGCGGTAGGACGGAATCTATTCTGATGTCGATGCCGCCGCTGGTACGCTGGGAATATGATTACCAGCCGGAGGCCGGCAGCCCTGAGGCGGCGCTGAACGAGTTTATTAAAGTGAAAGCCTGGATCTGAGCGACGCCAAATCAGAGCAAAAAGCCCCGGAGTACCGGGGCTTTTTTATGACGTTTACAGCGGTTCGGTTTGCGCTTCGACAACCGCCAGCGCCACCATATTCACGATGCGACGCACAGAGGCGATCGGCGTCAGGATATGCACCGGCTTCGCTACCCCCATCAGCACCGGCCCGACGGTGACCCCTTCCGAACTGGAGACGCGCAGCAGGTTATAGCTGATCCGTGCGGCTTCCATATTCGGCATCACCAGAATATTGGCCGACCCCTTCAGCGGGCTGTCCGGCATGCGATCGTTGCGAATGCTTTCCACCAGCGCGGCGTCGCCATGCATTTCGCCATCGATCATCAGCTCCGGCGCGCGCGCCTTCACCAGCTCAAGGGTTCTGCGCATCTTGCTGGCGGACGGGCAGTCGGCAGAGCCAAAGTTGGAATGCGACAGCAACGCCACCCGCGGTTCGATACCAAAGCGACGCACGCTTTCCGCCGCCATCAGGGTGATCTCCGCCAGCTCTTCCGGCGATGGATCGTGATTGACATAGGTGTCAGCGATAAAGGTGTTGCCGCTCGGCAGCAGCAGCGCGTTCATCGCCCCGGCGGTGCTGACGCCGTCGCGATAGCCGAACAGCGGCTGCACCACGCGGTAGTGGTCGTGGTACTCGCCAATGGTGCCGCAGATCATCGCATCCGCTTCGCCACGGTGAACCATGATGGCGCCAATCACCGTGGTGTTGCTAATCACCGCCCGCTGCGCCTGCTCCTGGGTAATGCCGCGGCGTTTCATCAGCTGGTAGTACTCGCTCCAGTACTCTTTAAACCGCGGGTCGGATTCATTATTGACGATCTCGAAGTCAACGCCGGCCTTGATCTGCAGGCCCAGCTTCTGGATGCGCATTTCAATCACGCTCGGGCGCCCCACCAGAATCGGTTTGGCCAGCCCCAGCGACACCAGCTCCTGGGTGGCGTGCAGCACCCGGGTCTCCTCCCCTTCCGCCAGCACCACGCGCTTCGGCTCTTTGCGCGCCTGAGAGAAGATAGGCTTCATAAACAGGTTGGTCTTATAGACGAACTCGCTCAGCTTCTCGATATAGGCGTCAAAATCGGCGATCGGGCGCGTCGCCACGCCGGAGTCCATCGCCGCCTTCGCCACCGCGGGGGCGATCTTGACGATCAGCCGCGGATCGAACGGTTTCGGAATAATGTAGTCCGGGCCAAAGCTTAAATCCTGATCGCCGTAGGCGGAGGCCACCACTTCGCTCTGCTCGGCGTGGGCCAGCTCGGCAATGGCATGCACCGCCGCCAGCTTCATCTCTTCGTTGATCGCCGTCGCGCCGACGTCCAGCGCGCCGCGGAAGATGAACGGGAAGCAGAGGACGTTGTTGACCTGGTTAGGGTAGTCGGAGCGGCCGGTGCAGATGATGGCGTCATCGCGGACCTGCTTCGCCAGCGGCGGCAGAATTTCCGGCTCCGGGTTGGCCAGGGCGAGGATCAGCGGCGCGCGCGCCATCTTCTTCACCATCTCCGGGGTCAGCACTTTCGGACCAGAGCAGCCGAGGAAAATGTCCGCGCCGTCGATCACGTCATCGAGGGTGCGTTTGCCGTCGTCTTCCACCGCGTAGGCCGCTTTGGTTTCCGCCATGTTCGGCTCACGATCCTTGTAGATAACGCCTTTCGAATCGCAGACCACGATGTTGTGCTTTTGCATCCCCAGCGCCACCAGCAGGTTCATGCAGGCGATAGCCGCCGCACCCGCGCCGGAGACCACCATCCGCACGTCGGACAGATTCTTCTCAACGACGCGCAGGCCGTTGAGGATCGCCGCGGTGCTGATGATCGCCGTGCCGTGCTGATCGTCATGGAACACCGGAATATTCATCCGCTCGCGCAGCTGCTGCTCAATGTAGAAACACTCCGGCGCTTTAATATCTTCGAGGTTAATGCCGCCGAAGGTCGGCTCGAGGGCGGCGACGACGTTAATGAATTTGTCCGGGTCCAGCTCATCGACTTCGATATCAAACACATCGATGCCGGCAAATTTCTTAAACAGGACGCCTTTGCCCTCCATTACCGGTTTGCCGGCCAGGGCGCCGATGTTGCCAAGCCCCAGCACCGCGGTGCCGTTGGAGACGACCGCCACCAGGTTGCCGCGGGCGGTATATTTGTAGGCCGCCAGCGGATCTTTTTCGATTTCCAGACAGGGGGCCGCGACGCCCGGCGAGTAGGCCAGCGCCAGATCGCGCTGGGTGGCGAGAGGTTTGGTCGGCGAGACCTGGATTTTTCCGGGAACCGGAAATTCGTGGAAGTCGAGGGCGCTCTGTTTTAACTGCTCATCCATTTTATATTCCTTTCTTTCACGTATCGTTCGTAGGGAAAAAGCGTGATGACCATCCTGTCGTTCACCTTTCAGTGGCAGACAGTATCCCTCCTGGCGGGGCGATAAACTTTGAACACCGCCAAACTCTGGCCATCGCTATGATCTGGTTGTTATCAATTTATAGCGGTTATGTTACCCGGATTCGCCGCCAATAATAGCCCCGTCTGCTATGCTTTTTGGTTATGTACCTCATCAATATTTATACCGCATACCGGCAAGCACTCATGTAACACCTTGTTCCAGGAGGACTTATCCATGAATCAGCTAGACAGTATTAAGCAGTTCACCACCGTGGTCGCCGACAGCGGCGACATCGAATCCATCCGCCACTACCATCCGGAAGATGCCACCACCAACCCCTCCCTGCTGCTGAAGGCCGCCGGGCTGGCGTCCTATAGCGGACTCATCGACGACGCGATCGCCTGGGCCAAAAAGCAAGGAGGCAGCCGCGAAGCGCAGGTAACTCACGCCTGCGATAAGCTGGCGGTCAATTTTGGCGCGGAGATCCTCAAAAGCATTCCTGGCCGTGTCTCCACCGAGGTGGACGCCCGGATCTCCTTCAACCGGGAGAAGAGTATCGAGAAGGCACGCCATCTGGTGGCGCTGTATCAGGAGATGGGCATTGATAAGTCACGGATCCTGATCAAGCTGGCCTCCACCTGGGAGGGGATCCGCGCCGCCGAAACGCTGGAAAAAGAGGGGATCCACTGCAACCTGACGCTGCTGTTTTCCTTCGCCCAGGCCCGGGCCTGCGCCGAAGCCGGGGTCTATCTGATCTCCCCTTTCGTCGGGCGTATTTATGACTGGTATCAGGCGCGCAAACCGCTGGATCCTTACGTGGTTGAGGAAGATCCAGGAGTGAAATCCGTGCGCAATATCTATGACTACTTCAAACAGCATAAATACAACACCATCGTGATGGGCGCCAGCTTCCGCCGCACCGAGCAGATCCTCGCCCTGGTCGGCTGCGACCGCCTGACCATCGCCCCGCCTTTATTAAAAGAGCTGCAGGCCAGCGACGCCCCGGTGGTGCGCAAACTGATCCCTGCCAGCCAGATCCTGCCGCGCCCGGTGCCGCTCAGCGAGGCGGAGTTCCGCTGGGAACATAATCAGGATCCTATGGCGGTCGAAAAGCTGGCAGAGGGTATCCGCCTGTTCGCCGTCGATCAACGCAAACTGGAAGATCTGCTTGCCGCCAAACTGTCACTTTAGTCTCACGGAGAAAACTATGTCCCGAAGAGAGCTTGCCAACGCCATCCGCGCCCTGAGTATGGACGCGGTGCAGAAAGCCAATTCCGGCCACCCCGGTGCGCCAATGGGGATGGCAGATATTGCCGAAGTGCTGTGGAACGATTTTCTTAAGCACAATCCGCAGAACCCTGGCTGGGTGGACCGCGACCGCTTTATTCTGTCCAACGGCCACGCGTCGATGCTGCTCTACAGTCTGCTGCACCTGACCGGCTACGATCTGCCGCTGTCAGAGCTGAAGCAGTTCCGCCAGCTGCACTCTAAAACGCCGGGTCACCCGGAGCATGGCTATACCCCCGGGGTGGAGACCACCACAGGCCCGCTGGGCCAGGGGCTGGCGAACGCCGTCGGTATGGCCATTGCCGAACGCACCCTGGCGGCGCAGTTTAACCGCCCCGGTCATGAGATTATCGACCATCACACCTGGGTTTTCATGGGCGATGGCTGTCTGATGGAGGGGATCTCCCATGAGGCCTGTTCGCTGGCAGGCACGCTCGGACTGGGCAAGCTGATCGGTTTTTACGATCACAACGGCATCTCCATCGACGGCAAAACCGAAGGCTGGTTTTCCGACGATACAGCGGAACGCTTCCGCGCCTACCACTGGCATGTGATCGGCGATATCGACGGCCACGATCCGCAGGCCATCAAACAAGCCATTACGGAAGCGCAGGCGGTGAAAGATAAGCCGTCGCTGATCATCTGTCGGACCATCATCGGCTTCGGTTCGCCCAACAAAGCCGGCTCAGAGGAGTCGCACGGCGCGGCGCTGGGTGAAAAAGAGGTGGCCCTGGCCCGCCAGCAGCTGGGCTGGAAATATCCGCCCTTTGAGATCCCGAAAGAGATCTATCAGGGCTGGGATGCGCGGCCACGCGGCGAAAAAGCCGAGCACGCCTGGAACGAGAAATTCGCCGCCTACCAGCAGCAGTTCCCCAAACTGGCCGCTGAGCTGACCCGTCGCATGGCAGGCGCCCTGCCGGAAGATTTTGCCGCGACGGCGCGTGACTACGTGGCGAAGCTGCAGGCCGAGCCGGCGAAGATCGCCAGCCGTAAAGCCTCGCAGAATGCGCTGAACGCGTACGGCCCCCACCTCCCGGAGCTGCTGGGCGGTTCGGCGGATCTCGCGCCGAGTAACCTGACCATCTGGTCTGGCTCGACATCGATTAAAGAGGATGCCGCCGGCAACTATATTCACTACGGCGTGCGCGAATTCGGCATGACCGCGGTGGCCAACGGCATCGCCCTGCACGGGGGCTTCATTCCCTATACCTCGACCTTTCTGATGTTTGTGGAATACGCCCGCAACGCCGCGCGCATGGCGGCCCTGATGAAGGCCCGGCAGATCATGGTCTATACCCATGACTCCATCGGTCTTGGGGAAGACGGTCCGACCCACCAGGCGGTGGAACAGCTGGCCAGTCTGCGACTGACGCCCAACTTCAGCACCTGGCGCCCTTGCGACCAGGTGGAGACCGCCGTCGCCTGGCAGGCGGCCATTGCGCGTCAGGGCGGACCGACGGCGCTGATCCTGTCGCGACAAAACCTGGCGCAGATGCCGCGTACCCCGCAACAGGTTCAGGATATCGCCCGGGGCGGCTACGTGCTGAAGGATGCCGGCGGCAAACCCGACCTGATCCTCATCGCCACCGGCTCGGAAGTGGAAATAACCGTCCTGGCGGCGGAAAAACTGTTGGCCAATGGAGTGAATGTGCGGGTGGTTTCGCTCCCCTCCACCGACGTGTTTGACGCTCAGGACGAGGCCTGGCGCGAGTCGGTGCTGCCGTCGGACGTCAGCGCCCGGGTGGCCGTCGAGGCCGGGATAGCGGACTACTGGTATAAATATGTCGGCTTAAAAGGCAAGATCGTCGGCATGACCGGCTACGGTGAATCCGCCCCGGCGGAGCAGCTGTTCCCGTTCTTTGGCTTTACGGTCGACCATATCGTCGCCACCGCCGAACAGGTGCTTAACGGGTGATCCACAGCGTGGGCCAGGCATCTGGCCCCTGCCAGTTGTCGCACGTCGGCTGCTGTGCGTAACGGGAGAGGCTGAACCGCTGGCCGTCAAAACGCCAGCGGGTCTGGATCCCGCAATCGCCAGACGCGCGCCCCTTGTCCAGGGTCACCAGCTCATGACGACGGTCATCATAGCTGGCGTTAATCAGCTCAATCTCCCGCGGCGCCTCGCCGGGCGGCTGAAATGGCAGCGTCAGCCGCACCTGACGGGCGACATACGGGCGCTGGCGGGAGACCAGCCAGGCCAGCCAGACGGTGTTGTACGCCCCGGATTCGCAGCTGGTCATCAGCAGCACTTTGTCATCCGTCAGCGCAGTGACGCGAATTTCGCGGCGGAACGGATCGAGGGAGCAGTTGCTGTTGCTCATCCGCTCATTGCCGTAGTCCATCAGATCGTTGAGTTCATCACGTCCCAGCGGCGACTGCGCCGTGACCGCGCTCGCCACCGCGCGCAGCGCCGGCGCCGGCGGTACGCTGAGCGGCGGCTCCTCCCCTTTGCCGACCCAGGCCGTTTCGCTGCCCACCCGCTTTTGCCGGGCGTCGATAAATAACAGGGCCGCTTTCAGCCCCTGCAGGGAGATGGTCTGCAGGCCGTTGGCCAGCGAGAGGGTTTTTCCCTCCTGGACCCGCTGAAGGAAGGCATCGATCGTCACGCTGTCGTCGGTTTTAATGAGTTTATCTTCAATGCGCCAGCGCTTGTCGGTCAGGGACAGCGGTTTACCATCCAGCAGCAGGCGCGGCGCTATCGGCGCGAGCGTCGCCACCGGATTGCCGGTGCCGCCCAGTTCGATACGCAGGCTGGCGTCAGTAGCCGCCCCGGCGCTGCGGCTGAGGGTCATCACCAGACCATAATGCAGCCCCACGTTGCGGGTGACGCAGAAATTTTGGTTATTACAGGTGACCTGCCAGTCGTTGAAGCGCTGCTGCGCCGGTGCCGACCATGCCTGTGAGCAAGGCAGCACCGCCAGAAAGAGGAAAAAAATGATGCGAAAAAGCATGAACCGCCCGACCCCAGATAAACCCGACCACGGCGCCTATCCTGGACAACGGCAGCCGCTGACTCAATCGGATTTGTCAGAGTTCCCCAACATCAGGCCGGAGGTTTGCAGATACTGCAGCAGAATGACCGCTTTCCCGTCGCGGATCTCCCCATCAGCGACCATCTGTAGCGCCTGGTTAAAGGGCAGCTCCAGCACCTCGATGGCTTCGTCATCCACCCCGCCGCCGCTGGTGGTTCGCTGGGCGTCGCTGTACTCGGCGATAAAGAAATGCACCACTTCGGTGACGCCGCCTGGCGACATAAACAGCTCAAACAGCTTTCGCACCTCGCCCACTTCATAGCCGGTCTCTTCCACCGCCTCTTTCCGAATGCAGGCCTCCGGCTCGTCGTTGTCCAGCAGCCCGGCGCAGGTTTCAATCAGCATGCCGTCATGATTGCCATTGACCCAGGTGGCGACCCGGAACTGACGCACCAGGACCACCGTCTGCTTATGGCGATTATACAGCAGCACGGTGGCGCCATTGCCGCGATCGTAGACCTCGCGTTTGTGGCGCACGACGCTGCCGTCCGCCCGCGTCAGCTCATAGGTCATGTTGCGTAGTACGAACCAGTTCTCAGAGAGGATTTTATCTTTAATGACGTGAATATTGAGTGACATACCGACCCCACAGCGTAAAAGGACGCCCTCATACTACGCTGCGGAGCCGGGTTTGTCGTCAGTGAAGCGGCGTCGTTTTCAGCCCCAGATAGTCAAGGATCCCCTGCGCCGCATGACGGCCTTCCGCCATCGCCGTTACCACCAGGTCGGCGCCGCGCACGGCATCGCCGCCGGCAAAGATCTTCTCCTGACTGGTCTGATAACGGTAACGGCTCTCCACTCCGGCTTTAATCCGCCCCTGGCTGTCCAGCGCCACCCCGGCCGCTTCCAGCCAGGGCATGCGGTGCGGGTGGAAGCCAAAGGCCATGATCACCGCCTCTGCCGGCATAACAAACTCGCTGCCGGGGATCGGCGTCGGGCGGCGTCTTCCGCCGGCGTCCGGCGCGCCAAGCTCGGTGCGCAAAAAGCGAACCCCGTTCACCCGTCCGTTCTCGTCCAGCTCAAGCGTCACCGGCTGGACGTTAAACTCAAAGAGCGCCCCCTCTTCGCGGGCGTTTTTGACCTCTTTTTTCGAGCCCGGCATGTTGGCTTCATCCCGCCGATAGGCGCAAGTCACCTGGCGGGCGCCATGGCGCAGCGCGGTGCGCACGCAGTCCATCGCCGTATCGCCGCCCCCCAGCACCACCACGTTCAGCCCGGCGGTGTTGACATAAGGCTCCTGCGCCGATTCCGCCAGCCCCATCACCTGTTTGGTGTTGGCGATAAGAAACGGCAGCGCATCGTAGACCCCGGGCGCCTCTTCATTCGGCAGGCCGGCCTTCATGGAGCGATAGGTTCCGGCGCCGACGAACACCGCGTCATACTCAGCCAGCAGCGTCGCCAGGGGGATATCTTTCCCCACCTCGCAGTTGAGCTCAAAGCGGACGCCCATCTCGCAGAAAATCGCCCGCCGCCGGGTCAGCAGTGACTTATCCAGCTTGAACGCCGGAATGCCGAAGGTCAGCAGGCCGCCGATCTCCGGATGACGGTCAAAGACCACCGGCTGTACGCCGTGGCGCACCAGCGCATCGGCGCAGGCCAGCCCGGCCGGTCCGGCGCCGATAATCGCCACCCGTTTGCCGCTCGGCTTAACCTGCGAGAGGTCCGGACGCCAGCCGCTGGCCAGCGCCTGGTCGGATATAAATCGCTCAATATTGCCGATGGTGACCGCGCCGCTTTCATCGCGCAGGGTGCAGGCGCCCTCACACAGCCGGTCCTGAGGGCAGACGCGGCCGGTGATCTCCGGCAGACAGTTGGTCTGATGGGACAGGGCGACCGCGGCGGCGATATCCCCTGCCTTCACCAGCTCGACCCACTGCGGAATGTGGTTATGCAGTGGACAGGTCCATTCACAGATGCTGTGTTCTCCACATTTCAGGCAGCGGGCGGCCTGCTGCCGTGCCTGCGTCGGGGTGAACGGCTGATAGATCTCCTCAAAGTGGCTCTTACGCGCCTCCGCCGCCAGCTTATCCGGCTCTCCGCGCGGCGGCGTCATCGCCATTTGCCTGGCCTTCTCGCCGGCGTCGGGCTGCCTGGCGGGGGCCGCGCCGCGCTGCCACGGCTGCGCCTCCTGGCAGGCCGATCGCAGACGCCGCTGCCTGGCCAGCGTGGTCAATGTCTCATCGTCGGCGAGGGTCAGCGCCTGCGCCGGACAGTTTTCCACACAGGCCGGTCCCGCCTCGCGGCCCGCGCACAGATCGCATTTTTGCGCGCTGGCTTTCACCTGGCCTGCGGCTTCCGGCGTGACCACGACCTGCATCACCCCGAACGGGCAGGCCACCATGCAGGATTTACAGCCAATGCATTTCTCCTGACAGACCTGAACGCTGTCGCCAGTCTGGGCGATGGCGCCGTTGGGGCAGCTGCGGAGGCAGGGGGCGTCTTCGCAGTGGCGGCAGGTGATGGCGTTACGCTGCCCTTCTGCTTTAATCACGGTGATACGGGGCAAAAAGCGCTGCGGGGTCAGCGCATGTTGCTCCTCGTTATGCGCCATTACGCAGGCCACTTCGCAGGCCTGGCAACCGATACATTTTCGGCTATCGCTCAATATAAAGTGGTTCATGGCTTCCTTTTGTCTTATTGGTGAATAACCCCTTAATGCGCATGACTATTTATTACCCGACAAGACGAGGCCGGAACAATGTTCATTTGCCCAGGATACCCTTTTTCTGGAAAGAATCCGTTTTGGATCAATTTTTTTGACTTAAATGAAATCAGGTTTCACACCGGCAAGGAATAATGCGTCCCCGGGTGCTGCGGGCGAAGCGGAGTGGCTGACCCGGCGGCAGGAAAGTTCGATGTTTCTTTACGATACGGCAAAAGCAACATGATAAATTACACTATCTCCTTAATTTCTCCACGATTGCCGGAGGCGCTGGGGCTAAAGTGGCACAGGCTGTGCAATAACAAGAACATGTGCATATGAGGTTTTTATTCTGATGGCGAATTTCTTTATCGATCGCCCCATTTTTGCGTGGGTGCTGGCAATCCTGTTATGCCTGACGGGCACCCTTGCCATTTTGTCGCTGCCGGTTGAACAGTATCCCGATCTGGCCCCGCCGAATGTGCGGGTCACGGCCAACTACCCCGGCGCCTCCGCGCAAACCCTGGAGAATACCGTCACCCAGGTTATCGAACAGAATATGACCGGCCTCGATAACCTGATGTATATGTCATCCCAGAGCAGCGCCACCGGCCAGGCGACCATCACCCTCAGTTTTACCGCCGGTACCGACCCGGATGAAGCCGTGCAGCAGGTGCAAAACCAGCTGCAGTCGGCGATGCGTAAACTGCCGCAAGCGGTGCAAAACCAGGGGGTAACGGTGCGCAAGACTGGCGATACCAATATCCTGACCCTCGCCTTCGTCTCCACCGACGGCAGTATGGATAAACAGGATATCGCCGACTACGTCGCCAGTAACATTCAGGACCCGCTCAGCCGCGTCAACGGCGTAGGGGATATCGACGCCTACGGCTCGCAATACTCAATGCGCATCTGGCTCGATCCGGCAAAGCTCAATAGCTTCCAGCTGACCACCAAGGATGTTACCGACGCCATCAGTTCGCAGAACGCCCAGATTGCCGTCGGCCAGCTCGGCGGCACGCCTTCCGTCGATAAGCAGGCGCTGAACGCCACCATCAACTCGCAATCTCTGCTGCAAACCCCGGAGCAGTTTCGCAATATCACCCTGCGCGTCAATCAGGATGGTTCAGAAGTGACCCTCGGCGATGTCGCTACCGTGGAGATGGGGGCGGAGAAGTACGACTATCTTAGCCGCTATAACCGCCAGGCCGCCTCTGGCCTGGGAATTAAGCTCGCCTCCGGCGCCAACGAAATGGCCACCGCGGAGCGCGTGATCGCTCGCCTCAATGAGCTGTCGCAGTATTTCCCGCACGGGCTGGAATATAAAGTCGCCTATGAGACCACCTCCTTCGTGAAGGCTTCCATTACCGACGTGATGAAAACCCTGCTGGAGGCGATCCTGCTGGTTTTCCTCGTGATGTATCTGTTCCTGCAGAACTTCCGCGCCACCCTGATCCCGACCATCGCCGTGCCGGTGGTGCTGATGGGCACCTTCGCGGTGCTTTATGCCTGTGGCTACAGCATCAACACCCTGACGATGTTCGCGATGGTGCTGGCTATCGGCCTGCTGGTGGATGACGCCATCGTGGTGGTGGAAAACGTTGAGCGCATCATGAGCGAGGAAGGCCTGTCGCCGCGGGAAGCCACCCGCAAATCGATGGGACAAATTCAGGGCGCGCTGGTGGGGATCGCGATGGTGCTGTCGGCGGTGTTTGTGCCGATGGCCTTCTTCGGCGGCACCACCGGCGCTATCTATCGCCAGTTCTCAATTACTATCGTCGCGGCGATGGTCCTCTCGGTGCTGGTGGCCATGATTCTCACCCCGGCCCTTTGCGCCACCCTGCTCAAACCGGTTAAGCCAGGTGAATCTCATGAGAGAAAAGGCTTCTTCGGCTGGTTCAACCGCACCTTTAACCGCAGCGCCAGCCGCTATGAAACCTTCGTCGGCAAAATTCTTCATCGCTCGCTGCGCTGGATGCTGATCTACGTCGTTCTGCTCGGCGGGATGGTGTTCCTGTTCCTGCATCTGCCCACCTCATTCCTGCCGCTGGAGGATCGGGGGATGTTCACCACCTCGGTACAGTTGCCGAGCGGCAGCACCCAACAGCAGACGCTGAAAGTGGTGCAGAAAGCGGAAGATTACTTCCTCAATAACGAGAAGCAAAACGTGGAGTCGGTGTTCGCTACCGTTGGCTCCGGCCCCGGCGGCAACGGGCAGAACGTAGCCCGTATGTTCGTGCGCCTCAAAGACTGGGACCAGCGCGATCCGCAAACCGGCTCCTCCTTTGCCATTATTGAACGCGCCACCAAAGCGTTTAATCAGATCAACGAAGCCCGGGTCATCGCCAGCAGCCCGCCGGCGATCAGCGGCCTCGGCAGTTCGGCAGGCTTCGATATGGAGCTGGAAGATCACGCCGGTAAGGGGCACGATGCGCTGATGGCGGCGCGCGATACGCTGCTTGAGCTGGCGGGTAAAAACCCGCTGTTGACCCGCGTCCGGCATAACGGGCTCGACGACAGCCCGCAGCTGCAGGTCGATATCGATCAGCGTAAAGCTCAGGCGCTGGGCGTCTCCATTGACGACATCAACGATACGCTGCAAACCGCGTGGGGGTCGAGCTACGTCAACGACTTTATGGATCGCGGGAGGGTGAAGAAAGTCTACGTCCAGGCGGCGGCGAAATATCGAATGCTGCCTGACGATATCAATCTCTGGTACGTCCGCAACAGCAGCGGCACGATGGTGCCGTTCTCGGCCTTCGCCACCTCGCGCTGGGAAACCGGCTCGCCGCGTCTGGAGCGCTACAATGGCTATTCGGCGGTGGAGATCGTCGGTGAGGCGGCGCCGGGCATCAGTACCGGTACCGCGATGGACATGATGGAGAAACTGGCCGCGCAGCTGCCAACCGGCTTTGGCCTCGAATGGACCGCCATGTCCTATCAGGAACGCCTCTCCGGCGCTCAGGCGCCGGCCCTGTACGCGATTTCTCTGCTGGTGGTGTTCCTGTGCCTGGCGGCGCTGTACGAGAGCTGGTCGGTGCCGTTCTCGGTGATGCTGGTGGTCCCGCTCGGGGTGATTGGCGCCCTGCTTGCGACCTGGATGCGCGGCCTGGAGAATGACGTTTACTTCCAGGTGGGCCTGTTGACGGTGATCGGCCTGTCGGCGAAAAACGCCATTCTGATCGTCGAGTTCGCCAATGAGCTCAACGAGAAAGGCCAGGATCTGCTCAGCGCCACGCTGTCGGCCTGCCGTCAGCGCCTGCGCCCCATTCTGATGACCTCGCTGGCGTTTATCTTCGGCGTCCTGCCGATGGCCACCAGCACCGGAGCCGGCTCCGGCAGCCAGCATGCGGTCGGTACCGGGGTGATGGGCGGGATGATCTCCGCCACCGTGCTGGCCATCTTTTTCGTACCGCTGTTCTTTGTGCTGGTGCGCCGCCGCTTTCCGCTGAAGGAGCGTCCGCAATAAACCGTCGGGCGTCGGCGGCGAGCCGGAATAACAGAAAAGGCGACCTGATGGTCGCCTTCTTTATGTGTTCAGAACCATGACGCGCTTATTTACGTCGCGTTATTCCCCTGCTCACATTGCGGAAATTTATTTACGAAGCATGCCTTCAATAAAATCTTTCCAGTTCCCCAGTTCATGTTCAATCATAATAGCCTCTCTTATTATTATGGTCGATTCTATATAACTTCATTGCTGATGGGAAGTTGTGCTTCCCTATTGCTCTGATTGTCTTGTGGACCGCTGACAGAGATAAATCCTCTGGTTGCCGCCACTATGCCGTCTCGTATGTAAAAATTATGTGACGCAGAGCACCATCAGGCAACATTTTCGTAATATTGTTAGTGCCCTCACATCATGCCCGCGACTGGGCGAATTTTAATCACCCGAAAACATGGCATAAGATACCCGGTAAAAAGTTATATTTATTCATCTGAATCACGTATTATTTCAATAAGGCTTATATATTCGGAAATATCTGAGTTAACCGCTTAATTGAATGTTAAAGGTTTATCTATGCTCACCATGTACGGAATTAAAAACTGCGATACCATTAAAAAAGCCCGCCGCTGGCTGGAAGCGCATCAGATTGACTATCGCTTCCATGACTACCGCGCCGATGGCCTCGACCGCGCGCAACTGGATACCTTTATTGCCGAACTGGGCTGGCAGGCGCTGCTGAATACCCGCGGCACCACCTGGCGCAAGCTGGACGAATCGCTGCGCAACAGCATCGATAATGCCGATGCCGCCGCCGCATTGATGCTGGAAATGCCGGCGATTATCAAACGCCCATTGCTCTGCGCGCCCGGTCGTCCTATGCTGCTGGGTTTTAGTGAAGCAAGTTATCAGCAGTTTAACGAGGTATAGTCTATGTCTTGCCCGGTCATTGAGCTGGCTCAGCAGCTTATTCGCCGCCCTTCCCTTAGCCCCGATGATGCGGGATGCCAGGCGTTAATGATTGAACGCCTGCGTGCGATCGGCTTTACCGTTGAACCGATGGATTTCGGCGATACGCAGAACTTCTGGGCCTGGCGCGGCCACGGCGAGACGCTGGCCTTCGCCGGCCACACCGACGTGGTCCCGGCAGGCGACGCCGACCGCTGGATCAATCCGCCGTTCGAACCCACCATCCGCGACGGGATGCTGTTTGGCCGCGGAGCGGCGGATATGAAAGGCTCGCTGGCGGCGATGGTGGTTGCCGCTGAGCGTTTTGTCGCACAGTACCCGAACCACCGGGGCCGGCTGGCGTTTTTGATTACCTCTGATGAAGAGGCCAGCGCCAAAAACGGCACCGTCAAAGTGGTGGAGACGCTGATGGCGCGTAACGAGCGTCTGGACTACTGTCTGGTCGGCGAACCCTCCAGTACCGAAGTGGTCGGCGATGTGGTGAAAAACGGCCGCCGCGGCTCGCTGACCTGCAATCTGACCATTCACGGCGTACAGGGCCATGTCGCCTATCCGCACCTTGCCGATAACCCCGTCCATCGCGCGGCGCCGATGCTGGCGGAGCTGGTCACTATCGAGTGGGATAAAGGCAATGAATACTTCCCGCCGACCAGCATGCAGATTGCCAACGTGCAGTCCGGCACCGGCAGCAACAACGTGATCCCTGGCGATATGTTCGTTCAGTTCAACTTCCGCTTCAGTACGGAACTGACGGACGAGATGATCAAAGCCCGGGTGGTCGCCCTGCTGGAAAAATACCAGCTGCGTTACAGCGTGGAGTGGTGGCTCTCCGGCCAGCCGTTCCTCACCGGACGGGGCAAGCTGGTGGATGCGGTCGTCAACGCGATTGAGCACTATAATGAGATCAAACCGCAGCTGTTAACCAACGGCGGCACCTCAGACGGACGGTTTATCGCGCGCATGGGGGCGCAGGTGGTAGAGCTGGGCCCCGTGAACGCCACGATTCACAAAATTAATGAATGTGTGAACGCCGCCGACCTGCAGCTGCTGGCGCGGATGTATCAACGCGTAATGGAACAGCTGGTCGCCTGACGTACTGACGTAAAGAGGAAGCGCGCATGGAATGGCTTATTAAACACTGGTGGATTCTGGTGCTGGTCTTTTTGGTGGGGGTAATTATCAACGTGATTAAAGATCTGAACCGCGTTGACCACAAAAAATTCCTTAACAACAAACCCGATCTGCCGCCGCACCGTGATTTTAACGATAAATGGGATGATGACGACGACTGGCCGAAGCACGACCAGTCGAAGAAACCGTAAGTTTGCCTTTATCGCGGTACCGCCCGCCTGTAACCCCGCCCGCCGGGGTTACAGCATTTCGATGATATCGTCCCCTTTCGGCGTACTGCCGCTCAGCGCCTCATCAAAATAGTGCTTCGGCACGGTATAGCGCAGTCGCTCAATCGCGAACTGCATGCTGCGATCGTCAATGGCATGCCCCAGATCGTCAACAATATCTAAGGTCACGTCGCCCCCCGCCTGCAACAACGCCTCCTGAGCCGACACCGCCCACGCCAGATCGATAACCCGATCGTCACCACCGTGGATCAGGTGAATGGTGGTGGCCGTCGTTGTGGTGACCGGCAGCGTCGCGTAGCGGCCATTAAAGGCGATCACCCGCGAAGCCAGATCCGGCGCCGCTTTGATGCTCTCCAGCGACATGATCGCCCCCTGAGAGAAGCCGATCAGCGCGGTGGCCAGCGGGCTGACGCCGCTCTTTTCCTGCCAGTAGCGCACAATGTCAATAAAGGTCGGCATAATGGCGTCGATACGCTGCTGACGATTCTCTTCCGTCACTCCCTGCACCGAAAACCACTGCCGGCCGTTGGGACCGCAAGGCTCCACCCCGCCAATGCTAACGATCAGCGCATCAGGAAACTGCGGCGCGAACCAGCTGCCAATTTGCCCCATGGAGACCGGGTTATCCCCCACGCCATGAAACAGCAGCAACAGCTGTTGCGCAGGCGTCGCAGGGCTTTGAACAATAAAATGATCGTGTTTCATGGCTGTCTCCTTTGTGTATGCGGGCAGTGTACGCCGCTCGCCAGATATGACCATGCCATTTAACTGAATGAGTTAGTTAAAAAAATTGCAGGTGCGCTACCTGCTGACGCAGCGCCTCAGCGCGCGCTGCATCGAGGAAGCGCAAGGCGTCCGCGGCCTCCTGACGCCATCTCGCCAGCAGCGCTTTACGCCCTGTTAGCTGCAGCGCGGCGCAGAGTTCGGCCTCTTCTTCCCCCTGCAGGCGCCCGCGCAGCGCCGGCAACGGCATGTCGACCTGCATCAGCAGACGATTGAGGCAACCCAGCGCCGCAGCCAGCGGGCGATGGGCGAAGGCAAAGCTGGCCGCTTCCAGCCAGTCCTCCTCACTAAGCATAGCCCCTGAAACGGCCGGCAGCGGCGCGGGCGCGTCCCGCCACGGGCGCAGCCAGTATTCATCGCGTTGTAGCCGCTGTGCCTCCCGCTGCGCGAGCTGATGCCCCGCTGCAGTCAGCGGGAACAGAGCCATCGCGGTATAGCATCCGCTGCTGGCCTCGCGATGAGTGCCCAGCCGCACGAGGATAAACCCGCAGCGTTGCCAGAAGCGCCACAGCTCAGGGGTATAGCCAAAGCTGACGGAGAGATAGTCATAACCTGCGGCATCGGCGGCGATATCCGCAATCATCTGCTGTCCCAGCCCTTCGCGCTGGCGGGCGGGGTGGACGGCGATCCGACTGACCCGCAGCCCGCGCAGCGTCGCCGCCAGGGGACTGCCGCCATGCGCCGCCAGCGACTGGGCGACCAGGTTCCCTCGCGGCCGGCGAAAACCCGCCCACACCGCCCGGCTGAGTTCAGGAGAAAGTCCCCCCTCGGCCACCAGCCACAGCGCGCCCACCACCGCGCCGCCGGCGCGTGCACAGCGGAAAGCCTGGCCCGGCGCGTCCATCATGCGCCGCAGATCGAGAGGAGAAGTGCGGTAATGCGCCCCGGACAACAGCTGGTACATCGCCTCCGGCAGCGCCGGCCGCGTTTGCCAGCTGGACTGATCGACCTCTTCCACGGCAACCTCCCCCGTCGGCGCATCGCGAAATGCCTCATCGCTGAAGATCAGCAGCTGACTGATGGCTGACTCCAGCGGACAGCCCGCGGCCCAGCGGATCGGCGCGCTCAGGCTAAACGACTGCAGATGGGGCAGGCTGGCGCAAAATTTCAGCAGGAACCCGCGCCCGGTGCCTTCATAACCCTGCACCGTCGTGGTGAGTAGCGTGCGGGGAAAACGGCTTACCAGCTGCCGGAGAAGCGGAGCCGGAATGGCCGCGGCCTCATCGACAATCAGCCAGGACGCCGTTTCTTTCGACGACAGCAGCGCATCAGGCGCCATAAAGCGAAACGCCTCGCCGGCAAAGCTCGCCAGCACATCGACGGCGCTGCGGGTCGGGGCGGTAACGATGGCCTCGCCCGCGAGCTGGCGCAGCAACATGCCCGCGAGGGCGGATTTGCCACGCCCTCGTTCAGCCGTCACCGCCGCGATACCGGGCGGTAGACGCAACAATTGCGCAAGGATCGCCGCCTGTTCGGCCAGCGGGTGACCCTCGGCGGGATGCCAGTCAGGGCGCGGGACGGCCAGCGGGAGCCGCGGCGAGTCCGACTGCCGCCAGAGCAGCACATCGGGGTCGGCGATAAACTGCCGACAGCAGCGGAGAACAAAGTGGGGGGTAGAGATCGGGTCGGGCGTATCGCTCCAGCGCAGGGAGTCCTCATCCACCCGGGACGGCCAGTCGGCGAAGGGGGGCGTCAGCAGCACCAGCCAGCTTCCCGCCCGCAGGGTACCGCTCAGGGCCGCCAGGGCGGCTACATCAAATCCGCGCCGGGCATCGAAAAAGGCGTGCATGACTTCCCGCCCCAGCAGCGTCTTCAGGGCGCCAGGCGCCACACCGGGCGCGAAAACCGGCTCGGGGCCCACCCACAGGCCATCGCCGGCGAGCCTCTCCCGCAGCGCCTGCGCCTGCTGCAGCGTCCAGGCCTCGTCGCCGCTGAGTACCAGCAGGCGGCGAATTCCCTCCCGCGCCATCTGCGCGGTGAGGTCAAGCAGCGCGTCCATCATCGGTGGCGATTACAGGGCGCTGCCGAAGGTGTTGCACTGCGCCGGGTCGCCGCTGTCGAAACCGCGTTTGAACCAGGTGTAGCGCTGTTTTGACGTGCCGTGGGTAAAGCTGTCCGGTACCACCCGACCCTGGCTCTGCTGCTGCAGACGGTCGTCGCCGATGGCCTCGGCGGCGTTCAGCGCCTCCTGCAGATCGCCGGTTTCCAGAATATCCTGCTGCTGCATATTATGGCCCCAGACGCCGGCGAAGCAGTCTGCCTGCAGCTCCATCTTAACCGACAGCCGGTTGGCTTCGGCCTCGGTGGCATGCTGCTGTTGCTGGCGGACTTTCGGCTCAATGCCCAGCAGTTTTTGTACGTGATGACCCACTTCATGGGCAATGACGTACCCCTGGGCAAAGTCGCCGTCGGCGCCCAGTTTATTTTTCATCTCATCGTAGAATGACAGGTCGATATAGACCGTGCTGTCGGCAGGACAGTAGAACGGCCCCATCACCGACTGGCCGGTACCGCAGCCGGTACGGGTCGCGCCGCGGTAGAGCACCAGCTTTGGCTGGGGGTACTGGCGGCCCATCTTTTCAAAGATCGGTCCCCAGGTATCTTCGGTGGTGGCCAGGATCACCGAAGTAAACTTCGCCGCTTCATCGTCTTTCGGACTGATGGAGCGCTGCGTGGAGGTCTGCTGCTGCGGCATCGGTTCGCCGGTCAGCATGCCGGTCAAATCCACGCCGTAATAGCCTGCCACCAGCACAATAATCAGCAGCACAATGCCGCCCTTCCCGCTCGGCAGCCGGAAGCCGCCGCCCCCGCCGCCAAACGGCGAGCCCGATTGACCGCGTCGATCTTCAACATTGTCGCTTTCGCGACGCCCTTGCCAGCGCATAAGCACCTCATTCCCTGTTATGTATCAATAGCAGAGATCGTAGGCGGTTCAGCGCAGGATTACCACAGGAAACAGCAAGAGACGCCAGAAGATGAGACCATCTTCTGGCGGCGGGCGGGTTAGTCGAGCTTAACGCCCAGGCGGTGAGCCACTTCTTCGTAGGCTTCGATCAGGCCGCCAAGGCTCTGGCGGAAGCGGTCTTTGTCCATTTTATCAAGGGTGTTTTTGTCCCACAGGCGGCTGCCGTCCGGCGAAAACTCATCGCCCAGCACCACTTCGCCTTTAAACAGACCAAACTCCAGCTTAAAGTCCACCAGAATCAGACCGGCGTCATCGAACAATTTTTTCAGCACGTCGTTAGCTTTGTAGGTCAGCTCGCGCATCCGCGCCAGATTCTCTTTGCTCACCCAGCCGAAGGTTTCGCAGTAGGAGTCGTTGACCATCGGATCGTGCATGGCATCGTTTTTCAGGAACAGATCGAACAGCGGCGGATTCAGCTCGATACCTTCTTCAATGCCTAAACGTTTTACCAGCGAGCCTGCCGCACGGTTACGCACCACACACTCCACCGGCACCATATCCAGTTTTTTCACCAGGCATTCGGTATCGGAGAGCAGCGCTTCCATCTGGGTAGGGATGCCCGCTTCTGCCAGTTTGCTCATAATGAAGTGGTTGAACTTGTTATTCACCATGCCTTTACGATCGAACTGCTCGATGCGCGCGCCATCACCTGCTGACGTATCGTTACGGAATTCCAGTACCAGCAGGTCCGGATTATCGGTGCTGTATACTGTCTTCGCCTTACCACGATACAACTCAGCTTGCTTTTTCATCTTTCACTACTCCAGTGATATTGAGCCTAAAAATACGTTTCCACCTATACACAAAATCATTCAAAGTGCATCGAGGCGGCAACTGAGCGAATCCCCAGGAGCTTACAAAAGTAAGTGACTGGGTTGAACGAAGGCGGCCAACAAAGAGGCAATTTGAAGGATGATGTGTATACGCACACGTTTGCGTCACTATATATTAAAAGGGCCGGATTGCTCCAGCCCTTTTGATTACTTGTTAAATGCGGCCTGGAATACGGCTACCAGAGCGTCATTTTGCGACTGCGTCAGGGTATGGCCTTTCGGGTCGATGAACTGCAGGCTACTGCGGTTATCGAGGTCGCCGACCTGAAGTTTGTAGTCACCGGAGACCAGCTGCGGGTCGCGTGCGCCCAGCTCCTGCCAGCTGCTGTCAGACAGCGGCTTGTAGGTCAGCGCCATGCTGCCCTGAGAGCGCGTGCTGTCGGTCACTTTCATTCCCACTTTCTCGAGGGCGCCCGGCAGACGCTGCCACACCATGTTAAACGGCGCGCGAACGACGAGCATTGGCAGGCCAGTATCGTCGGCAGCGCTCTGCACGTCGAAGGTGGCGCCCGCGCTGCGCTGAGCGGCGTTCTGGGCGCTGGTGGCGTTCATGTCCAGGCCTTCCGAAATGACGTTCAGCATGGCGGTGCTGTAGCGCTGCAGTGACGCCGGATCGGCAACCGGTTTACCCACCTGCTCCAGATTCACCAGCTTGACCACAACCGCTTGCTGATAGCCCTGCGGTTTGACGGAGATTTGATAACGACCGCGATACTGCTGATCTTCATCAAGACGGTTCCACTCAACCCAGTCGGTGTTCAGCGTCTGGCTCGCATCATCGCGCTTGGCGATAACGTAGTTCTTCGACTGAAGAATGCTGGTAACCTGCGCCCACAGCGAACCACTGCGGCCGTTTTCGACCATCAGCGTCGCGGTATCGCCGTTGAACTGGGTGCGGGCGCCGCTAACCAATGCCAGCGGCTGCGCCGGCGGGCGAATGTCCAGCGCCTTGCCGACCGCGCCGGTGCTGTTGGCCACCGGAATGTTGTAATCACCCACCTGAATCGGCAGGATCATCCCCGCCGGCGCGTGAAGTTCGCTCAACGGTGACGCCTGTAAATAGGCCTCATCACCGCTCACCTGACGCTTATAGCGCGAGTCGGAACTACAGGCCGCGAGGAGTAGAACCAGCGAAACACCCGCAACCTTCGCCAGGCGCGACTTCTGTACTGAGTAAGCCATCAAATCTCCCTAAACTTTACAGCAAACCGGCATGCTTCAGCGCGGCGGTAACGGCTTCACGACCCTGGTCGGTGATAGGCGTCATCGGCAAGCGCAGCGTATCGGTCGCCACAAGACCCAACGCCTTGCATCCCCATTTCACCGGGATAGGATTGGGTTCGACAAATAATTTTGTATGCAATGGCATCAGACGCTGGTTAATCGCCCGGGCTTCGGCAAATTGACCCGCCAGCGCCAGACGGCACATGTCGGCCATTTCGCGCGCCGCCACGTTGGCGGTAACGGAAATCACGCCCACGCCGCCGAGCTGCATAAAGTCCATACCGGTCGCATCGTCACCGCTCAGCAGAATAAAGTCGTCTGAAACCAGCTCTTTGATCTGGTGAACACGACTTAAGTTCCCTGTTGCTTCCTTAATACCGACAATATTTTTAATTTGCGCCAGACGGCCAACGGTTTCCGGCAGCATATCGCAACCGGTACGGGACGGCACATTATACAGAATTTGCGGCAGGTCAGTATGTTCGGCGATAGCTTTAAAGTGCTGGAACAGGCCTTCCTGGGTCGGACGGTTATAATAAGGAGTGACCGTCAGGCAGCCGACTACGCCGCTGTCGTTAAAACGTTTGGTCAGGCTAATCGCCTCTGCGGTTGCATTGGCTCCCGTTCCCGCGATAACCGGGATACGCCCGTCAGCCAGTTCCAGCGTCATCATCACCACGTCGCCATGCTCTTCATGGCTCAGCGTTGCGGATTCACCGGTAGTCCCTACCGAAACGATCGCCGAGGTTCCGTTGGCGACATGGTAATCAATCAGTTTTTTCAGGCTTGTCCGGCAGACATTACCGTTTTCATCCATCGGCGTGACAAGCGCTACAATACTTCCCGTGAACATGGGCCATCCTCAGAGCAGAAGTGCGACAAGATTCTCAATGTTACGTTTGGAGCTGCAATAAAAGCAAGAGACCCGACGCCATCAGGGATGTTGTATGGCGGTTTTTTTTATGCTTTCCTAATGTTACCTCACCTTTTTAAAGGAAGAACAGGTTTGACAGCCTCATTACAACACTATCTGGTTATTACCGCCCTGGGGGCTGACCGTCCCGGCATCGTGAATACGATCACTCGCCACGTCAGCAGCTGCGGTTGTAATATCGAAGACAGCCGGCTGGCCATGCTCGGTGATGAGTTTACGTTTATCATGCTGCTTTCCGGTTCGTGGAATGCGATTAACCTGATCGAATCAACCCTGCCGCTGAAAGGCGCGGAGCTGGAGCTGTTGATCGTGATGAAACGCACCACCGCGCGCCCGCCGCAGGCCATGCCAAACACCGTCTGGGTCCAGGTTGAGGTGCCGGACTCACCGCATATCATCGAGCGCTTCACTGCCCTGTGCGATACATGGAATATGAATATCGCGGAACTGGTGTCCCGCACGCAGCCGGGAGACGGCGATTCCGCGCAGCTTTTTATCCAGATAACGGCTCACAGCCCTGCGACGCAAAATGCAGCAAATATCGAACAAGCGTTCAAAGCCCTATGTACAGAACTCAACGCACAAGGCAGTATTAACATCGTTAATTATTCACAGCATGATGAACAGGATGGAGTTTAACCCATGACCCCACTGAAAGCCGGTGATCTTGCACCGAAATTTAGCTTACCGGACCAGGACGGCGAGGAAGTAAATTTAACCGACTTCCAGGGACAGCGTGTCCTGGTTTATTTTTACCCGAAAGCCATGACCCCGGGCTGCACCGTCCAGGCGTGCGGCTTGCGCGATAATATGGACGACCTGAAAAAAGCCGGTGTGGAAGTGCTGGGCATCAGCACCGATAAACCGGAAAAGCTCTCCCGTTTCGCCGAAAAAGAGCTGCTGAACTTTACGCTGCTGTCTGATGAAAACCATCAGGTTTGCGAGCAGTTTGGCGTCTGGGGCGAAAAATCCTTTATGGGGAAAACCTACGACGGGATCCACCGTATCAGCTTCCTCGTTGATGCCGATGGCAAAATCGAACACGTCTTTGATGACTTCAAAACCAGCAATCACCACGACGTGGTGTTGAACTGGCTGAAAGAAAACGCCTGATGCAAAGCAAGACGCCGGGGGAGAAAACCTCGCCCGGCGTCTTTTTTTATCCTCAATGCCTTAGTCGTCGTCGACGACCAGGCCATCCGGCCAGGCATGCACCACCGCTTTAATTAACGTGGCCAGCGGAATGGCGAAGAAGACGCCCCAGAATCCCCACAAACCGCCAAAGATCACCACCGACAGGATAATCACCAGCGGGTGCAGATTCACCGCTTCCGAGAACAGCACCGGTACCAGCAAGTTACCGTCCAGTCCCTGAATAATCAGATAGACCGCGAACAGACTCCAGAACTCGGTGCCTGCGCCAAACTGAAACAGCGCCACCCCTACCACCGGAATGGTCACCACAAACGCGCCGATATAGGGGATCAGCACCGAGAAGCCCACCAGCACCGCCAACAGCAGCGAGTAGTTGAGGCCGAAAAGGATAAAGCCTATCCAGGTGGCGACGCTGACGACAATCATCTCCAGCACCTTACCGCGAATGTAGTTGGTGATTTGCTGGTTCATCTCCTTCCATACCTGCCCGGCCAGACCGCGGTTTCGCGGCAGCACGCGGCGTACCGCGTTGAGCATCTGCTCTTTATCCTTCAGCAGGAAGAAGACCATCAGAGGCACCAGCACCAGATAGACCGCCAGCGTGAGCAGCCCCACCAGCGAGGCGAGAGAATACTTGACCACCGAGTCGCCCACCGTCAGCATCCGGGTGCGCATATTTTCCGCCATCGCATCGATGATGCCGGCATCCATCAACGCCGGATAGCGCCGCGGCAGCGTGGCGGCGAAATCAGAGAGCTTGTTAAGCATGCCCGGCATATCGCGGATAAGGTAGATCCCCTGCTGCCAGGCCACCGGCAGCACCACAAAGGCCAGCAAGAGCAGAATACCCACAAAGAGGATTAGCACCAGCGAGGTCGCCCAGGTGCGCGACAGGCCGATGCGCTCCAGGCGAACGGTCGGCCACTCCAGCAGATAGGCCAGCACGATAGCCACCAGTAACGGAGCCAGCAGGCCGCTGAAAAAGAACATGATGCCGAAACCGGCAAGCAAAATAACCAGCAGCGCTATCGCCTCAGGGTCGCTGAATCGACGGCGGTACCACTGCATTAACATCTCGAGCATAAAACCTTCCCTGAAGCGCAACGCGGCGACAAACGGGGGAATTGTATCGAAATGTCACAAAAAAGACTTCGCTTTTTGATGCGCAGCAGACAAACCCGTCTCCACCGTGAAGAACCTATTTTCAATGCGTCTAACGCCAGCTAAACTCGCTGGGATGCGGCCAGGGAACATTGCGTCGCACAATCGGTCAAACTGGCACACCCACATTACAGGACAGAGGTTATGTTCAGGCAGTTGAAGAAAACGCTGGTGGCGACCGTGATCGCGTCGCTGACGCTGGGTTCGTTAGGCCCTGCTTTTGCTGACTCCGCAGATACCCTGCCGGACATGGGGACCTCCGCAGGAAGCACGTTATCGATTGGTCAGGAAATGCAGATGGGGGATTACTACGTCCGCCAGCTGCGCGGCAGCGCGCCGCTGATCAACGACCCTCTGCTGGTGCAATATATCAACGGGCTGGGCATGCGTCTGGTCTCGCATGCGAATTCGGTGCGCACCCCGTTCCACTTCTATTTGATTAATAACGACCAAATTAACGCCTTCGCCTTCTTCGGCGGCAATGTGGTCCTCCACTCCGCCCTGTTCCGCTACTCCGATAACGAGAGCGAACTGGCCTCTGTCATGGCGCACGAAATTTCCCACGTTACGCAGCGGCATCTCGCCCGCGCAATGGAAGATCAGAAACGCAATGCGCCGCTGACCTGGGTCGGCGCGCTGGGTTCAATTCTGCTGGCGATGGCCAGCCCGCAGGCCGGGATGGCGGCGCTGACCGGGACGCTGGCCGGCACCCAACAGGGCATGATCAGCTTCACCCGTCAGAACGAAGAAGAGGCCGACCGGATCGGTATCCAGGTTCTGCAACGCTCAGGATTCGACCCGCAGGCCATGCCGATGTTTATGGGTAAACTGCTTGATGAGTCGCGCTACTCAACGCGGCCGCCGGAAATGCTGCTCACCCACCCCCTGCCGGAAAGCCGGCTTGCCGATGCCCGTAACCGCGCCAACCAGATGCGCCCGGTTGTCGTACAGTCCTCAGCGGACTTCTATCTGGCGAAGGCGCGTACCCTCGGAATGTACACCAACGGCGACAATAAGCTAGGCACCGATCTGCTCAACGCCTGGGATAAAGGCAATATCCGCCAGCAGCATGCCGCGCAGTATGGCCGCGCCCTGCTGGCGATGGAAAGCAACAACTTTGACCAAGCGCGCAAAACGCTGCAGCCGCTGCTCAGCGCCGATCCGCAAAATCCCTGGTATCTCGATCTGGCCACCGATATCGACCTCGGGCAGAAGAAAACCGGCGACGCCATCAACCGTCTTAAAAACGCTCGTGAACTGCGCACCAATCCGGTGCTGCAGTTGAACCTGGCCAACGCCCTCCTGCAGGGCGGACAGCCCGGGGAAGCGGCGACCATCCTGAATCGTTATACTTTTACCTATAAAGAGGATGGCAACGGCTGGGACCTGCTGGCGCAGGCGGAAGGCGCCCTGGGCAATCGCGACCAGGAGCTGGCGGCGCGGGCAGAAAGCATGGCGCTGGTCGGCCAGCTGGAACAGGCGATTTCCCTGCTCAGCAGCGCCAGCTCGCAAGTGAAACTCGGTAGTCTGCAGCAGGCCCGCTACGATGCCCGCATCGACCAGCTACGTGAGCTACAGGCCCGCTTCCGCCCCTACCAAAAAATGTAAGGAGACCCCATGACCGACGCGGTAAAAATTTACCATAACCCACGCTGCTCGAAGAGCCGCGAAACGCTGAGCCTGTTGAAGAGCCACGGCATCGATCCTGAGGTGGTGCTTTATCTTGAGACGCCACCGGATGCCGGGACGCTGCGTCAACTGCTGCAGCTGCTGGGTATGGAGAGCCCCCGCGAGCTCATGCGCCAGAAAGAGGATCTGTATAAATCGCTCAATCTTGCCGACCCGGCGCTCAGCGACGCCGCGCTGATACAGGCGATGGTCGACAACCCTAAGCTCATCGAACGCCCAATTGTCGTCAGCCGCGGCCAGGCGCGTATTGGCCGACCACCGGAGCAGGTCCTTGAGATCGTGAGCTAAGCTACCCGCGCCGCGCTACGCGGCGCTTTTTTTACGTAGCTGATTCCAGATCTTCCACGCCAATCCCTCCCGCCCGTCTTGCAGTGCTACTGTTCATCTAACGCTCAATCCACTGGACGGATGAACATGAAAAAACCAACCTCAACGCCTCACGATGCCGTATTTAAGACCTATCTCTCCCACCCTGATACCGCCCGCGATTTTCTGCGGCTGTACCTGCCCGAGACGCTGCTTAAAATGTGCGATCTGCGTACGCTGCATCTCGAGTCCGGGCATTTTGTCGAAGACGATCTGCGTCCCTTTTACGCCGACATTCTGTATTCCCTGAAAACCACGGCGGGAGACGGCTATATTTATGCGCTTATCGAACACCAGAGCACGCCCGACCGGCATATGGCCTTTCGTCTGATGCGCTACGCCATCGCCGCCATGCAGCGCCACCTTGATGCCGGCCACGATCGGCTGCCGCTGGTGATCCCTGTTCTCTTCTACCACGGTCTGGTAAGCCCCTACCCGTTCTCACTGCGCTGGCTCGATGAATTCGTCGCTCCGGAGCTGGCCGGCCACCTTTATCACGAGGCGTTTCCGCTGGCGGACATTACCGTCATTCCGGATGACGACATTGCCACCCACCAGCGCATGGCGACGCTGGAGTTACTGCAAAAACATATTCGACAACGCGATCTGGCGCAGCTCCTCGACAAACTGAGCGAATTATTATTGACTGGTCTGGCGACGGAATCGCAGGTACAAGCCCTGATGCACTATCTGGTGCAGGCAGGCAACGCGCGAGAGCCGATCAAGTTCATTCGCGAACTGGCGTTACGTACGCCGCAGCACAAGGAGACGTTGATGACAATTGCGGAATATCTGGAACAGCAGGGTCTGGAGCGGGGCCTGGCGCAGGGCCGTCAGGAAGGCCGGAAAGAAGAGGCGCAGCGTATCGCCGCCGCTATGCTACACAGTGGCCTGGCGCGCGACCTGGTCGCCCGGTTGACCGGGCTGACGGAGGAGGAACTGACTCCGCAGGCGGACTAGAGTTTAAGGATCTCTTTCACGAAGGGGATCGTCAGCTTGCGCTGAGCGGTAATCGAGGCATGATCCAGCTGATCGAGGGTCATAAATAGCGAGCGCATCTCGCGATCCAGCCGCTTCAGCAGGAAGCGGCACACGTCCTCCGGCATCTCGAAGCCGCGCAGTCTGGCGCGCAGCTGCAGGGCCTGCAGCTTGTCTTCATCCGACAGCGGCTGCAGCTTATAGATCTGACCCCAGTCAAGCCGCGAGGCAAGATCCGGCAGACCAAGATTCAGTTGCCGCGGCGGCCGGTCGCCGGTGATCAGCAACCGGGTTTTACCTGATTCCAGGATCCGGTTGTAGAGATTAAAGATGGCCATTTCCCAGGGCTCATCCCCGGCGACGCACTCGATGTTATCGATGCAGACCAGGGCCAGCTGTTCCATCCCCTCCAGCACCTCCGGCACAAACCAGGTGCGTTTATCCAGCGGCACGTAGCCCACGGCATCCCCGCGCTGGGAAAGCTCGGCGCAGGCGGCGTGTAACAGGTGGCTGCGACCCGCCCCTTCACGTGACCAGATATAAATATACCCGCTGTGTTCCTGGCGCAGTACGTTCTGGAGGGCAGCAAGTAGGGAAGGATTATCACCCGGCCAGAAACTCGCGAAGGTTTCGTCGTCAGGAAGATACAGTGGCAAAGAGAGCTGTGCCGGTGCGTTCAGATGGACCTCAACATAGGCTTACAGAAAAACGCGAAGAGTTTATCACAGATTTAGGTCAGGAGAGAACCGGGCGGGATCGCCGCCCGGTCAGGCGATCGTTATTTAACCTCTTCGCTATCCACGGCGTCGAGAACCACCTCTTCCGGACGCAGGACGCTGATAAGCTTGAAAATCAGGCTGAGCGCGATACCGACGATGGTGGCCAGCGCCATCCCTTTCAGCTCAGCGGCGCCGATGTGCACTTTGGCACCGCTGACGCCGATGATCAGGATCACGGAGGTGAGGATCAGATTCTGCGCTTTGCTGTAATCCACCTTCGATTCAATCAGTACGCGGATCCCCGAGGCGCCGATCACCCCGTACAGCAGCAGCGACACGCCGCCCATCACCGGCACCGGGATGATCTGGATCGCCGCCGCCAGTTTGCCGACGCAGGAGAGCAGAATCGCAATGATCGCCGCGCCGCCGATAACCCAGGTGCTGTAGACGCGGGTAATCGCCATCACGCCGATATTTTCCCCGTAGGTGGTGTTAGGCGTCGAGCCGAAAAAGCCGGAAATGATCGTCGACAGGCCATTGGCAAACATCGAACGATGCAGGCCCGGGTCGCGGATCAGATCGCGTTTGACGATATTGGCCGTCACCACCAGGTGACCGACGTGCTCGGCAATCACCACCAGCGCAGCGGGCAGAATGGTGAAGATGGCGAACCATTCAAAACGCGGCGTGTAGAAGGTTGGCAGCGCGAACCAGTGCGCTTCGGCGATCGGGGCGGTATCAACCACGCCCATCAGAAACGACAGCGCATAGCCCACCAGAACGCCAATCAGGATCGGGATAATCGCCAGGAAGCCGCGGAACAGGACCGAACCAAACACCGTCACCGCCAGGGTTACCATTGAGATAATAATGGTTTTGCTGTCCGGTGACTGGCCGTCGGCTGGCAGCAGCCCGGCCATATTGGCCGCCACGCCTGCCAGCTCCAGACCGATAACCGCCACGATGGCCCCCATCGCCGCCGGGGGGAACATCACATCCAGCCAGCCGGTACCGGCTTTTTTGACAATAAAGGAGACGAGGCAGAATAGCACGCCGCACATAATGAAACCGCCCAGCGCCACTTCATAGCCCAGCGGCAGCAGGAGCAGCACCGGAGAGATAAAGGCGAAACTCGATCCCAGATACGCCGGGATTTTGCCTTTACAGATAAAGAGGTACAGCAGCGTACCAATACCGTTGAACAGCAGCACGGTGGCCGGGTTGATGTGGAACAGGATTGGCACCAGCACCGTTGCGCCGAACATGGCAAACAGGTGCTGCAAACTAAGCGGGATAGTCTGTAAAAGCGGCGGTCTTTCACTCACCCCGATAGCACGGCGCGTCATAGTGTTTTCCTCTGAGATGGTTAGTTATGTGTGTTTTATTCAAAAAAAAGCCGACTCTCAAAGTCGGCTTATTTATCGTTATTCGATTATTTCGTACCAAAGATCTTGTCGCCGGCATCGCCGAGACCGGGAATGATGTACCCATGCTCGTTCAGTCCCTTATCGACAGAGGCGGTATACAGCTCAACGTCCGGGTGCGCTTTCTCCAGCGCGGCAATCCCTTCCGGCGCCGCCACCAGCACCAGCACCTTGATGCTGGTGCAGCCGGCGTTTTTCAGCAGATCGATAGTGGCGATCATCGACCCACCGGTGGCCAGCATCGGGTCAACCACCAGCGCCATACGCTCATCGATGTTGGACACCAGCTTCTGGAAGTAAGGTACCGGCTCGAGGGTTTCTTCATTGCGATAAATACCCACCACGCTGATACGCGCGCTTGGCACGTGCTCAAGCACCCCTTCCATCATGCCGAGGCCTGCGCGCAGGATAGGCACGACGGTAATTTTCTTGCCCTTGATCTGCTCAACTTCCACCGGGCCGTTCCAGCCTTCGATGGTCACTTTCTCGGTTGCCAGATCGGCGGTGGCTTCATAAGTCAGTAAGCTGCCCACTTCTGAGGCGAGTTCACGGAAGCGTTTGGTGCTGATGTCGTGCTCGCGCATCAGGCCCAGCTTGTGTTTGACGAGTGGGTGTTTGACTTCCACAATCTTCATTCTCTTTCTCCTCTGAGGGGCAGCCACAAAAAAAATCGCGGGATTATACCGCTTTTTTCGGATTAGGCCATACCCATCTTGCTTGACGTATATCAAGCAAAGTGATTTAGAGACAAAAAAACCGGAGACGAGGCTCCGGTTTTAGCGCGGGGTTCTGCCGGGCGGCGCTAACGCTTACCCGGACTGGAAACCACGCAGGCTCGATAAGCGCAGCGCCATCGGGAAATTATAGCTGCTCCCCGTTGCTGGCAATCACCTTCTTATACCAGTCGAACGACTTCTTCTTACTGCGGTCCAGCGTGCCGTTGCCTTCATTATCTTTATCCACGTAGATAAAGCCGTAGCGTTTTTTCATCTCCCCCGTGCCGGCGGAAACCAGATCGATACAGCCCCACGGGGTATAGCCCATCAGGTCAACACCATCTTCGACCACCGCCTTTTTCATCTCCGCGATATGGGCGGAGAGATAATCGATACGGTACTGGTCATCCACGCTGCCGTCCGCTTCACGAACATCGATCGCGCCAAAACCGTTTTCGACAATAAACAGCGGTAGCTGATAGTGATCCCAGAACCAGTTCAGCGAATAGCGCAGGCCGACCGGATCTATCTGCCAGCCCCAGTCCGACTTTTTCACGTACGGGTTGGAGACCAGGCTGGTGGTTTCATCATAATCGAGCAAAGGGTTGTCTTCGGTGGCTTTGGTGGCGAAGGACATATAGTAGCTAAAGCCGATGTAGTCGACACAGCCTTCGGTTAACGCCTGACGATCGGCTTCGGTCATGTCCAGGCTAAAGCCGCGGCGGGCAAAATAGTTGAGCAGATGCTGCGGATAGCGGCCGCGCACGTGGACGTCGGTGAACCAGTACCGGCGGTGCATGGCGTTCATCGCCATCATCATATCGTCCGGCGCGCAGGTCAGCGGATAGATGGGACACATGGCGATCATGCAGCCTATCTGCAGAGCAGGGTTGATCTCGCGCGCCGCTTTCACCGCCAGGGCGCTGGCCACCAGCTCATAATGTGCGGCCTGGTACATCACCGGTTCCCGATCTTCACCCGGCACATACTTCAGACCGGAGTTGGTGAAGGGGGCAAAGTCCTCATGGTAGTTGGCCTGGTTGTTGATCTCGTTGAAGGTCATCCAGTACTTCACTTTATGCTGGTAGCGGGTGAAGACGACCCTGGCGAAGCGCACGAAAAAGTCGATCAGCTTGCGGTTACGCCAGCCGCCGTACTCGGTGACCAGGTGATAGGGCATTTCAAAATGCGACAGCGTAATGACCGGTTCAATACCGTGTTTCAGACATTCGTCGAACAGATCGTCATAAAACTGCAGGCCAGCCTCGTTCGGCTCCTGTTCATCGCCCTGCGGGAAAATACGCGTCCAGGCAATCGAGGTGCGGAAACATTTAAAGCCCATTTCGGCAAACAGCGCCAGGTCCTGCGGGTAGCGATGATAAAAATCGATCGCCTCATGGTTCGGGTAGTTTTTCCCCGCTACCACGCCATCGGTGATTTCCCGCGGCACCCCGTGGGCGCCGGCGGTCATGACATCCGCCACGCTGACCCCCTTGCCCCCCTCCTGCCAGCCGCCCTCTAACTGATGCGCCGCCACCGCGCCGCCCCACAGAAAACCTTCTTTAAATCCGGACATAATCTCTCCCTAAGGTCGATCGTCGCCAGGCGAACGATAGTGCTGATTGAAATGGTAAACCGCGCCAATCAGGCCGGCATCATTGCCGTGACTGACGGTATCGAGATAGTCGGCAATGCCGAACCAGGCCAGATGCTGGCGCAGCAGCGTCAGAAATCCAGGGCGTTCCACAATGCCGCCGCCGATAAAAATAGTCTGCGGATCGAAGATATTGACGAGGTTATAAAGGCCATGGCCCAGGCCATTGAAGAACTCGGCGACCAGACGCTGGCAAACCGGGTCGCCGGCGTCGTAGCGGTCAAAAATCATTTCGCCAGTGACGCTATCCAGCGGCGCGCCAATATGTTCCGCATAGCGATGGCGAAGCACCCGCAGGGTGCAGTTTTCATTCATCGAGTAGCGACGGGGATCGCGTCCGCCAGGACGATCGGTAAGCATATAGCCGAACTCACCGGCGCGAAAACGCGCCCCGTGGATCAACTGATGTTGGCAAAAAATCGCTCCACCGATGCCAGTGCCGATAGTGAGCACCAGAAAATTGGCCATTTCCGCCGCTTTGCCCTGCCAGCGCTCAGCCAGCAGCACACAGTTGGCGTCGTTTTCCACCGAGACCGGCAGCCCGGTTCGCGTCTCGAGCCACGATTTCATGGCGAAGTTGTCAAATCGACGGATAGCGCCGCCCATGGTGATAAAGCCGCTGTGCGGATCGACATAGCCCGGCGCGCTGATGGCTATACCTTCGCACGACGGGTGGGCCGCCAGCCACGACAGGATGGTCTGTAAGATATGATCGCCATCGCTGTCATTGATTGACTGCTTCGCGGTTTCCAGCAGCCTGCCGTCGCGGGTCATGACGCCCATCTTTAGCGCGGTGCCGCCGATATCAAATGCCGCAATCTTCATTCATCCCTCCCCTGTCGAGCATAATGCACCGGTGATCCACACGGCGGCCAACCACAGAAACCGGTTTCAGTCATATGATGAGGATTCCCTGGCACTGAAGCAAGCACAAGGCTGTACCCGGTTTCATTTTCGTGAGCAGTATCAAATTTGACCATCCGCCAACGGTTTTACGCCGACTGTAAAGCAGGCTCGCAAACGTTTGCTTTCCCTGTTAGAATTGCGCCGATTTTTCTTGCTTACCGCAAACGCGTGGAGACTTCGCAGTGACCGACAAAACCTCTCTCAGCTATAAAGATGCCGGCGTGGATATTGATGCAGGCAACGCTCTCGTCGACCGTATTAAGGGCGTGGTGAAGAAAACCCGTCGCCCGGAAGTGATGGGTGGACTGGGCGGATTCGGCGCGCTGTGCGCACTGCCGCAGAAATACCGCGAGCCGGTACTGGTCTCCGGCACCGACGGCGTCGGTACCAAGCTGCGTCTGGCAATGGATCTGAAGCGTCACGACACCATCGGCATCGACCTGGTCGCCATGTGCGTGAACGACCTGGTGGTTCAGGGCGCTGAGCCGCTGTTTTTCCTTGATTATTACGCCACCGGTAAACTGGACGTCGATACCGCAGCCAGCGTCATCAACGGCATCGCCGAAGGCTGCCTGCAGTCCGGTTGCGCGCTGGTGGGCGGTGAGACCGCAGAGATGCCGGGGATGTACCACGGCGAAGATTACGACGTAGCGGGTTTTTGCGTCGGGGTGGTGGAAAAATCAGAAATCATCGACGGCAGCAAAGTCGCTGACGGCGACGTGCTGGTGGCGCTGGCCTCCAGCGGCCCGCACTCTAACGGCTATTCGCTGGTGCGTAAGATTATTGAAGTTAGCGGCGTTGACCCGCAGACCACCGACCTTGACGGCAAACCGCTGGCCGACCATCTGCTGGCGCCGACCCGCATCTATGTGAAATCGGTTCTCGACCTGATTGCCAGCGTTGACGTCCACGCCATCGCCCATCTGACCGGCGGCGGCTTCTGGGAAAATATTCCGCGCGTGCTGCCGGACAACACCCAGGCGGTGATTGATGAGTCTTCCTGGCAGTGGCCGTCCGTCTTCAACTGGCTGCAAACCGCCGGTAACGTCAGCCAGCATGAGATGTACCGTACCTTTAACTGCGGCGTGGGGATGGTTATCGCCCTGCCGGCTGCAGAAGCAGACAAGGCCATTGCCCTGCTGAACGAGAAAGGTGAAAACGCGTGGAAAATCGGGTATATCAAAGCCTCCGATTCCGAACAGCGTGTGGTCATTGCATGAAAAACATTGTGGTGCTGATTTCCGGTAGCGGCAGTAATTTGCAGGCGATCATCGACGCCTGCGGCCGGAAACAGATAAACGGCACCCTGCGTGCGGTATTCAGTAACAAGGCCGATGCGTTCGGCCTTGAGCGCGCGCACGCGGCCGGGATCCCGGCCCACGCGCTGGCGCAAAGTCAGTTTGCCGACCGGGAAGCGTTCGATCGTCAGCTGATGCATGAAATTGACGCCTACGCCCCGGATCTGGTGGTGCTGGCGGGCTATATGCGTATCCTGAGCCCCGCCTTCGTCAGCCACTATCAGGGACGTCTGCTGAACATCCACCCTTCGTTACTGCCGAAGTATCCTGGCCTGCATACCCATCGCCAGGTGCTGGAAAACGGTGACGAGGAGCATGGGACCTCGGTGCACTTCGTCACCGACGAGCTGGACGGCGGTCCGGTTATCCTGCAGGCCAAAGTGCCGGTCTTTGCTGGCGACAGCGAGGAAGAGGTCACGGCGCGGGTTCAGACCCAGGAACATGCCATTTATCCGCTGGTGATAAGCTGGTTCGTCGAGGGACGTCTGCGCATGGAGGGCAACCACGCCTGGCTGGATGAACGACAGCTTCCCCCCCAGGGCTATGCCGCTGAAGAATGAACAACAGCCCCGCCTTTCGCCATCGCGGGGCTTTTTTTAATTAAAATTGTTTATTAATCAAACATCTCACAGAAATAATTCTTCTTACTGTCATATAGTTGTGACACAGTAAATCGCTATGCAGAAAAATTCGTCATAATAGTCTACGTCCTGTGAGTAAAACGGAGTGTGAGCGGTAATGGGCCAGGAAAAGCTATACATCGAAAAAGAACTCAGCTGGTTGTCTTTTAACGAGCGCGTGCTGCAGGAAGCGGCGGACAAGAGTAACCCACTGATTGAGCGCATGCGCTTCTTAGGGATCTACTCCAACAACCTTGATGAGTTTTACAAAGTGCGCTTCGCTGAGCTTAAGCGCCGGATTATTATCAGTGAAGAACAAGGCAGTACCGCCCATTCTCGCCACCTGTTAGGTAAAATCCAGGCCCGCGTGCTGAAGGCCGATCAGGAATTCGATAGTCTGTATAACGAACTGCTGCTGGAGATGGCGCGCAACCAGATCTTCCTGATCAATGAGCGTCAGCTGTCCGTCAATCAGCAGGCCTGGCTGCGCAACTACTTTAAACAGTATTTGCGCCAGCATATCTCGCCGATCCTGATTAACCGCGAAACGGACCTCGTGCAGTTTCTGAAAGATGATTACACCTATCTGGCGGTGGAGATTATCCGCGGGGAAAACATCAACTATGCCCTGCTGGAAATTCCGTCGGATAAGGTCCCGCGCTTCGTAAACCTGCCGCCGGAAGCGCCTCGTCGCCGTAAGCCAATGATCCTGCTGGATAACATTCTGCGATATTGCCTGGACGACATCTTTAAAGGCTTCTTTGATTACGATGCGCTGAACGCCTACTCGATGAAAATGACCCGTGACGCCGAGTACGATCTGGTGCATGAGATGGAGTCGAGCCTGATGGAGCTGATGTCCTCCAGCCTGAAACAGCGCCTGACCGCCGAGCCGGTTCGCTTCGTCTACCAGCGCGATATGCCGGACGCGATGGTCGAAATGCTGCGCGATAAGCTCTCCATCTCCAACTATGACTCAATGCTGCCGGGCGGCCGCTATCACAACTTTAAAGACTTTATCGGCTTCCCGAACGTGGGTAAGGCCAATCTGGTCAATAAACCCATGCCGCGCCTGCGTCATCTGTGGTTTGATAAATTCCGCAACGGCTTCGACGCCATTCGCGAACGCGATGTGCTGCTCTACTACCCCTATCATACTTTTGAGCATGTGCTGGAGCTGCTTCGCCAGGCCTCGTTCGACCCCAGCGTACTGGCGATCAAAATCAACATCTACCGCGTGGCCAAGGATTCGCGCATCATCGACGCGATGATCCACGCCGCCCACAACGGTAAAAAAGTCACCGTGGTGGTGGAGCTGCAGGCGCGTTTTGACGAAGAGGCCAACATTCACTGGGCGAAACGCCTGACGGAAGCGGGCGTTCACGTGATCTTCTCCGCGCCGGGCCTGAAGATCCACGCTAAGCTGTTCCTTATCTCGCGTAAAGAAGGCGATGAGGTGGTGCGCTACGCCCACATCGGCACCGGTAACTTCAACGAGAAGACCGCGCGGATCTATACCGACTATTCGCTGTTAACCGCCGATGCACGCATTACCAATGAAGTCCGCCGGGTGTTTAACTTTATTGAAAACCCCTACCGCCCGGTCAGCTTCGATTACCTGCTGGTGTCGCCGCAGAACTCGCGTCGTCTGCTGTATGAGATGATCGACCGCGAGATCGCTAATGCGCAGAACGGGCAACCGTCCGGTATTACCCTGAAGCTGAACAACCTGGTGGACAAAGGGCTGGTGGACAGACTGTATGCCGCCTCCAGCTCCGGTGTGCCGGTCAACCTGTTGATCCGCGGCATGTGCTCGCTGATCCCCGGTCTGGAAGGCATCAGCGAAAATATTCGCGTCATCAGCATTGTGGACCGTTTCCTCGAGCACGACCGGGTCTACTGTTTTGAAAACGGTGGCGATAAGCAGGTCTGGCTCTCCTCTGCCGACTGGATGACGCGTAATATCGATTATCGTATCGAAGTTGCCGCCCCGCTGCTCGACCCGCGCCTGAAACAGCGGGTGCTGGATATTTTTGATATCCTGTTCAACGATACGGTAAAAGCGCGCTATCTTGATAAAGAACTGAGTAATCGCTATGTGCCGCGCGGCAATCGCCGTAAAGTGCGCGCTCAGATGGCGATTTACGATTATCTCAAATCACTCGAACAACCCGACTAACCTATGCCAATAAACGAAAAAACCCCTCGACCGCAGGAGTTCGCTGCGGTTGACCTTGGTTCGAACAGTTTTCATATGGTGATCGCCCGTGTCGTTGACGGCGCCATGCAGATCATCGGACGCCTGAAACAGCGCGTACATCTGGCCGATGGCCTCGATGAAAACTCGGTGTTGAGCGAAGAAGCCATGACCCGCGGGCTGAACTGCCTGTCGCTGTTTGCCGAACGCCTGCAGGGATTTTCTCCCTCCAGCGTCTGCATCGTCGGGACGCATACGCTGCGTCAGGCGACCAATGCGGCGGAGTTTCTTAAACGCGCGGAAAAAGTGATCCCCTACCCGATCGAGATCATCTCCGGTAATGAAGAAGCGCGCCTGATATTTATGGGCGTGGAGCACACGCAGCCGGAGCGCGGCCGTAAGCTGGTGATTGATATCGGCGGCGGTTCGACCGAGCTGGTCATCGGTGAAGATTTTGAGCCCCGCCTGGTGGAAAGCCGCCGCATGGGGTGCGTGAGTTTCTCCCAAGCCTACTTCCCGGGCGGGACGATCAATAAGGAAAATTTCCAGCGCGCTCGCCTGGCGGCGGTGCAAAAGCTGGAAACCCTGGCCTGGCAGTTCCGTATTCAGGGCTGGACCGTGGCGCTGGGCGCCTCCGGCACCATTAAAGCCGCCCAGGAAGTGCTGGTGGCTATGGGCGAGAAGGACGGGTTTATTACGCCGGAACGCCTCGAAATGCTGGTCAGTGAGCTGCTGAAGCATAAAAACTTCGACGCGCTCAGCCTGCCCGGCCTCTCGGAAGACCGTAAAGCGGTCTTTGCCCCGGGGCTGGCGATCCTGTGCGGCGTGTTTGACGCGTTAGCCATTAAAGAGCTTCGTCTGTCTGATGGCGCGCTGCGTGAAGGCGTGCTGTACGAAATGGAAGGCCGTTTCCGCCACCAGGATATTCGTAGCCGCACGGCGCAGAGTCTGGCGAATCAGTACAACATCGATCGCGAACAGGCGCGCCGGGTGCTGGAAACCACCACCCTTATGCTGGAGCAGTGGCAGGAGCAGAATCCGAAGCTGGCCAATCCACACCTCGCGGCGCTGTTGAAGTGGGCGGTGATGCTCCATGAGGTGGGCCTGAATATTAACCACAGCGGCATGCACCGCCACTCGGCCTACATTCTGCAGAACAGCGACCTGCCGGGCTTCAACCAGGAGCAGCAGATGCTGATGGCCACGCTGGTGCGCTATCATCGCAAAGCGATAAAACTCGACGACCTGCCGCGCTTTACGCTGTTCAGGAAAAAGCAGTTTCTGCCGCTGATCCAGCTGCTGCGCCTCGGCGTGCTGCTGAATAACCAGCGTCAGGCCACCACCACGCCGCCGACGCTACGGCTGCAGACGGAAGCTCACCACTGGACGCTGACCTTCCCGCACAACTGGTTTAGCCAGAATGCGCTGGTGCTGCTGGATCTGGAAAAAGAGCAGCAGTACTGGGAAGGTGTGCCGGAGTGGCTGCTGAAGATTGCGGAAGAAGAGCCAGACGCCTGATCGCCTCTGTGGATAGCATACGAGCCGGGCCATCGCGCCCGGCTTTTTACCGCTTCAGGCGCTCATCCCCTCCGCCAGCTGCGCCAGAGGTACCGGAACGCCAATATCATAGCCCTGCATATAATCTATCCCCAGCGCGATAACCGCCTGGCGTATCTCCGGCGACTCGACATATTCGGCCACCACCTGCATGTTCTTCATCCGCGCCAGACGACAGATAGAGTCCACCACCTGGTAATCAAGACTGCTGGCGAGCAGATTGCGAATAAAGCTGCCGTCGATTTTAAGAATATCGACGTTCATCGTTTTTAACCGCGCATAGCTGGCGTAGCCGGTACCAAAATCATCGATCGCTACCCGGCAGCCCAGCGCCCGCAGACGCTCTAAAGTCTGGCAAACCAGCTCGGGGTTGCTGAGCGCATAGTTTTCGGTCAGCTCGAAGATAATCTGCCATGGCTCAATGTTATAGGCCTGCAGCAGGTTTTCGACCTCCTCGGGAAACTGACTGCGGCTCAGCGAGACCGGAGAGAGGTTGATCGCCAGCCGCAGACCGGGCAGCGCCCGCCGGTTGGCATCCATAAAGGCCAGGGTGTGCTCAATGACCCACTGATCCACGCGCGTGGACAGCCCAAACTCGTGCGCCACCGGCAGGAACTCGTTTGGCCCCGTCAGCTCCCCCGACTCCCCTTTCATCCTCAACAACACTTCATGGTAGTTGTCGCCGCGAATGCCCTGGATAGGCTGCGCCATCAGGACAAAATGGTCTTGCTCCAGCGCCTTGAGGATGCGGTTCATCATCACCACTTTGTCTTTCAGATCCTGCTGGACATGCCCGGCGCCGCGGCGCTGCAAATTCTCCGGATGGCCGCTGGCCAGCGACATGTCGGCAATCGTGTTCAGCTCGCCAAGCAGCAAATACAGATGCTTCACCGGCGAGCGGACGTTACAATAGCTCATGCCGATCCTCGGCTGCAGGGGAACCCCGTCCCAGTGAAAACGGAACTGTCGCAGGGAGCGCTCAATTAAGTGAATGCGCGCCTGGTGCCCTTCGCTGTTGAGACGAAACACTAAATCGTGACCGGCAAGATGATATACCGCTTCGTTCGGCTGCAGCAGCGCACGCAGGTGATTCGCCAGCATTTGCTTATATTGAATGCGCAACAGCACCCCATAGTGGCGGCCCAGCAGCTCAAGCTCAGGAATACGCAAAAAACAGAGCGTCGACCAGCTCGCGCCGTTCAGCGCCCGGCTCAGCGCCCGCAGATTCGGCATATGTACCACCGGGTCGAGGAAGGCCATCTGTCGGACGCGGGCGTAGATCAGCCGCTGCTGTGTCGCCAGCATCGCCGTATAGGCGACAATAAACGAGAACACCAGATAGCTTGACGAGGTGATCGCCAGCTGAGTGTTATAACTTGGATAAATGGGTAAATAACGGTAATGAAAATGGATCACGGCGATCAGTACCGGCGTCCAGATCAGCGAGATAAAGCGATAGCCAAAACGCATCGCCCCCCACAGCATCACCGGCATCAGTAAGGATAATGTATAATTTGTACTGAATATAGTGCTGCTATCATTAAGCGGCATCAATAATAGCCCCAGCAGCAGGATTAATATCGCCACCCAGCTGATGATTTCAATTTTTTTTATTTTTGGATCAATTTGTAAGCGAACCTGAGAAATAAATCCGCGTAAATAAAAAGGATTACGAATTACCCGCAGCAGTAAATAACATAAGGGCACGCCGGTCAGGCACCCTACCATCAGCGCCTGAAAGGTGATTAACGACCGTAAACTAAACGGCGAGACGCCGGTCATCTCCGTTGTGCGCGGATGCAGCCCCAGAAACTCGGCGATCTGCGACAGAATCAGAAAAATGACCGAAGGGAGCAGCATTTGCCAGAACAAACGATGCGGCATCAGTCTGACGTTACCGTGGGATACCTGCTGACGTTGAGGAACAAAGATGCGGTATCCGCCCCAGCAGAGTACGCAGGGGATCAGAAAATGGAACAGTACGCCAAAGGCCTGTTCCGGCGTCATACCCCGGGCCAGCGTAAGCAGCAGGCCAACGATAATACCGGGGATCGCCGCCCAGCCGAAAAACATCATCAGGCTGAGCACCAGCGCCAGGGGAAGATAATAAAGATAAACCATGTGACCATTCAGCACGGTATATGTATTCATCCCTCTGGCAAGGGGTAATAACAGCACAGGCAGGAGAAGCGGTAAGGCCCACCATTTGTCGCGATATTGTTGATAGTATTTTAATAAATTCATAGGTGCTCTACAGAGAGCCTCTGCTCCTGCGAGGCATATTCAGGCAGGCATCCAACCACCCCATGCTGACCGCATAAGTAATAACGATACGGTAACGTCCGCTGATTTTAGTGGCCAAGAGAATGAGGCTGTTGATATAAATCAACAAATGCTGACACCAACATTAATAAAACTTATTTTTTCACCATTCCCTGGCTAATAAAGTGAGCATGTAAATACGCCGATTATCTTATATAACATTAATTAATGTTTTCACTGCCGCACTTTTACATCTGCATCAATTGACCCCACCTCGTTCCTGTGCCTTAATACCCCCATCGCCCATCTTCGGGTATACTTCAAGGAACCTTTTGTGAGTCAGGCACCCAGTATGCGTAAACGACATCGATTTAACCGTCGCATGACCCGTATCGTACTGCTTATCAGCTTTCTCTTCTTCTTTGGACGCTTTGTCTACTCCTCCATTGGCGCCTGGTACCATCACCAGGATAAAAAAGCGTCGCAGGAGTCAACGCTCACCGTCGAGCCTTCCGCCCGCGAGTAACCCGTTGAGCCCGATGCCGGGTGCGCCCCCAACCGCTGTCAGAGACGCCCGTTTTCGAGACTCTATCCCTGACGAGGCATATGTTGCTGCTGGCGATTTATAAGCGCACGGCCTGTAGCAGACGCAGCATTTCCGCCATTCCTTTGGTAATCACTTTATCCTGACGCATGACAACCGCCAGCTGACGGTACAGCGACGGGGCCAGAGAATGCACCGTTAAGCCACAGCGATCCTCCGCCTGCTCCACCGCCATGCGGGGCACAATACTGTAGCCCAGCCCGGCCCGCACCATGCGTTTGATCGCCTCGATGCTTCCCAGCTGCATCACCGGCGTGACCGCCAGGCCCGCCGAACGGAACCAGCGGTCAATCAGATCCCGCGTGCCGCTGCCCGCCTCGAAGGCAATGAGCGGCAGCGCCTGCAGCGCTTCAGGGGTGCACACCGCCGGGATCCCCGCCTCGTGGCTGGGATGAATGACCACGAACTCCTCGTCAACCACTGCGGTCACTGCCAGACTGCGCCCCTGCACGGGCGGGGTAACCAGTCCAAGATCGAGCCGGTTTTCCTCCACCGCCCGGACGATATCCAGCGTGTTGCCGGTGGTTACCCCCACCGTCAGCAGCGGGTGCTGCTGACGAAGATGCTGCAGAAGCGGCGGAAGAAGATGAATGCAGGCCGTCGCGCCGGTCCCCAGCGTCAACGAGCCATTAACTTCCTGGCTAAATGCGCTGACCGACTGCACCGCGCTATTCACCGCCCGATCGATCTGCTCGCTGTGGGCCAGTAGCGCCATTCCCGCCGCCGTCGCCTTGATCCCACGCCCGGTGCGCTCCAGCAGCCGAGTCTGTAAAAATTGCTCCAGCTGACGCACCTGCAGGCTAACGGCAGGCTGGGAGATCCCCAGCGCGTCGGCGGCGGCGGAGAAGCTGCCGCGCTGTACGACCAGCCGGAAGGTCGCCAGGTTTCCCAGGTTCAGTGTTGTCATGCAAAGTTTCTCTTATACCGCGCATAAGGTGGCCGCTCTGCCAGAACAATAGCCTGCCGGGTATGCTCAGGACAACTGTCTTAACGGAATGAAAAACCATGGAAACACCGGCTATTCCCCGACGCCTCGCCTTCACGGCGGGCGCTCAGCAACTGATCAACTGGGGTATCTCTTTTTATATGCCCGGCACCTTTGCCGGGGCGATGTCGGCAGATACCGGCTGGTCATCCCCACAAATCTACTCAGGCCTGACGCTCGCCATGCTGGTGATGGCCACCCTCTCGCCGTTTGTCGCCCGGCTGCTGTCGCGTGCTGGCGGGCAACGCGTGGTGATGGCAGGCTCCCTGCTGCTCGCCGTCGGTTGTCTGCTTATGGCTGACGCACACTCGCTTGTCGCCTGGTACAGCGCCTGGCTGTTGACCGGCATCGGCATGCGTTTGTCGCTGTATGACGCGCTGTTTGCCGCGCTGGTTAATCTCTACGGCAAGCAGGCGCGACGGACGATCTCCCGCATAACCCTGACGGGTGGGCTGGCCTCGGTGGTGTTCTGGCCGCTGGGGGAGGCTCTGCTCGCGGCCATGAGCTGGCGGGAAGCACTGCTGATCTATGCCCTGTTCGGCTTGCTAAGCGCCGCGTTAACCCTGTCGCTACCCAATAAAACAGGCTTTATCGTCAATAAACCCGCCGCCCCTGCCGCGGTACGGGATCGGCGAAACGGCTGGCTGTACGCCGCGTTTATCGCGCTGATCACCTTTGTCTCTAATGGCACTTCCACCCATCTGCCGGAATTTATCATAAGCGTCGGTCTGCCGGTTGCCGTCGGCATGTTATGGGGCGTTGGACAGACTGGTGCACGGTTTCTGGAGGTGGTGGCCGGGGCGGGGCTCACCCCGCTTCGCCTGACGCTGCTTACCGCGCTGGCTATGCCGGTGTGCTTTATGCTCGGCCTGAGTAGCTCGCTTTTTCTCTGGTCAGCCGCCGGTTTTGTGCTGGGCTACGGGGCGATTAACGGGCTGGTGACCATCGTCAAAGCCACGCTGCCGCTGCAGTTGTTTGCCCCTGAAGCGTACGCCAGACGCACCGGGGTGCTGCTGATCCCGGCCCAGCTGATGGCGGCGGCCTCCCCGCTGGCCTATGCGTGGCTGAACCGGGCTTTAGGGACGATCGGGGCGATGTGGCTGTCGTGGGGGTTAACGCTGCTGATTGCCGTACTGGCGGTGGCTATCGTCAAGGGGCAGGCATCGCACCAGGCTGAGGGTATCCCTGCCCTTAGCGACTAGAGCACAAAGCCGCCGTCGATGGTCAGGCTTGTACCCGTCATGTAGCCGGACGATTCACCGGCAAGCCAGGCCGCCAGCGAGGCGATTTCGTCCGGTTCGCCCATACGCTGCAAGGGAATGCGCCCGACGATCTGCTCCGCCATTCCGGCAGTCATATCGGTGGCGATGGGCCCCGGCTGGATGTTGTTAATCGTGATGCGCCGTGGCGCCAGATCCAGCGCAAGGTTCTGCACCATTGAGGCGGCAGCCGCTTTACTCATGGCATACACGCTACTGCCCACATGGCCGGTACGCACCGCGGTATTACTGCCGATGGTGATCACACGCCCCCCTTCCGCCATCGGCTTAACCGCCGCCTGAATGGCAAGGAAGACACCACGCACGTTGACGGCCAGGGTGGTATCCAGATCGTCCAGCGAATAGGCCTCAAGGGTACCGAGACGCAGCACGCCCGCATTTACCACCGCGACATCCAGCCTGCCGTAGTGCCGTAATGTCTTATCCACCGCGGCCTGGATAGCCCTGGGGTCTGCGCTGTCGGCTTCAATGGCTATCGCCTGACCGCCCCGTTGCTCAATCGTTGAGACCAGCGCCTGCGCCCGATCCGGGCGTGATACCCAGGTGATGGCAACCCGATAGCCCTCGTGCGCCAGTCGCGCCGCAATGGCCGCCCCGATACCGCGCGCGCCGCCGAAAATCAACGCTACCTTTTCGTGATTCATGATGGTCATTCTCCTGTTTGCTGTAGCACCCACCCGGGTGCCTCTGCAGACACCATGCCAGCAGATACAGCCCTTCGCATGCGCGGAATGTATCGCACTGTATCCACGCCGCCCTGCTTACGCAGCCATACAAAAAAGCCGCCCACAGCAAACAGACCCGATACATAAAAATGGTTTTATGAGGCTGTCGCCATTGATGACCCGATGAGGAGATACCCCGATGATACGTCCACATTTACTCTTCACGCTGTTCGCGCTGACATCAGGCTGCGCCTGGGCTGCACCGCTTAGCGGACTCAGCGCCGCGGATGTTAACGGCCCCGCCGCCGTTGCACCACCCGAACAGCCCCAGCCACCGGCAACACTGATTGTGGATCCGCCGCTGGCGGGCCCGCTGAGTAAAGGTGCGGTCTTTATTCAATACCGCGCCGAGAACATGCGTATTGAACCGGTGTTCGGGCCCGAGGCGCTGAAAGTGGCGCCGCGCATCGGCCATATCCACGTCATCGTGGATGACAACCCCTGGCACTGGGCCGACGCCAGCGGCGAGCCGGTTATTCTGGTGGGCCTGCCTGCCGGTCATCACAAGGTGACCCTTATTCTCGCCGATCCAACCCATAAACCTGTTGATCGCAAGACCGTCGAATTCATCGTACCGCCGCATGCTGCGGTTATGCACTGAACGCCACCAGTCACTTATTTTTGAGGATCTTAACCATGAAAGCATTACTGATTGCTGTTCTGACCTTCTCCGCCGCAATGGCGTCTTCCGCTTTCGCTGCCCGGGAAATTAACCAGCCTCAGGGGCTGCAAAAAATTGGCACCGTTTCCGACAGCAGCGGCGCAACGTCGCTGGCGGATCTGGAGGCGAAACTGCAGGCCAAAGCCGTTAAAGCGGGCGCCGGTGCGTTTCGCATTACCTCCGCCGGGGGGAACAACACCCTGTCGGGCACCGCAGATATTTACCGTTGAGGCGTCACCATGAAAAAACAGTCTCTTCATACCTTCGCGGTGGGCCTGCTGCTGGCCGCCGCCAGCGGTACCGCACTGGCGAGTAGCAATAAAACCGTGGTGCTGGTGCACGGCGCTTTTGCCGACGGCAGCAGCTGGAACCAGGTGATCGACAGACTGCAACGCCAGCATACCGAGGTCATTGCCGTTCAGCTGCCGCTCAACTCGCTGAAAGAGGATGTCGCCGCAACCCAGCGCGCCATCGCCCGGGCCCACGGGGATGTGGTGCTGGTAGGCCACTCCTGGGGCGGGACGGTGATCAGCGAGGCGGGTAACGCTGCGCGGGTCAAATCGCTGGTTTACGTGGCGGCGTTTGCCCCGGACTCGGGCCAGTCGACTGCGGATCTGGCGGGGAGCTACCCTGCCCCACCGGGCAGCGCAGGTATTGCTAAAACCGCAGAGGGTTTTCTCTGGTTACCTGAAAAATCGGTACGCCAGGACTTTGCGCCAGATATTAAGGCTGCTGAGCAAAACAGGCTGATCGCCACCCAGGGCCCGATCCGCGCGGAGGCCTTTACCGAAAAGGTCACGCATGCGGCCTGGCATGATAAGCCGAGCTGGTATGTGGTCAGCAAGAATGACCGGATGATCAATCCGGATCTGGAGCGTTCGATGGCGAAGGCGATTGATGCGAAAACCACTGAGGTGGCGGCAAGCCATGTGTCGATGGTGAGCCAACCGGAGGAGATTGCCCGGGTGATTGAGCAAGCGGTGAAATGAGACAGGCAATAAAAAGCCCGCAGGATGCGGGCTTAAATCAAAAACGATTAACGGGCGGGCGTTATTCCCACTCGATCGTTGCTGGCGGCTTACCGCTGATGTCATACACCACGCGGGAGATACCGTTCACTTCATTGATAATGCGGTTAGAGACGCGGCCGAGGAAATCATACGGCAGGTGCGCCCAGTGCGCGGTCATGAAGTCGATGGTTTCCACCGCACGCAGGGAAACCACCCAGTCGTATTTACGGCCATCGCCCATCACACCGACGGAGCGAACCGGCAGGAACACGGTGAACGCCTGGCTCACTTTGTTGTACAGGTCAGCTTTGTGCAGCTCTTCGATGAAGATAGCGTCGGCGCGACGCAGCAGGTCGCAGTACTCTTTCTTCACTTCGCCCAGCACGCGCACGCCGAGGCCCGGACCCGGGAACGGATGACGGTAGAGCATATCGTACGGCAGACCCAGCTCCAGACCGATCTTACGCACTTCGTCTTTGAACAGCTCGCGCAGCGGCTCAACCAGCCCCATCTTCATCTCTTTCGGCAGGCCGCCCACGTTGTGGTGAGATTTGATGACGTGCGCTTTACCGGTAGCGGAAGCGGCAGATTCGATAACGTCAGGGTAGATGGTGCCCTGCGCCAGCCATTTGACGTCGTCCAGCTTCAGCGCTTCTTCGTCGAACACTTCCACGAAGACGCGGCCGATAATCTTACGTTTCGCTTCCGGATCGTTCTCGCCTTTCAGCGCGTCGAGGAAACGCTGCTCGCCTTCGACGTGAACAATGTTCAGGCCAAAGTGGTCGCCGAACATGTCCATCACCTGCTGGGCTTCGTTCAGACGCAGGAGACCGTTATCCACGAATACGCAGGTCAGGTTTTTGCCGATGGCGCGGTGCAGCAGCATCGCGGTCACCGAAGAGTCCACGCCGCCGGAGAGGCCGAGGATCACTTTGTCATCGCCAACCTGCTGGCGGATACGCTCAACGGCGTCGTCGATGATTTTCGCCGGGGTCCACAGGGCTTCGCACTGGCAGATGTCGCGCACAAAGCGCTCCAGCATACGCATCCCCTGACGGGTATGGGTCACTTCCGGGTGGAACTGCACGCCGTAGAAGCGTTTTTCTTCGTTGGCCATAATGGCGAACGGGCAGTTGTCGGTGCTGGCGACGGTGACGAAGTCAGACGGGATGGCGGTGACTTTGTCGCCGTGGCTCATCCACACGTCCAGCAACGGTTTGCCGTCCGCGGTCAGAGAGTCTTCGATACCGCGCACCAGCGCGCTGTCGTTAACTACTTCAACCTGCGCGTAGCCAAACTCACGCTCGTTAGAGCCTTCTACATGGCCGCCCAACTGCATCGCCATGGTCTGCATACCGTAGCAGACGCCAAATACCGGCACGCCGGCTTCGAACACATACTGCGGCGCGCGCGGGCTGTTCTCTTCGGTGGTGCTTTCCGGGCCGCCGGAAAGAATGATGCCGCTTGGATTAAATTCGCGGATCTGCGCTTCCGTGACATCCCATGCCCACAGCTCACAGTAGACGCCCAGCTCACGCACGCGACGCGCCACCAGCTGAGTATACTGTGACCCGAAGTCGAGAATGAGAATGCGATGTTTATGAATGTTTTCCGTCATTGACGCTAATTCCGAGGCAAGTGAAACAGAGTAAATAAATCGCCCGACGCAAGGTCGGGCGAAGAAATCAGGAGCCCAGACGGTAGTTCGGGGACTCTTTGGTGATGGTCACGTCGTGAACGTGGCTTTCCTGAATGCCCGCACCGCTGATGCGTACGAATTCAGCTTTGGTACGCAGCAGGTCAATGGTACCACAGCCGGTCAGACCCATACAGGAGCGCAGGCCGCCCATCTGCTGGTGAATGATCTCTTTCAGGCGGCCTTTATAGGCCACGCGGCCTTCGATACCTTCCGGCACCAGTTTGTCAGCGGCGTTATCGCTCTGGAAGTAGCGGTCAGAAGAGCCTTTCGACATCGCGCCGAGGGAGCCCATCCCGCGATAGGATTTGTAAGAGCGCCCCTGGTAGAGTTCGATTTCGCCCGGGGATTCTTCGGTACCGGCCAGCATGGAGCCGACCATCACTGCCGCCGCACCGGCCGCGATCGCTTTAGCGATGTCGCCGGAGAAACGGATACCGCCGTCGGCGATAACCGGAATACCGGTGCCTTCCAGCGCTTCCACCGCGTCGGAAACCGCGGTGATCTGCGGCACGCCTACGCCGGTCACGATACGGGTAGTACAGATGGAGCCCGGGCCGATGCCCACTTTCACCGCGCTGCAGCCGGCTTCCGCCAGCGCGCGCGCGCCTGCGCCAGTGGCGACGTTGCCGCCGATGATTTGCAGGTCCGGGTATTTCGCGCGCGTTTCACGAATACGTTGCAGAACGCCTTCGGAGTGGCCGTGAGAGGAGTCGATCAGCAGGACGTCAACGCCCGCAGCCACCAGCGCGTCAACGCGCTCTTCGTTGCCCGCGCCGGCGCCGACCGCAGCGCCTACTCGCAGACGGCCCTGCTCATCTTTACAGGCATTCGGTTTACGTTCCGCTTTCTGGAAGTCTTTTACGGTGATCATCCCGCGCAGGTGGAAGCTCTCATCCACAACCAGCGCCTTCTCAACGCGTTTTTCGTGCATCTTCGCAAAGACCACTTCACGGCTTTCGCCTTCACGAACGGTAACCAGACGCTCTTTCGGGGTCATGTAGACGCTGACCGGCTGGTTCAGATCGGTGACGAAACGCACGTCGCGGCCAGTGATGATGCCGACCAGCTCGTTCTCTTCGGTAACCACCGGGTAGCCGGCGAAGCCGTTACGCTCGGTCAGCTCTTTCACTTCACGCAGGGTGGTGGTCGGCAGAACGGTCTGCGGGTCGGTGACCACGCCGGACTCATGTTTCTTCACGCGGCGAACTTCTTCCGCCTGGCGCTCGATGGACATGTTTTTGTGAATAAAGCCGATGCCGCCTTCCTGTGCCAGGGCAATAGCCAGACGCGCTTCCGTTACGGTATCCATGGCTGCGGAGAGCATAGGAATATTCAGACGAATGGTTTTCGTCAGCTGAGTGCTGAGATCGGCTGTATTCGGCAGAACGGTAGAATGAGCGGGAACGAGGAGGACGTCGTCAAACGTCAGGGCTTCTTTAGCGATACGTAGCATGGGCAATATCTCGACCAGGGTGGATAAATATTGCCGTGGCATTATACAGAGCGTAACCGATTGCATCTACCCTTTTTTGCAAATAATACTTGCCATCCCCTCTGAGCGCGTTACTATCGACTGAATAACCTGCTGATTTAAAGTTTGATCTTGCTCACATGTTACCCTCTCAATCCCCCGCAATTTTTACCGTTAGCCGCCTCAATCAGACGGTGCGTCTGCTGCTTGAGCGCGAAATGGGCCAGGTCTGGATCAGCGGCGAGATCTCTAACTTCAGCCAGCCTTCTTCCGGCCACTGGTACTTCACCTTAAAAGACGATAACGCCCAGGTGCGCTGCGCGATGTTCCGCAACAGCAACCGCCGGGTCACGTTTCGCCCACAGCATGGACAGCAGGTGCTGGTTCGCGCCAACATCACCCTATATGAGCCGCGCGGCGACTACCAGATTATCGTCGAAAGCATGCAGCCCGCCGGCGAAGGGTTGCTGCAGCAGAAGTATGAGCAACTGAAAGCGCAGTTAACCGCGGAAGGGCTGTTCGATCAAAAACATAAGCAGGTGCTCCCCTCCCCCGCCCGCTGCGTCGGGGTCATCACCTCGAAAACCGGCGCCGCGCTGCACGATATTCTTCATGTCCTCAGACGCCGCGACCCCGGGCTGCCGGTGATCGTCTACCCGACCGCGGTCCAGGGTGACGATGCCCCCGGGCAGATTGTGCGCGCCATCGCGCTGGCGAACGCGCGTCAGGAGTGTGACGTGCTGATTGTCGGACGCGGCGGCGGTTCGCTGGAGGATCTGTGGAGTTTTAACGATGAGCGGGTGGCGCGCGCTATTTTCGCCAGCCAGATCCCTATCGTCAACGCCGTCGGTCATGAAACCGACGTCACTATCGCTGATTTTGTTGCCGACCTGCGAGCGCCGACCCCTTCTGCCGCCGCGGAGATCGTCAGCCGTAATCAGCAGGAGCTGCTGCGCCAGCTACAGGCCGGGCAGCAGCGGCTGGAGATGGCGATGGACTATTTCCTCGCCAGTCGCCAGCGCCGTTTTACCCAGTTGTTCCATCGTCTGCAGCAGCAGCACCCGCAGCTGCGGCTGGCCCGCCAGCAGACCGCACTGGAACGCCTGCGCCAGCGGATGCGCATCGCCGTGGAATCGCAGCTTAAACGCGCCGAGCAGCGGCAAAAGCGCACTGTTCAGCGCCTGAATCACTATAACCCGCAGCCGCGTATCCACCGGGCGCAATCGCGCGTCCAGCAGCTGGAATACCGGCTGGCGGAAACGATGCGTAGCCGCCTCAGCGAGCGGCGTGAACGGTTTGGGCACGCGGTGACCCATCTGGAGGCGGTGAGTCCCTTAGCCACCCTGGCGCGCGGCTATAGCGTCACTTCGGTGAGCGACGGCACGGTGTTGAAGCAGACAAAACAGGTCAAAACCGGCGATCTGCTCACCACCCGCCTGAAAGACGGCTGGGTCGAAAGTGAAGTGAGGCAGATTGCGCCGGTGAAAAAAACGCGGGCCAGAAAGCCATCGCCGCCTAAACCAGCGGAATAAACTCCACCCGTTTTTTCGAGATCAGGCCGTGCCCGTGCTGGCAAAAGTAATCCACCGCGCCGCACGCCTTCAGCACCTCCAGCGGCTGGTGGCATTCCGGGCAGCGCGCCTCAAGGGCAAATACCCTTTCGCACTGAGCGCAATGCGCGCTGCTGCCTTTGACATCTAACGGCGCGTGGCACAGAGGGCAATCAAGTTCCATAACCATTCCTTTCAACGTTTATCTGCACCTATTTTATCATGTTCCGGGTTTAATGAGGGCCGCGTAATTGCTGCTGCAACCTGAGCAGCCATTCCACTTCCTCAAGCCGACGCCGCGTCAGCCCGGCCACGCTTTCGGGCGTCCGGGTAAACACATTCTCCGCGCCAAGGATCTGCTCATCGAGACAGTGCGCATAGATCGCTCCGGGCCGGGTCCAGCGCTGGATCCGCTCGCCGTCCTGTAGCGTCGCCACCTCGCCATCAGGGGCGCGATCGAGGGCAAGCAGTCGCCCGTCCCGCAGCCCTATCCGCATTCCCTTTTGCCCGCCCGCGGGACCGGCATATTTGTTAAGCCAGATATTCAGCGGGATATCGCCCAGGCGTCCCTGCAGATGCGCCTCTCCCTCGGCAGTGACCGTATCCCCATGAGCAATATCTCGGCCGAGACGGTCTTTCGCCGCCCGAACGGCGAGGTCCAGCGTCACATAGCCCCCGCAGTCGAGCAGCGTTTCCCGCAGCATCGCCAGGACATGGGTACCGATATCGAGGATCACGCCGTCAGGATGACGCAGCCGCCGGCTATCCAGCTCGCCGGTGGCAAAGTTAAGCGCGACCGGTTCTCCGGCAGCGTTAAAGCCGCTTGGCTCCTGCAAATAGCCTTCTATCCAGGCGATATCCTGCGCTGAAAGGTGCGGCGGCGGCAGGCCGCTACCCTCCTCTTCCGCCTGCCACGGCGGAGCAAGAGCGTTCAGGGCTAACCCACGCGCCATCCAGTGGTCGAGGGCCAGCACCCGACCGGCCTCCCCCGCCGGTGCCAGCAGCGCCCGCAGCCGCGCGGCCTGCTCAAGGTTGGCCACTATCGGTTTCTCCACCACGATGCGGGGAATGGCGCTGGCTAACGCCCTCTCCAGCACGGGCAGGTGCTGGAGGGATGACGTGGTGATGAAGAGCGTATCCAGGGGTTTGGCCAGCAACGCCGACAGCGAACTGCAGCGCTGGATCCCCGGCAGCGCTCTGCTGCTGTCCAGGTCATAGCCCTGGCAGCTGTCAATACGGTATCCGAGGCGACGCAGCGCGGGTAAATAGGCGGTTTCCACCACCGCGCCGAGGCCGATAAATCCAATTTGCATGTTTAGTCCACCCCTGAGCCGATCTGTTCCCGGCGAAGTATCGCGGGATTATGGCGGATGGTTTTGACATTTACCGGCATGGCGGCCACAAAAAAACCCGCCGAAGCGGGTTTAATGATTATTTGCTTTTCTTGATGTGCTTGATCAGGCGCTTACGTTTTCGCATCTGGTTCGGCGTCAGGGTGTTGCGCTTGTTGGCGAACGGGTTTTCCCCTTCCTTGAACTGGATACGGATTGGCGTACCCATCACGTCCAGGGATTTACGGAAATAGTTCATCAGATAGCGCTTGTAGGAATCCGGCAGATCCTTCACCTGGTTACCGTGGATCACCACGATAGGCGGGTTGTAGCCCCCGGCGTGGGCATATTTCAGCTTCACACGACGGCCGCGAACCAGCGGTGGCTGATGATCTTCCGCCGCCATGTTCATGATCCGGGTGAGCATCGCGGTGCTTACGCGGCGGGTTGCGCTATCGTAGGCTTCACGTACCGATTCAAACAGGTTGCCGACGCCGCTGCCGTGCAGGGCGGAGATGAAGTGCACCCGGGCAAAGTCGATAAAGCCCAGACGATAGTCGAGGGTCTCTTTCACCTGCTCCTTCACTTCCTGGCTCAGGCCGTCCCATTTGTTGACGACGATCACCAGGGAGCGGCCGCTGTTGAGGATAAAGCCCAGCAGCGACAGATCCTGATCGGAGATGCCTTCGCGGGCATCAATCACCAGCAGCACGACGTTGGCGTCTTCAATCGCCTGCAGCGTCTTGATGACCGAGAATTTCTCCACCACGTCAGTAATTTTACCGCGCTTGCGCACCCCGGCGGTATCGATGAGCACGTATTCGCGCTCGTCACGCTGCATCGGGATGTAAATGCTGTCGCGGGTGGTGCCCGGCATATCATAGACCACCACGCGATCTTCGCCGAGGATGCGGTTGGTGAGCGTCGATTTACCGACGTTAGGACGTCCGACAATCGCCAGCTTGATCGGCAGATCCTGCGGATTGAAATCGTCTTCCGGTTCTTCTTCCGCTTCACCGTTCTGCTCAGCTTCGAATTTTGCCCAGTATTCGGCGTCTTCATCCACTTCTTCCTGAGGATTAACCTCATCGACCCATGGCAGCAGGGCCTGCTCAAGCAGGCTGGTCACGCCGCGGCCGTGCGAAGCGGCAATAGGATAGATATCGCCCAGGCCGAGCGACCAGAAGTCCGCCATCGCCTGGTCGACGTCGATGCCGTCGGTTTTGTTAGCCACCAGGAAGGTGGGCTTTTCACGAGAGCGCAGGTGTTTAGCGATCGCGATGTCCGCCGGCATCAGGCCCGCGCGCGCATCGACCATAAACAGCACCACATCGGCCTCTTCGATTGCCAGCAGCGACTGCTCCGCCATCCGGGTTTCCACGCCCTCTTCCGTACCATCAATACCACCGGTATCGATACAGATGAATTCGCGGCCTTCGACTTCGGCCCGACCGTACTTACGGTCACGAGTCAGCCCCGGGAAATCCGCAACCAGCGCATCACGAGTGCGCGTCAGGCGGTTAAAGAGCGTGGATTTTCCAACGTTAGGGCGCCCGACAAGCGCGACCACAGGTATCATGTTAAATGCCTCATACAATCACTAAGCAACATCGTCATAACGACGTTTTTAAAAAAGTCAAAACGGCCCCTGTCTGCCAGGGGCCGTTTCTTAATCACTCACGACAGCGGTAATTAACGCGTAATCGCGTACAGCGTACCGTCTTTCGCCTGGATCAGCAGTCGACCATCGGCCACAACCGGGTCGGTCAGGAAACCGGAGCTGTCCACTTTCTGCTGCGCCACAAAATGGCCATCTTCCGGGTTCACCCAGTGCATATAGCCTTCGCTATCGCCGACCACCAGATTGCCATTATACAACACCGGCGCGGTCAGCAAACGGTGCAGCAGATCGCTTTGTGTCCACAGGGTCACGCCGCCATCGGTAGTCAGCGCCAGCAGGCGGTCATTCTGGTCAACCAGATAGATACGGTTGCCATCGACGATGAAATCATTCACCGAACCCAGCTCGCGTTTCCACATAATCTGGCCGCTGCGCAGATCCAGCGCGGTCAGGTTACCGTTGTAAGCCAGCGCATAGACAACGCCGTTGACGATAATCGGCGTGGTGTCGACGTCGCTCAGACGGTCGATTTCCGTCGGCCCGGTGGCCGTGGAAATACGCTGCTGCCAAATCATCTGCCCCTGCTGCATCAATACCGCGCTGACGCGGCCATTGTCGCCGCCCACGATCGCCGCGCCGTAGGCGGTGGCCGGAGCGGATTCGCCGCGCAGGGAGAGCGCAGGCATATCCAGGTTAACCGTCCACTTCACGGCGCCATCGGTCTCATTCAGCGCCTGCAGCTGGCCGTTACTGGTGTGGACCAGCACCATGCCATCGCTCACCACCGGGCGCGACAGCGCTTCGCCGGCGACGCGGGTTTGCCAGGCAACGGTACCATCGCTGGTATTCAGCGCATACAGCTGCGCTTTCTCACTGCCGATATAAACATGGCCGCCCGAGACGGTCACACCGCCGGAAAGCAGCGCCGGGGTGCGCGAGAACCAGCCATCTTTCTCCGCCAGATTCACCGACCACACCTCTTTGCCGTCGTCAGCGCTCAGCGCTTTGACGGTGCCTTTACGGTCAGCGGCATAGACCACGCCGTCGGCGAAGGCCGGATGAAGGTTAGAGTAAAATTCGCCGATACCATCGCCAACCGAGGTGCTCCAGGACGTGGACGGCGTAAACTGGTTTTCTACCGTCGGCAGCGGTGACATTTTCACCACATCTTCTTCGCTATTAAACAGCGAACACCCGCTCAGCAAGGTAACGGAAAGCAGCCCTGGCAAAAGTAATTTACGCAATTGCATCGAGTCCCTCTCAGATGGACAAATTATTCATTTTCATACGCATCATTTCGCTGAGCGCAGGAGAAGCATCGCTTTTCACGCCAGCTTCCCACGCCGCACGGGCCCCTTGCTTATCGCCTTTGCTCAACAGAATTTCGCCGCGCAAATCAGCCACAATCGCGGTCCAACCTTCGCCTTTAATGCTGTCGAGGGTTTTCAGCGCCGCATCAGCCTGCTTCATCTGCAGCTGAACGCGGGCAAGACGCATACTGATAACCGATTTCAGGTTATCATCAGACGCGGCCGCCAGCCCCTGCTGAAGCTGCTTTTCGGCGTTCGGCAGATCGTTCTGTTCAACAAAATGCTGTGCCAGCTCGAGAGAGGCGAAGGCGCCGTAGGTATTTTTATTGTCAGCCGCGAACTTCTCCGCCCCTGACAGCACGTCTGGCGTATTTGATTTCAGCGCGGAAGTCGCCTTTTCGTAAGCCAGCGACGCGTCTCTGGCGGTATCCTGCTGATGGGAGGTCCAGTAGCGCCAGCCAACCAGCGCGCCAATCCCTAAAATCACCCCGACCGCCAGCGCTTTGCCGTTTTCGGCAAAGAAGCGCTTCAGCGCATCGACCTGATCGTTCTCGTTGTTAAAAGTTTCCACGCAGTCCTTCTCCTGACTAATAATTCCCGGGAGATTAACCCAGAAGTGTGCGCAAATGCGCGGCAACGCTCTCCTGCGTTACGGTAGTTTGCTCACCTGAGCGTAAATCCTTCACTACCACGTTTCCGTCAGCGATCTCTGACTCACCCACCACCAGGGCGATACGTGCGCCCCATTTATCGGCACGGGCGAACTGCTTCTTAAAGTTGCCGCCGCCGTGGTTGGTCATCAGTTTCACGCCGGGCAGCGCATCGCGAACCTGCTCAGCCAGACGCATGGCGGCGGACTGAGTATCGGTCCCGGAGGCTACCAGGTATATATCGACAACAGGATCGGCTTTAAATTCCGGATTCACTGCCTGGACCAGTAAAACAAGACGTTCCAGACCCATGGCGAAGCCCACGCCCGGGGTGGCACGACCGCCAAGCTGCTCAACCAGGCCGTCGTAGCGGCCGCCGGCGCAGACGGTGCCCTGAGAACCGAGACTGGTGGTCACCCACTCAAACACGGTGCGGTTATAGTAGTCGAGGCCGCGCACCAGGCGCTGGTTGACGGTATAGCGGATCCCGGCATCGTCAAGCAACGCGCACAGGCCGACAAAGTGGGCTTTCGACTCTTCGTCGAGATAATCGCCGAGCGCCGGCGCGTCGTTCAGCAGCGCCTGCACGTCCGGGTTTTTGGAGTCCAGCACCCGCAGCGGATTGGTATACATCCGGCGTTTGCTGTCTTCATCAAGCTTATCGGTAAACTGCTCGAGATAAGCCACCAGCGCGTCGCGGTAGTTGGCGCGGGCTTCCAGAGAACCGATGGAGTTCAGCTCAAGGCTGACATGATCGGAGATGCCCAGCTCACGCCACCAGCGCGCGGTCAGCATGATCAGCTCCGCATCGATGTCCGGCCCCTGCAGGCCGAAAACTTCGGCGCCGATCTGATGGAACTGGCGGTAACGGCCTTTCTGCGGACGCTCGTGGCGGAACATCGGCCCGACGTACCACAGGCGCTGTTCTTGATTGTACAGCAGACCATGTTCGATGCCGGCTCGTACGCAGCCCGCCGTCCCTTCCGGACGCAGCGTCAGGCTGTCGCCGTTGCGGTCCTCAAAGGTGTACATCTCTTTTTCAACCACGTCGGTCACTTCGCCGATCGCGCGTTTGAATAACGGGGTCTGCTCTACAATCGGCAAACGGATTTCGCTGTAACCGTAGCTACCGAGCACCTGCTTCAGTGAGCCTTCAATGCGCTGCCAGAGAGCGGTTTCGCCCGGCAGATAATCGTTCATGCCACGGATGGCTTGAATGTTCTTTGCCACGTTTATTCTCTTTATATATACAAAAATGAACCCCGGCGCCTCGCGCCCGCAGGTTCAATCATACACGGGAAGCGTATCGCTTCCCAACACGTTATTTTGCTTCAAGCTGTTGAACGTCAATCCGACGGGCTTCATCGAGCATCGAGGCTTTGGCGCGGATCCGCGCTTCCAGCTGGTCGATCATGTCGTTGTTGTCCAGGCGATCTTTACGCACGCCGTCTTCATACAGGCCGCTTTTCTTGTTGCCGCCGGTCACGCCGAGGGTGGAAACCAGCGCTTCGCCCGGGCCGTTCACCACGCAGCCGATGATCGAAACATCCATCGGAGTGATGATATCTTCCAGACGTTGCTCCAGGGCGTTCACCGTCCCGATAACGTCAAACTCCTGACGCGAACAGGTCGGGCAGGCGATGAAATTAATACCGCGGGAACGAATACGCAGCGATTTGAGGATATCGAAGCCGACCTTGATCTCCTCCACCGGATCCGCCGCCAGCGAGACGCGCAGCGTATCGCCGATCCCTTCAGACAACAGCAGCCCAAGACCGATCGCCGATTTCACCGCGCCGCTGCGCGCGCCGCCCGCTTCGGTGATCCCGAGGTGCAGCGGTTGATCGATCTGTTTCGCCAGCAGGCGATAAGACTCTACCGCCAGGAAGACGTCGGAGGCTTTAACGCTGACTTTAAACTGATCGAAATTGAGGCGATCGAGATGATCGACGTGGCGCATGGCGGATTCGAGCAGCGCCTGCGGCGTCGGCTCGCCATATTTTTCCTGCAGATCTTTTTCCAGCGAGCCGGCGTTAACGCCGATGCGGATCGGGATATTTTTATCGCGCGCGCAATCTACGACCATGCGGATGCGCTCTTCGTTGCCGATGTTGCCCGGGTTGATACGCAGGCAGTCGACGCCGTATTCCGCGACTTTCAGCGCAATACGGTAGTCAAAGTGGATATCGGCGACCAGCGGGACGTTGACCTGCTGTTTGATCAGTTTGAACGCCTCGGCGGCGTCCATCGTCGGAACAGAGACGCGGACAATATCCGCGCCCACGCGCTCTAACGCTTTGATTTGATTTACGGTTGCCGCCACATCAGTGGTGCGCGTATTAGTCATTGACTGAACGGCGATGGGAGCCCCATCGCCAATTGGCACATTACCAACGTAAATACGTTTAGATTTTCTACGTTGAATCGGAGCCTGGTTATGCATGAAAAATCTCCCGCGTTACCCGTCTGTTACTGCGCCGGTGATGATTCGGCATTAAGGGTCAGACGCGCAACCTGGTTAGTTCTGATAAAACGACTTAAATCGACAGGCTTGCCCAGATACTGGATCTCTACCGCAGCCGGGGCGCCAATTTTCAGCTTATACGGCGCCTGACCGCTCAGGTTCAGGTTGCCGCCTTTACGCTGCAGGCCGCTGAACAGTTTTTTGCCGGTGGCATCGCTCACTTCCAGCCAGCAATCGGCGGAAAAGTTCATCACCAGATCCTGCGCCGCCGCCGCCGGGTTCGTCACGTTCGCCTGATCGGTCGGCAATGGCGAGGCCGGGGTAGCCGGCGCCGTCGGCGCCGCGCCTGCGGTATCGACATTGGCCTGGGAAGGCGCGACAACGGCGTTATTGTCCGCCGGCGTCTGGGCCGGGGCGCTGGTGGTCGGGGCGCTGGCGGTATCGGTTGGCGCGCTGTTCGCAGCGCTATCGGCGGTCGGGGCTGCCGGGGCGCTGGTATCCAGCGGCACGCTCTGGCTGCTGGTGTCGCCGCTGTTCAGCTCAGCGGAAGACTGATCGGCCATGGTGGAGATCTCTTCCTGCTGCGCCTTATGGTCTTGCCACCACCAGGCGCCGCTCAGGCCGATAACCACAAACAGCACCAGCCAGGTGAAGCTCATCAGCCAGCCGTCGCGTTTTTTGCGACGTTTACCTAAAGAGAAGCTCTGCATTGGCGCGACTTTCGCCGCGCGGATGGGCGCTTGCTTAGCCATCATCGGCAGCAGCTCGTCTTCCGGGATATGTACGAGGCGAGCATAGGAGCGGATGTACCCGCGCAGGAAGGTGGAAGCGAGGTCGGCAGGCGCCTTATCGTCTTCAATATCACGAACCGTGGACACCTTCAGGCATAAGCGTTCTGCCACCGCTTGCTGGCTAAGTCCGAGTTGTTCGCGGGCGTGACGCAGACGCGCGCCCGTGGTGTTTGCTTCTTGATGATCTTGAGTGGCTTCAGTATTCATTCGCTACAACTACTGGTACGTGAAATTTAAAGTTCAGCGCGGGAAAAAGCCGGCGCCGCGAGACATCTGTGGTACGTCAGCCTCACAGTATAGGACTGTCAGCCGCGCGATCACAGAGACGAATCAAAATTGAATGCTAAGCGGTTGTTGTGCCGCTACATACTGCCTCAAAGTCGACAAAAACGCACCGTAATTATTAACCGAATCAGCGTATTTCGCCTGGCTATTGGTCATAAATATGACCCGTGCCGCCTGCGCTGCACGGGCCATCATTTGTCAGACCGCTTTTACGTCAATCGCTTCGCCCTGCATCCGCTTACGCAGCGTGCGCTTGGTACGGTCGATGACGTCGCCCGCCAGCTGACCGCAGGCGGCATCGATATCGTCGCCGCGCGTTTTACGCACGATGGTCGTAAAGCCGTACTCCATCAGAACTTTGGAGAAACGGTCGATGCGGCTGTTGGAGCTGCGGCCATACGGCGCGCCCGGGAACGGGTTCCATGGGATCAGGTTGATCTTGCACGGCGTATCTTTCAGCAGCGCCGCCAGTTCGTGGGCGTGCTCGGTGCCGTCGTTGACATGATCCAGCATCACGTACTCGATGGTCACCCGGCCCTGGTTGGCGTTGGACTTCGAAATATAGCCGCGCACCGAGTTGAGGAAGGTCTCGATGTTGTACTTTTTGTTGATCGGGACGATTTCGTCACGAATGGTGTCGTTCGGCGCGTGCAGGGAGATGGCCAGCGCGACGTCGATCATATCGCCGAGTTTATCCAGCGCCGGCACCACGCCGGACGTCGACAGGGTGACGCGACGTTTGGAGAGGCCAAAGCCGAAATCGTCGAGCATGATTTCCATTGCCGGAACGACATTGTTGAGGTTCAGCAGCGGCTCGCCCATGCCCATCATCACCACGTTGGTGATCGGACGTACGCCGGTGGTCTTCACCGCGCCGACGATTTTCGCCGCGCGCCAGACCTGGCCGATAATTTCGGAAACCCGCAGGTTGCGGTTAAAGCCCTGCTGGGCGGTGGAGCAGAATTTACACTCCAGCGCGCAGCCTACCTGGGAGGAGACGCACAGGGTGGCGCGGTCTTCTTCCGGGATATAGACGGTCTCGACGCGCTGATCGCCAACGGCAATCGCCCATTTAATGGTCCCGTCGGTTGAGCGTTGCTCTTCAACCACTTCCGGGGCGCGGATCTCCGCCACTTCTTTCAATTTACTGCGCAGGACTTTGTTGATGTCAGTCATCTCATCAAAGTCGTCGCAGCAGTAGTGATACATCCATTTCATCACCTGATCGGCGCGGAAAGGCTTCTCGCCCATGTTTTTGAAAAACTCGCGCATCTGCTGACGGTTTAAATCCAGCAGGTTGATTTTGGCATCTTTGTTCGGCACCGTCAGAGCGGCGGTATCAGGCGTGACAATTTGTTCAGACATAATGTTTTCCGGCCTCGTTATTACACGTTATGGCCCCAGGTGGGTTGAAAAAGAAACGCCCCGGAGAGCGACAGCTCGTCCAGGGGCGCTATATTCTACAAATTCTGGCGGATCATTGCCACGTTTGCACAAAGCAATGATAAAAAATCTGTTACTGCGTACATAATCCTCTATGGCTTTTCGATTGTCGCAAGGCGGCAAGCAAGTGAATCCCCGGGAGCATAGATAACTATGTGACCGGGGTGAACGCGCGTAGCCAACGCCGCGACGGTCGAAAAGACGACGAGGATTAGCGAGTGCGCGGGCAAACCTCGCCTTCAGCAAAGAAGAACGCGATTTCGCGTGCAGCGGATTCTACAGAGTCGGAACCGTGGGTGCCGTTCTCGGTGAAGCTGTCAGCGTAGTCAGCGCGCAGGGTACCCGCCAGGGCGTTTGCCGGGTTGGTGGCGCCCAGCAGGTCACGGTGACGCTGAACGGCGTTTTCGCCTTCCAGGACGGAAACCACGATCGGGCCGGAGGTCATGAACTCAACCAGACCGTCGAAGAACGGGCGACCTTCGTGCTCAGCATAGAAACCACGAGCCTGCTCTACGGTCAGGTGCAGCATTTTGGTGCCGACGATTTTGAACCCTGCAGCTTCAAAGCGGGAAAAGATGCTGCCAATAACGTTTTTTGCCACCGCGTTTGGTTTGATGATGGAAAAAGTACGTTCAATAGCCATGATTACCTCTAATTAAATGTTCTGTTGTTGCGCATACGATCGTATGGCCTGGCGCGCATTATAATGAGCATCCCCGCCCCTGCCTACGGCTGAAGGTAACATTTTGTTAAAATAAGATGAGTATTGAAAACACAAACCGCCAACAACAAATTTACCCTGGTTATTGCAGGGTAAAACGCGCGGCCGCCGTTTGTCCTGCCTCATCCATCACCACCAGCTGCCACTCGCCGGGCTTATCCAGAGTTAGCGTGGTTCTCGCGCCGGCGGCATCTATCGGCTGGCCGTTGATAAACCACCAGCGCCGCCCTTCACCACCGCTGGTTTGCAGGGGCAACATCACCCGCGCCTCCCCCGGCAGACGTTTAATCACCGCCCCCTCGCGAACCCCGGAGAGCACCAGCGGCGCGGCATCCTGAGTTTGCAACGGCGGGCATGCCTTCGATGCCGGCCCCAGACGCGCGGAGCGACGTTCCCCCGGCGGTAGCCAGGGATCCAGCGGCAGCGGCCAGACCTCCACCACACTTTCGCGCGCCCCGGGACAATCCGCCGCCACCCGTTCGCCGTGTTCATTGCGCCACACCGGGAAGCGGATCCCGCGCACGCCCTCCTGCCCCGGCAGCAGCAGGGTCGGCGGCTGGCTGTCTTCCAGCAGCCAGCTGGCCAGGCGACGACGGCAGTTGCTGTCGCCCGCCGGCAGCGCCTGGCCGCCGGGCCAGCAGAGCGTCCCGCGGCTGACCGTTGCCGGTCGCGGATCGACCGGCAGGCCGCCGCGGCTCATCGCCGGGCGGGCGAGCAGCAGATTATTGACCTGATTGAGCAACGGCACCGCGCTGGCGAAGCCAAACTGCCCCACCACCGGCGTACCGTCCGGACGCCCGGTCCAGATGCCAATCAGATAACGCGCATTGAGGCCCACCGCCCACGCATCGCGATACCCGTAGCTGGTGCCGGTCTTCCAGGCCAGCGGCACCACTTGCGGGAGTGAGGCATCGGGAACCGGCTGCGCTTCGCCGGCCAGGATGCGCCGGACGATCCACGCCGCCCCCGGGGATATCAGCGCCCTTTCCACCAGCGGGTCTCCGGGCGTCATGCGCAGCCGCGCCGCCTTCCCGTGGCGGGCAAAGGCGCTGTACGCCGCGACGATATCTTCCAGCCTCGCTCCGGCGCCGCCGAGGATCAACGACAGATTCGGCTCGGCGCCGGCGGGCAGCATCAGGGGCAACCCGGCATTGCGCAAATTCGCCGCGAAACGTTTGGGCCCGTAGGCTTCGAGCACCTGGACCGCCGGCAGATTCAGGGAGCGCACCAGCGCGTCGCTGGCGCTCACCGGGCCGTGAAAGCCGCTGTCAAAGTTACCGGGGCGATAATCGCTAAAGCGCCGCGGCACATCCTGCAATAACGACGCCGGATGGATCAGTCCTTCATCCATCGCCAGCGCATAAATAAAGGGTTTCAGCACCGACCCAGGCGAACGGACCGCCGACGCCATATCAATGTGGCCAAAGCGACTGTCGTCCGTAATATCCGCCGACCCCACCCAGCCGCGGACTTTCATATCCGTGTGGTCGACGACAACCATCGCCAGCGAACTGCGCGGCGGCAGGCGCGACTTCCAGTTCAGCGCCAGATCCTCGAGCTGTCGCTGCAGTCCGGCATCGAGGGTCGTCACCACCTTTTCCTCACGACTGGTCGCCAGCGCCCGGCGGGCGAAGAGCGGCGCCAGCTGCGGCATCTGCCGCGGAAACAGCCACACCGGCTCCTCCATCGCCTCCTTTACCGCCAGCCTCGGCCAGACGCCCTGGCTGACCATGCGCGCAAGGACTTTATCCCGCGCCGCCTGGGCCCGCTGCGGCCAGCGGTCCGGACGTAAACGGCTGGGCGCCTGGGGCAGCACCGCCAGCAGCGCCGCCTCGCCGTAGCTGAGCTGCGCGGGCGGCTTGCCGAGATAAGCCCAACTGGCCGCGCCGATCCCCTGCAGGGTGCCGCCAAAGGGCGCACGGTTCAGATACAGGGTCAGGATTTCGCTCTTTGACAGATGCCACTCCAGCTGCAGCGCCCGCCACAGCTGGCGCAGCTTGCCGCCGAAAGTGCGGGGGTGGGGATCGAGCAGGCGCGCCACCTGCATGGTGAGGGTACTGCCGCCGGAAATGACCCGCCCGGAGGTAAGATCCTGCCAGGCGGCGCGCACTACAGCGAAGGGATTGACCCCCGGATGGCGCCAGAACCAGCGGTCCTCATACTGAATAAGCGCCTGCAGATAGCGCGGCGACACGTCGGCGAGAGTCACCGGATAACGCCAGACGCCCTGCGCGTCGGCAAACCGCCACAGGGGGGTCCCGTCCTCCGCCACGACCACCCGGGCAGGCGTGACGTCATGCAGCGGCAGCGGCCACAGGCGATCGGCGGTCAGAACCGCCAGCCACAGCAGAAAAATAAACGCCGCCAGCCAGCGCCAGCGGCGTTTTACCCGATGCACTACGCCCATTTACGGCGTCACGGTGAGCGGACCGCTGGCGGTCCCGGTCGCCCGCCACTGCGGCACATACATCGATTCCACCTGCGGCTGCGGGACCTGGTAGGTGCCCGGCGTGACCGCCCGCGCCAGGTAGACCAGCGTCACCGGCTGACCTTCATTGACCGCGACAGCGGCGACGAAGCGGTCGTCGCGGAACTCGATATGCTGAATATCGGCCTGCTGCATCTGGTTAAGGAGGTTTTGCACCGCTTCGCCATTCTCCTGCAGGCTGGCGCTGCTGTTGGCCAGATTCTGGTTTTCCAGCTCGAGTCCCGCCGGCAGCAGGTCAACCACCAGCGCGTCAGGCACGTTGCGTCTGGCGGTCACCTCCAGCTTGACCAGCACCAGTTCGCCGCTGCGCAGAGACGACAGCGACTTCTGCCGCCCCTGGGTATCGAAAACGGCGCGTTCAATCCCCAGGACGTTGCCGCCTGGCTGCGGCGCGCTTTGCGGATAGCCGCTGCTGTCCAGACGCAGCCACAGCGGTTGACTGCCGGTGTTGCTCACCTGCAACGTCGCCAGCCGATCGCCGTCGAGGTTACGGGTTTGCGCTTTATCGCCGGCCAGCGGCTCAGCCTGCAGCGAGGTTTGCGCCTGCCAGTTGCCCGGCAGGTCGGCAAGCGTACGTCCGGCAAGGAACAGGGCGTTGGTTTCCTGGGTCGACAGCCAGCGCTGGCCGTAGGCCTCTTCCGACAGCGTGCTCAACAGCGTGTTTTGCACCTCCGGCAGCAGCTTGTTCTCTTCCAGCAGCGCCAGCTTCAGCGCGTCATCGCGAAGCGGGCTACCGTAATCGCCCAGCCAACGATTCTCATCATGGCGCGGCGTGGTAACCGCCAGCTTCATGGCCTCATCGCCGCGCGGCGCATCGCCCATGGTTTTCAGCGCAATGCCGAGCTGCAACAGCGGCAGGCCGGATCGCGCCTGGTCGTGACGGCTCCAGATTTCACGCAATGCGCCGAGGGGGGCTTTTTGCTGACGCGCCAGCACCAGCGCGGCATAGGCCTGAGCGGCAAAGCGGCTGGCCTGGGCGTCGTCGCTGTAGCGCACGGTCATCAGCCCCGGCTCCTGAAGATAGCGCAGCAGGCGTTCGTTACCTTTATTAATGGCGTTGACCGGTACGCTATAGCCCTGCTCGCCCGCGCGAACAAGGAAATCCATGGCGTAAGCGGTCAGCCAGTACTCTTCCGGCCCCTCTTTATCCCATAGCGCAAAGCCGCCGTTTTCCAGTTGCATCTGCAGCAGGCGCGAGATCCCGACATCGATTGCCGCGCGACGTTTTTCGTCGCTGTCCCCGCTGATGCCCAGCGCTTTTAGCTGCGCCGCGCTGGTATACAGGGACGGGAACAGGCCGCTGGCGGTCTGCTCAAGGCAGCCGTAAGGATAGGCTTTCAGGTCGCGGATATAGCGCGCGAGATTCAGCGGCGGCTTGCCGCTGAGCAGCAGCTGGCCCTGCAGCGTCTGCGGGGCGAAACCTGCCGATTGCGCCGCTGGCGCCTGCCAGCTTTCGCCGGGCTGCAGCACGGCGCCGCTGTTGACGGTCTGCGCCGGGAACGCCGGACGAACGCCGATTTTCCACTGCTTCTGCAGCGGGGCGAAGGTTTCCCCCGGCAGGCTCAGGCCGCTGATAGTGGCGCTCACCTGGCCATCGCCAAAGCCCGGCAGCGCGCTCACCGGCACAAACAGCGTGCTGCGCGCCCCCGGCGCCAGCTGCACCGACGGCAGTTGACCCTCGGTCAAGGTCACCAGTCCGCTGGCGGCAAGGTGTACCTGCAGAGTTTGCGGTTTATCGGTCAGGTTGCTGAGATCCAGCGCCAGACGGGTGGTGTCGCCGCTGGCGAGGAAGCGCGGGGTATTCAGCTCGGCGATGACCGGGGCGGCCACCACCACTTTATCTTCGCTGCTGCCGAAGTCATCCGCCGTCCAGGCCTGAGCCATCACCCGCAGCTCGCCGTTAAAATCACCGATCGGCAGCGTCACCGTCCCTTCGCCCTGATCGTTCAGCACCACCGGCTGCGCCTGCTGGGCGATGATGGTCACATGGTTAACCGGCGGTTTACCGCCACGTTTTAACTCGTCGCCATCGCCGCCGAAGCGCAGACTGGCCACACGCCCCTGCCCTTCAATCACCTGGCCGTAAATATCATAAATATCCGCCCCATAACGTTTCTGGCCGAAGAAGGCGTTCCACGGATCCGGGGTGGCGTAATCGGTAATATTCAGCACCCCGCTATCGACAGCCGAGAGCAGAACGTTAACCTGCTTCGGCGCCTCTCCCTCTTTGACGCTGGCTTTCACTTTCACCGTCAGCGGCTGGTTGGGGCGCATTTTATCCGGGGCCTCCAGCGCCAGCGTCAGGCGACGGTTTTCATCGCCCAGCGGCAGATGCAGCAGGCCCACCGCGCGTTTCGGCGTCGCCGAGCGGGATTTATCGCCGGGGCGAACCACCAGCGTGCTGAGGTAGAGGTCGTGGCGATTCCAGGCGTTATCCATCGGGATCGACAGGTCCATCCCTTCGGCGGGTACGTCAAGCTCCTGCCACCACAGCGGCCCTTCGCTGGATTCCACCATCGCGTAGCCTTTACCCGCCGCCGGGGCGGAGATGTGCAGCCTGATGGTGTCGCCCGGCTTATAGCTCGGTTTATCCAGCTTCATGGTGACCCGGTCCGGGCGCGCTGCGCCGGTGCCTTCGCTGTTATCCTGCCAGCTGTAGCCCGCCCAGAAGCGCACGCTGCTGACGACATCGTCCGGTCCTTTCACCTCCAGGCGATAGGAGCCCCACTCTACCGGAAAGCTCACTTTACCGATCTGGCCGGCCTGCAGATCCAGCGACTCCTCGCCCTCCTGCAGATCTTTTTGATCGAACTGCGACTGCCAGCCTTCGCTATCGGACCAGTTCCAGTAATAATCCCGGCGCTCGCGGATCAGCCGTACCTGCAGGCCGGAAACGGCTTTTTTCTCGCCTTTGGCGTCGGCATAGACGATATCGAACGCGGCGTTGCTGTTTTCATCCACCACCGGCTGCTTCACCGTGGTGTCGGTGCGGTAGTCGTAAACGTCCTTCAGGGTAAATTGCGGGCGGATCCCCGGCAGCGCCTCGGCAGGCCAGATCGGCTGCTTAACCGTACGGGTGACCGGACGCCCACCGGACTCCAGCAGGCTCGCCTGCAACACCACCTGCAGCGGCGAATGGCTATCCTGCCACTGGCTGGAGGTGGTCACTTCGCCATGGCCTTTTTCATCCAGCGTCAGCTGGACTTCATCAAGGCTGCGGGAGAGATTTTCTTCTGCGATATCGCCGAACTCAAAGCCCGGCAGCGCGGCGACGGCGTCGCGAAGCGGGCGCAGGAACAGTTTGCCCTGCAGCGTGTTGCCGCTGGCCGGCGCGCCGTAGAGATAAGCGCCGCTGACATCAAAGGCGACATCGGCATTCGGCGCGACAGGCGCCGCCTGCGGCGTCAGCTTCAGCGCCATGCGTTCCGGCATAAAGTCTTCGACGTGGAAATCCCACTCGCGGGGCTGGTTGTCGCCGGTGCTGGCGCGAATGTGCCACATGCCGGTGGCCGCGCCGCTGTCGAGCGGATAAGTAAACTGGTACAGGCCGTTAACCGGTTTGCTCATCTCCGAGCGGATCACCTGGCCATCCGGCTGGACCACCTCCAGCTTCACCGGCTGTTCCGCCAGCGGCTTGCCGTCGCTATCGCGCAGCAGCGCATTGAGGATCACCGTTTCGCCCGGACGATAGAGATCCCGTGGGCCAAACATAAAGAACTGTTTGCTGAAGCCTGGCGCGCCGGCAATGGAGAACTCAGCCAGATCCAGCGCCGGCAGTTTGAGGTCGAGCAGCGTGGTCTGTCCCTCTTTGCGCGCCAGCAGCAGCGCGGCTTCTTTATCGGTTTGCAGGGTGACGTGGCCCTGGCTATCGCTTTTCGCCTGCGCCAGGGTCTGCCCTTTGGCGTTGAGCAGCTGGACATCGATACCAGACTGGGCGGCGCCGTTTTCCAGGCTCTGGGTAAAGACGTCCAGCCGGTTGTGGTAGCGATGCGCCGACACGCCGATGTCGCTAAGGGTAAACAGCGTCGCCGCGTTGCTGTAGCTATAATGACCCGCCGGGTTCATGACCGCCACGTAGACGCCAGGCTGCTGGAGCGGCTTGATGTCGCTCAGCGGCAGCAGCAGCTTTTCGCGGGTATTGCGCGCCGGATTGAGGTCAAAGCGGCCGCTGTATACCAGATCGGCCATCTTCAGCAGCTCGTCGGATTCCCAGTTGCTTAATGAATTGCGGTATTCCCACTGGCTGACGAAGGCCGAGAGCGATTCCGGCTTAATGCGGAAGAAGTTCACGTCGACGTTATCGACGTTCAGCGCCATCACCGGCAGCCCGGCGATCACGTTGCCCGGCAGCAGCGAGCCGCGGCTGGCAAATCCGACGCTTGGCGCGATATCGCGGGTAGTCAGGGTCTTCTCGAACGGTTTATCGAGCGTCGCCTTGTTCAGGGCGGTCAGCGTCGGGTCGACCGAGACAATCAGCTCGCGCTTTGGCTCAAGGTGACGCAGACGCAGCTCTTTCAGGTTCGGCGCCAGCTCCCACGCGCCATCTACCTTACCGCTCTTCTTATCCACCAGGTGCACGCTGCGGGAGAAATCCTGGTCCGGCTGCAGCGGTACGGAAAAGGTCAGCACCAGGGTCGCGGCGCCATCCAGCTGCACCTCCGAGGCGTCGAGCAGCGTCAGCGCTTTGCCCTGGCTTTTTTCCGCCAGCGCCGCCAGCTGGGCGCTGTCCGGTTTTGCCGCCGCGCCAGGGCCGCTATCGGCGGCCGGCGTCGGGGCCGTAGCCTGCGGTGTACCGCTGTCATCACACCCGGTTAATGAAAATGCGGTAAGGAGCGCCAGTGACAGCGCCGCTAAACGAAATGGTTTCATCCTTCTAACCCCTCGGCCGGTGGGCCTGATGCAAATTATCACTTTTTATTATGCGTTAAGGCGGCGCTTCTCAACAGTGATGACGCGGGTTTCTGCCGATTAATCAGAAAAGTGCCGTGACGTCGTCCCCACTCTGGCGTCCTTAACTTGTCAGCACCCGTTAAAACGCCGACAATTCAGTCATGAATAGTAAAACGGAGGCACCTATGTCCACCTCGTTTTTTGTCGCCGCCGACTGGCTGGCGGAACATATTGATGACCCGGAGATCCAGATTATCGACGCCCGCATGGCGCCCGCCGGGCAGGAGGCCCTGCGCGATATGGCCGCGGAGTACCGCGCCGGCCACGTGCCGAACGCGCTGTTTTTCGATATCGAGGCGCTGTCCGATCACACCAGCCCGCTGCCGCATATGATGCCGCGCGCCGAGGCGTTTGCCGTGGCCATGCGCGAACTGGGCGTCTGCAGCGATAAGCACCTGGTCGTCTATGACGAAGGCAATCTGTTTTCCGCCCCGCGCGCCTGGTGGATGCTGCGCGCCTTTGGCGTGGAGAAAGTGTCGATTCTGGCCGGTGGGCTGGAGGGCTGGCGTCGCGACGAGCTGCCGCTGGAACAAGGGGTGCCGGAGGTGGCCGAAGGAGAATTCGACGTGCGGTTCGATCCTCAGCAAATTAAGCGCCTGACCGACGTGCTGCTGGTCAGCCATGAAGGATCGGCGCAGATTGTCGATGCGCGTCCGGCGGCCCGGTTTAACGGCCAGGCTGACGAACCGCGCCCCGGCCTGCGGCGCGGGCATATCCCCGGCGCGCTGAACGTCCCGTGGACGGAGCTGGTGATTAACGGCGAGCTGAAGACCGTCGACGAGCTGAACGACATCTTTTTGCGTCAGGGCGTCGATTTTGATCGGCCCATTATCGCCAGCTGCGGGTCCGGCGTGACGGCGGCGGTGGTCGTGCTGGCGCTCACCACGCTTGGCGTGAACGGCGTCTGCCTGTACGACGGCTCATGGAGCGAATGGGGGGCGCGCAGCGATCTGCCGATTGAACCGGCTCCTGCCGCTCAGTAAACGCCGCATGGCCGCGGACGTCCCGTCCCGCGGCCACTAAATAATTTCTGATTTTCTCCGCCTCATTCTCCTGCCAGTCGCTAAACCAGCTACTCTGTGCGGCCGCAGGGCTTGCGCCTGCCGTGTTGGCTTTACTGCCGCCCACTATATAAGGAAATTGAATGATGGCTTTTTCATTAGCGGATCTCATGGATGTCGTACACAAGCACAACCGCAATCCCACCCCGAAACCGATGCCTGTAGACGAAGTGGATCGCCTGCGCGTCCGGAAATACCGTGATCCGCAAAATAGCGAAACCGTGGCGCTTCCGGAGAGTCTGAAAGCGCTGCTGGCCTACGATTGCCAGCTGACAAGCCCCTACGGTCAACGGGTGCTGGAATCGGTTCTGAACGCCATTGATGAACATGGCGTCCTGCTTTCCGACTCACTGGATGAAGAGGCTTATTATATGAATGGCCTTGATATGATCGGGCTGGATTTTGAAGAGCTAATGCCCGTCTGGAACGACGATCCGCGTCTTCCTGCCCTGATTCGCCTCTGCCATCCCGGGGATCAGCAGGTATTTATCTACGTCACCGAGCGTGATGAACAGGGTGAATATCCTGTCGTCCGCTTCGAGGGTAAAGAGAATGAGCTTTGGCTGGCAGAATCGTCGCTGATTGAATATTTGCAGGGGATTTTTACCGGTGGAAAGGAGAGCCACGACGAATGGCAGCATCAACAAGCCCTCAACGAGTCACGCGATGGCGCCTTGCTGGAGCTGGAATATATTCATGAGGATCTTTACGCCAGGCTCGAAGGTTGTCCTGACTAATTCACCATCTCCCACCGATAGCGCGATTAACGCGCGCCGTCGGGGCCAGCGCCAGGATTGAGCGTTTAATCTATAACCTGATGGCACCACAAGGAGTGAAAATGGCATTAGTCTCCAACCCAGATTTTGCTTATTCCCCGCGCCTTCCCTGGCTGGGAGGCATAGCTGGCCTGCTGGTCGGCGGCGCAATCCTCTATTTTTGGCCGCAATGGAACCGGACATGGTTAAGCCTGGTTCCTGCGCCCGTTTCCGTTTATACCCGCTTTCTCGGCGTCACTTTGGAAGACGTCCCGCTGATCACCTATGGTCATCAAGCGCTGCTGGGTTTTCTGATGGTGCTGGTCGCCGGGCTGGTAGCAGCGCTACGCTATCTGCTGGGAGAGGAAAGGTGCCGTGCCTGGCGCGGGGATATGGCGCTCTTCAACGGCGTCGTCACGCTGTGCGTGACGGGATTTCTGCTCTATAACATGGTGTCAGCCTATCCGCGGATCGTTGCCGCCCTGCATTAACTTTTGCAACCCCGCTTTTGCATCGAGCTGAAAGCATACCGAAACCGGGGGCAGCCGCCCCCGCTGTCAGATAATGCGGTTTTGTTTGAAATCGCGCAGGAAGCTGCCCCAGCGCTTTTCATAGAACGGCGTGATATGGGCAATCATAAAGTGGCTGATGCCCTTCTCGCCTTCCACCACCTGGCAAATATCGATCGGCTCATCGCCGGGCAGGGTATCGGTGGCCACGCTGCCGGTGGTCTGAATGATGGACTCGATATCCCCTTCCGCTTCAATGCCGATCAGCAGATTAGCGGGCGCGTCGGCGTGCTCTTTGATCGAGCACAGGAACGCCCGCTTGACGGTTTTCAGCGTTTTGAAAAGCGTGGTCAGCGAATCCACCATCTGCGCCGGCGGCTCGGCGACTTCAGACAGCAGCAGCGCTTCCCCCCCTTCCAGCACCGTCTGGGTGCTGAGCGGGCTGCCCTCTTCCCCGAGCAGATGGCTGATTTCGCGCGGGGTAAACGCTTTACCGTTCGGCAGCTTCGGGTTGAGGAACAGCGATTCACCGAGAGTCATCGCCATCAGCGTGCGGGCCGGCATCATCACGAAAGCCTGTTCGTCTTCCACCGCCTGCTGCAGGGCCTCAAGCGAAGTGAAGAACGGAATGACCGACGTGCCGTCATCTTTTTCCCAGTGCTGCAGATCCAGCGCGCTATCTTCGACAATCTGCTCGCCATCGGCTGCGCGGCCTGGTACCCAGACGGTGGCCTCAAGCAGCGCGCTGAAAAATGCCGGACGATAAGCGGGCTCGGTAGCCGCTTTTTCCAGCAGGGTTTCTAATTCGTTTTTGGTTTCGGACATAGTTTGGCTACTTCAAAAATCGCCCGGCGGCGCTACGTCCGCACGGGCCTGCGGATTTTCCAGGCCGGGTAAGCGTAGCGCCACCCGGCAAGGCCATTACTCAGCCGTCAGCAGATTGGCGATAGTACGTACGCCAAGCCCCGTCGCGCCCGCCGACCACTGCTCAACGGCAGATTTGCGGTAGGTTGCCGAACAGTCGATATGCAGCCAGCCCTGGTGGTAGTTTTCAACGAAATGGGACAGGAAGCCCGCCGCGGTGCTGGCGCCGGCCGGATAGGCGGCGCTGCCGGTATTGTTCAGTTCCGCGAAATTAGACGGCAGCTGATGACGGTGGAATTCGGCCAGCGGCAGACGCCAGAACGCTTCATTTTCCGCCTGAGCGCTCGCCAGCAGGCGATTCGCCAGCGCATCGTCAAAGCTGAACAGCGCGTGGTAGTCGTTGCCGAGCGCGGTTTTCGCCGCGCCGGTCAGGGTGGCGGCATCGATGATCAGCTCCGGCTTCTGCGCCGAAGCGTCAATCAGGCCATCCGCCAGCACCAGACGACCTTCGGCGTCGGTGTTCATGACTTCGACGGTTTTGCCGTTGCGATAATGAATAATATCGCCCAGTTTGAAAGCGTTACCGCTGATCAGGTTGTCGGCGCAGCACAGATAGAGCTTCACGCGCTTGTTCAGCCCGCGGGTAATAGCGAAGGCCAGGGCGCCGGTGATAGTCGCCGCGCCGCCCATATCGGATTTCATTGAATCCATAAAGGCGCTCTGTTTGATGCTGTAGCCGCCGGAATCAAAGGTGATGCCTTTACCTACCAGACAGGCGTATACCGGGGCTTCTTTATCGCCGGTCGGGTTATAGTCCAGCGCCAGCAAAACCGGCGGGCGCTCGGAGCCGCGGCCCACCGTGTGCAGGCCGAGATAGCCCTGCTCACGCAGATCTTCGCCTTTGGTGATGCGATAGCTCATCTTCTCGCCCGCCACGCTGCACAGCAGGTCGACGGCGCGCTGCGCCAGCTGTTCCGGGCCCAGCTCTTCCGCCGGCGCATTGATGGTGTCGCGCACCCAGTCAATAATGGTCAGACGGTTATCCAGTTCGCTTTTCTGCGCATCGTCCAGCGTCGGCCATTCAACTTTACGGGTGCCTTTCGGGCCTTTATAACCCGCCCAGAACGCCCACGCGCGGTCGGTGTTCCAGCCTTCGCCGCTTAACGCGACATGCTTGATCCCCATGCCGTCAATTTTACGCGCCGCGCGCTGAATCAAGCCCAGGTCGTCTTTGCCGTTGAGATGCAGGGCGATGCCGTCATGATTAATGCTGTAAGACGCCTTTTCTCCCCAGCGCGCATCGGCTGGCTGAGTGCAAAGCGTAATCTTCATGGCTTCGGTCATTATCATTATCCTTCTTAGCAAACGGGCCACCGTATGGCAGCCCGTAACGTTCTCTCGCTCAATGATTCATCCGACTTTATACCGCCGCATAAATCATGATGCGAAAATTATTCGGCTTCGTCTAACCAGACTAACAGAATCGCCTCGAGAATTTTTTCATTGGATGCGTTCGGGTCATCATCAAACTCTTCCAGATCGCAAATCCACTGATGCATGTCGGTAAAGCGAACGGTTTTTGGGTCGAGGTCAGGGTAAGCGTCATACAGCGCTTCGCCGATTTCACGACTGTCGGTCCATTTCAGTGCCATATTAGTGCTCGCGTGCGTGGTTGATGGTGTAACGCGGGATCTCAACGACCAGATCTTCGTCGGTGACGCGCGCCTGGCAGCTCAGGCGGCTGTCAGGCTCCAGTCCCCAGGCTTTATCCAGCATATCGTCTTCATCTTCGGTACTTTCCGCCAGCGAGTCAAAGCCTTCACGCACGATGCAGTGGCAGGTGGTGCAGGCACAGGATTTTTCGCAGGCGTGTTCAATCTCGATGCCGCTACGCAGCGCCGCATCCAGAATAGTTTCACCGGTCTCAGCTTCCACAACGATGCCATCCGGACACAGGTCCTGGTGGGGCAGAAATACAATTTTTGGCATTTTAAACCTCGTCCACGGATTGGCCTTTCAGCGCGATACGGACCGACTGATCCATACGGCGGGCGGCGAATTCCTGGGTTTGTGTGTCGATATTTTTAATCGCTTCTTTAATGGCGTCGGCGTCGACGCCTGCCGCGGCGGCGCGTACCTGCTCCGCAGCGTCATCGATAGCCTGACGCTCCGCGGCGCTTAACAGCGCGGCGTCGGCGGCCAGCGCGCTTGTCAGGCTCTCCAGGACGCGTGCGGCTTCCACTTTCTGTTCAGCCAGCATGCGCGCCTGAATATCCTGTTCGGCGTAGCTCATCGAATCTTTAATCATGGTGGCGATTTCGCCATCGGTCAGACCGTAAGACGGTTTCACCTGAATAGAGGCTTCCACGCCGGTCGACTTTTCCATCGCCGTGACGCTCAGCAGGCCATCGGCGTCCACCTGGAAGGTGACGCGAATATGCGCCCCGCCCGCCGGCAGCGCCGGGATACCGCGCAGCGCAAAGCGCGCCAGGGAGCGGCAATCCTGCACCAGCTCACGCTCGCCCTGCATCACATGAATGGACATCGCCGTTTGGCCATCTTTGAAGGTGGTGAACTCCTGGGCGCGGGCCACCGGAATGGTGGTATTACGCGGGATCACTTTCTCCACCAGGCCGCCCATGGTTTCCAGCCCTAACGACAGCGGGATAACGTCGAGCAGCAACAGTTCGCTGTCCGGCTTGTTGCCGACCAGAATATTGGCCTGGATCGCCGCGCCAATGGCGACGACTTTGTCAGGGTCGATGGAGGTCAGCGGGGTGCGACCGAAGAAGTCGCCGACGCGCTCGCGCACCAGCGGCACGCGGGTGGAACCGCCGACCATCACCACTTCCAGCACCTCTTGCGCCTCAACGCCAGCGTCTTTCAGCGCCCGGCGGCAGGCCATTAACGTGCGTTTTACCAGCGGGGCGATCAGATCGTTAAACTGGCTGCGAGTAATATCGCCCTGCCAGCCGCCGACCTCAACGTGCGCCACCTCGGCATCGCTAAGGGCGATTTTCGCCGCGATGGCGGCATCCAGCAGCTCACGCTGCAGGCGGTTGTCGCTACGGTCGCTGAAGCCCGCCTGCTCGCGCAGGTAGTCCGCCAGCAGATGATCGAAATCATCGCCGCCGAGGGCCGAGTCGCCGCCGGTGGCCAGCACTTCAAACACCCCGCGGCTTAAGCGCAGAATAGAAATATCAAAGGTGCCGCCGCCGAGATCGTAGACCGCAATCACCCCTTCCTGGCCGGAATCAAGGCCATAGGCGATAGCCGCCGCGGTCGGTTCATTAAGCAGTCGCAGCACGTGCAGACCCGCCAGGCGCGCCGCGTCTTTGGTCCCCTGACGCTGGGCGTCATCAAAGTAAGCGGGGACGGTGATGACCACGCCGTCGAGCTCGCCGGCCAGCGCTTCAGTGGCCCGGGCGGCCAGCGCTTTCAGGATATCGGCGGAGACGCGAATCGGGTTCAGCAGGCCGCCGGCGGTCTGGATCATCGGCAGGCCGTTTTCACTGGCCTGCAGCTGATACGGCAGATGCGGATAGCGGTGTTGGATATCGGCGAGGGAGCGCCCCATCATCCGTTTCACGGAGCTGATGGTGTTGGCGGGATCCTGGGCGGCGTTCACCCGGGCGTCATAGCCGACGGTCAGCCCCGATGCGTGGTAATTCACCACCGACGGCAGCAGATAGCGGCCTTGATGATCGGGCAGAGTCTCGGCCTGGCCGCTACGCACGGTAGCCACCAGAGAATTGGTGGTGCCCAGGTCGATACCGGCCGCCAGACGACGCTGGTGCGGCGCGGCGCTCAGGCCGGGCTCACTAATTTGTAATAAGGCCATAATTGCTTCCGAAAATTAAAAATCGAGCAGTTTTTCTTCGAGTTCTTCAGCACTGCTGCGCAGTTTATCGAGGAAACGGAGCTTACGAACCGTGTCCGCCGCCGCCTCCCAGCTCTCATTATGCAATTGGTCAACCATCAGCTGATGGCGGGTATCAAACAGCGCTTTCACTCGTTTGATAAAGCCTTCCAGCCGCGCTTCGTCTTTCGCCTGGCCGATCTCATCCAGCTCTTCGCGCAGTTCCAGCTGTTCCATCAGGAACGCGGTATCGCGAACGGTATGCTGCTCGCTGGCCAGATCGAAGCCATGCAGCGAGAGGAGGTATTCTGCGCGGGTCAGGGGATGGCGCAGCGTCTGCCAGGCCTGGTTAATGGTGGCGGAGTACTGAACCGCCGCAAGCTGTTCCGCAGCGGGCGCGCTGGCAAATTTATCCGGATGGTACTGGCGCTGCAGATCCTGATACCGGACAGCCAGTTGTTCAAGCGAGAGGGTATAGCTGGCTGGTAACCCGAAGAGGGTGAAATAGTCCATAGTAACCTCAGGGTCATGCATCTAAACGAAAACCCCACGCGCGGCGTGACCGCGGTGGGGTTGGGGAGTACCGATTATACGTTAAAGCTTTCGCCGCAGCCGCACTCATCTTTGACGTTAGGGTTAGTGAACTTGAACCCTTCGTTAAGGCCTTCTTTGACGAAGTCCAGCTGCGTGCCGTCGAGGAATTGCAGACTTTTGCCGTCGATCACGACCTTCACGCCTTTGTCTTCAAACACGGTGTCTTCAGCCGCCGGCTCGTCAACAAACTCCAGTACATAGGCCATACCTGAGCAGCCGGAGGTTCTCACGCCCAGGCGCAGGCCAAACCCTTTTCCGCGGTTTGCCAGGAAGGCATTGACTCGCGCTGCTGCACTGTCGCTAAGAGTAATCGACATAACAAAACCTCAACTAATTATTTTGCTTCACGTTTGCTTTTGTAATCCGCAATCGCGGCTTTAATCGCGTCTTCCGCCAGAATAGAGCAGTGAATTTTCACCGGCGGCAGCTCCAGTTCATCGGCGATATCGGTGTTCTTGATCGCCTGCGCTTCGTCCAGGGATTTACCCTTCACCCACTCGGTGACCAGAGAGCTGGAAGCGATAGCGGAACCGCAGCCGTAGGTCTTGAAGCGCGCGTCTTCAATGATACCTTCATTGTTGACTTTAATCTGCAACTTCATCACGTCGCCGCAGGCCGGCGCGCCGACCATGCCGCTGCCGACGTTCTCGTCGCTGTTGTCAAAAGAGCCGACGTTGCGCGGGTTCTCGTAATGATCGATAACTTTTTCGCTGTAAGCCATGATGAATTCTCCTTATTGGTGCCGAATTAGTGATGTGACCATTCAATACTGTTCAGATCCACGCCCTGTTTGAACATTTCCCACAGTGGAGAAAGCTCGCGCAGACGGCCAATGGATTTACGAATCAGGTTGATGGCGTAGTCAATCTCTTCTTCGGTAGTGAAACGACCTAAAGAGAAACGAATAGAACTGTGCGCCAGTTCATCAGTCATGCCTAACGCGCGCAGCACGTAGGATGGCTCAAGGCTCGCGGAAGTACAGGCTGAACCGGAGGAAACCGCCAGGTCTTTCAGCGCCATAATCAGCGACTCGCCTTCAACATAGTTGAAGCTGACGTTAAGAATGTTCGGCGCGCCCTGCTCGAGGTCGCCGTTGAGGTACACTTCTTCCATATCCTTCACGCCATTCCACAGACGGTTGCGCAGCGTGCGCAGACGCGCCATCTCGCTTTCCATCTCTTCTTTGGCGATACGGTAAGCTTCACCCATGCCGACGATCTGGTGAACAGGCAGAGTACCGGAACGCATACCGCGCTCGTGGCCGCCGCCGTGGATTTGCGCTTCGATACGAATACGCGGCTTACGACGCACGTACAGCGCGCCGATGCCTTTCGGACCGTAGATTTTGTGACCGGAGAAGGACATCAGGTCAACTTTCAGCTGGCTCAGATCGATAGGCAGCTTGCCCACGCTCTGGGTGGCGTCTACGTGGTAAATGATACCGCGGGCGCGACACATCTCGCCGATGGTAGCGATATCCTGCACCACGCCGATTTCGTTATTCACATGCATGATGGAAACCAGGATGGTGTCGTCACGCATCGCCGCTTCCAGCTCTTTCAGATCGATAATCCCGTTGCTCTGCGGCGCCAGGTAGGTCACTTCGAAGCCTTCGCGCTCCAGCTGACGGCAGGTATCCAGAACCGCTTTATGCTCGGTTTTGCTGGTGATGATGTGCTTGCCTTTTTTCTGATAAAAGTTGGCTGCACCCTTGATCGCCAGGTTGTCGGATTCAGTCGCACCAGAGGTAAAGACGATTTCGCGCGGGTCGGCACCGACCAGCTCGGCAATCTGATTGCGGGCGATATCAACCGCCTCTTCAGCCTGCCAGCCAAAACGGTGGGAACGGGAGGCCGGGTTACCAAAGGTCCCGTCCATGGTCAGGAACTGCATCATTTTCTCGGCAACACGCGGGTCCACCGGCGTGGTTGCGGAGTAATCGAGGTAAATCGGTAATTTCATTGCTCTTAAACTCCGTACATCACTCAATGCAAGGAATCAGGCAACCGGCTTGATGTACGACCGAGTACACGGAATGTCGGAGCATCCCGGCCTGATTCTGAAAGCTCTTTATAATCGTTGTCCCGCCGTTTCGCGCTGCCTCGCCCTGTCAGCCGCAGCCCGAAACGGGACGGGTCACTCAGGCGCGCAGTTTAACGTCGATCGCGTCCTGGGTGCGCGCATTGCGCTGGGTTTCGTGCTGATGCTGACGACCGGAAACATCGAGGATCTCCTGGTTATTCACCAGTTCCCCGAGGGTGATATTGTTCAGGAAGCCGGTCAGGCGTTCGCTCAGATCGCGCCACAGCGCGTGAGTCAGGCATTTATCACCGCCCTGACAGCCGCCCTTGCCCTGGCAACGGGTGGCGTCAACGGATTCGTCCACGGCGCTAATGACTTCGCCGACGGCGATACTGCCGGCATCTTTACCTAACAGATAACCGCCGCCTGGGCCACGAACGCTGGAAACCAGGCCATTTTTACGCAGGCGAGAGAACAGCTGTTCCAGATAGGAAAGCGAAATTCCCTGACGCTCTGAAATATCTGCCAACGGCACCGGGCCCGTTTCAGAGTTGAGCGCAACGTCAAGCATCGCGGTCACGGCATAACGCCCTTTAGATGTCAGTCTCATGTCTTACTTAACCTCAAACTCGCCCCTGGCCGGGCTTTTTATTAATATGGGTATTGCATAGCAGGGCCAAGTCTGACATTCCCGAGTAATTTGGTCAACTATTTACTTGACTGTTTTAGTCAGGTATTTGGCTTTCCGTGCCGTTTTCCTTCCGCGTTGCCGGGCGCCCTCACCCCGGCCCTCTCCCACCAGGAGATAGCAAGGGCCGCGTGATTTGCATGCCGGATAAGCGCAGCGCCATCCGGCATCAACGCGGTTACTTGCCTTTATTCTGCTGGTCAATCGAGGCCAGCATGCCGCGCAGGATGTTCAGCTCCTGGCTTTCCGGGCGCGCACGAGTGAACAGACGACGCAGTTTGTTCATCACCTGCCCCGGATGATTCGGGCGGATAAAGCCCGTCGCCAGCAGCGTCTGCTCAAGATGACCGTAGAAACGCTCCAGGTCATCCACCAGCGGGTACGGCGCTTCTTCGTGCTCAACCGCCGGCTGCGCTTGCTCCTGCGCCGCCAGCCAGGCCATCCGCACTTCGTAGGCGATAACCTGCACCGCCATCGCCAGGTTCAGCGAGCTGTACTCCGGGTTGGCGGCGATGGCCACATGGTAGTGACACTTCTGCAGTTCGTCGTTGGTCAGGCCAACGCGCTCGCGGCCAAACACCAGCGCCACCGGCGCATGCTGGCCTTCGGCGATGCTTTTCAGGCCGCATTCGCGGGGATCGAGCATCGGCCACGGCAGCGTGCGGGAGCGCGCGCTGGTGCCAACCACCAGGCTACAGCCCGCCAGCGCTTCATCAAGGGTATCGACGATCTGCGCGTTGCCAATGACGTCGCTGGCGCCCGCGGCCAGCGCAATGGCCTGGGAATCAGGTTTCACCAGCGGATTGACCAGCCACAGGTTGGTTAAGCCCATGGTTTTCATCGCGCGGGCAACGGAGCCCATATTGCCGGTGTGGGAGGTTTCTACCAGTACGATTCGAATATTTTGCAGCATTATGGTTCTTCGGCTAAAGATTATTCGGGCATGCTACCATAAAACGGAGACATAAGCAGAATTCGCTGTTATTATATGCGCCGTTTTTTCCCGTTCTTTAACATCCAGTGAGAGAGACCGATGCATCCGATGCTGAACATCGCCGTGCGCGCCGCGCGCAAGGCGGGTAATTTAATTGCCAAACACTACGAAACGCCAGACACCGTAGAAACCAGCCAGAAAGGCAGCAATGATTTTGTGACCAACGTCGATAAAGCCGCCGAAGCGATTATTATCGAAACCATTCGCAAATCTTACCCGCAGCACACCATTATCACCGAAGAAAGCGGTGAACACGCTGGTGAAGAGCAGGATGTTCAATGGGTTATCGATCCACTGGATGGCACCACCAACTTCGTTAAACGTCTGCCGCACTTCTCTGTTTCCATCGCCGTACGCATCAAAGGCCGTACTGAAGTCGCGGTGGTTTACGATCCGATGCGTAACGAACTGTTCACCGCGACCCGCGGCCAGGGCGCGCAGCTGAACGGCTACCGTCTGCGCGGCAGCAACGCTCGCGACCTCGACGGCACCATCATCGCGACCGGTTTCCCGTTCAAGGCGAAGCAGCATGCCACCACTTACATGAATATTCTCGGCAACATGTTCACCGAATGCGCCGATTTCCGCCGCACCGGCTCCGCCGCGCTGGATCTGGCCTACGTTGCCGCCGGCCGCGTTGACGGTTACTTTGAAATTGCCCTGAAACCATGGGATTTCGCCGCAGGCGAGCTGATCGCCCGTGAAGCAGGCGCTATCGTTTGCGACTTCACCGGCGGTCATAACTATATGCTGACGGGCAACATCGTTGCCGGTAACCCGCGTGTGGTGAAAGCGATGCTGGCGAATATGCGCGAGCAGCTGAGCGACGCGCTGAAGCGTTAATCTCTTGCAGATGTAAAAAGGAAGCCGCGGCTTCCTTTTTTTATGTTCTAAAACGGTCGCAAACCGCCGCCTGGCGCGATCGCGCTACTCCACATCACGACAGCGGCCACCAGCAGCGCCACGCCGCCGGCCAGCGCCAGCGTCAGCCAGCCCACCTGACGCCACAGCGGCGGCGCCTGATGCCGACCCAGCTTCACCGCCAGCTGGCGAAAACTGTGCACCAGCAGCGCCAGCGCCGTGATAGTTAATGAGGTCCCTGCCGCCATCGCCAGCGCCGCCGCCATCCCCCAGTTGAACACCCCGATCACCTTGCTGAACAGCAGGACCATGATCGCCCCCGAGCAGGGACGCATGCCCATCGACAGGACAATCACGGTGCGAGCCCGCCAGTCGTCGCCGGCCTGCAGCTGCTCCGGGGCCGGGAGATGCTGATGCCCGCAGCCGCAGTGTTCGTTATGAACATGATGCGGGGTAAACGCGGTAAACGTTGGCCGGCTCAGCAGCAGACGCAGCTTTTTCAGCGCCCGCCAGCAGAGCAGCAGACCTAACGCGCCCACCAGCAAATAGCTCCCCTTCTCGAGCCAGAAACTACTGAGATGCAGCTGGCGCGCCGGCAGCTGCAGCAGCGCCAGCACCACTACCACCAGCGCGATAGCCACCAGCCCCTGCAATAAAGAGGCGGCCAGCGTCAGGTTAATACTCGATTTCAACTTCGAGGGATGGGTGGCAAGCCAGGTGGTAATGACAATTTTGCCGTGGCCGGGCCCTAAGGCATGGAGCACCCCGTAAACGAAGCTGAACCCAAGCAGCGACAGCCCCGCCGCCGCCGGGTTCTCCGCCACCGCCTGCAGCAGGCGGCTGAGCTCCAGATTGAGCGCGCGCTGCCAGACCGCGCTCTGCATCAGCACCTGCGGCCAGGCCTGCCACAGCCAGAAGCCGCCCGTGACGCTCACGGCCAGCAGTAGCGCCAACGGCCACAGCGCTTTCCAGCGCGACGCGCGCGTGCGCGGGGTAAAAATTACTGACATGTCAGGGTCACCTTCTGGGCAAAATAGCTGCCCAGCGCCATATCCTCCGGCGGCGCATCCGCTTTATCCAGCGACTGGGCGTATGAGAGCATTTTGTCATTCGGTTTTGGCGTCATTACCGTTGCCTTACAGTCGGCCTGCAGCCCTGCGGGCAGGGAAAAATCGCTATCTTTGTCATAAAACATGTCGACATAGTAGGTCGGGTCGAAAGTGGAAAAGGTAAATGTCTGTCCGGCAACGGGTTGCGGCGTCGCCAGCGGCAGAGTGAAGGTCAGTACCGCCTGCAGGCCGTCGCGCTCAAGGCCGTAGCCGTCGGGGCGATTTTCAAATTTCACCCGCTGGCCGTTGTGCCACAGCTCGCTGAAATAGTGCTGGCCGAGCACGTTGGCCATCACCTCCGCCGCCAGTTTTTTCCATACTTCGCTGCCCGGTTTAGCGTTTCCGGCGTCGTAGAGCAGATCCGATGAGGTAATTTCATCCATCGTCCAGCGCATTTTAAACCCGCTCAGCAGGCCGTCTTTGACCACCGGCTCGCTCTGCAAACTGATGAAGCTATGCGGATGCGCGGCGGCTGTCCATGATAAAACCATGAAAAACGCCGCGCTGGTGCATTGTTTCACTCTGTTCATCTGTTCCTCACGTGAAAAATTCTGTGAACTTCGCCAGCAATCCTGAGCTAAAGCGGGCGCACTTCCCTGCCCCCGCCGCTGTCATTGTCTATTCTTAGCGGAAACCCTAACTGGAACTTACCAGATGATGACCGTCATTGAACCACCATCTGCGCTTTCCAGTCCACAGCGCCGTAGCCAGGTGCTCCTGATGTTTTATCTGCCCGGACAGTCGGTAACGACTGAACGGCTTGGCAGAATCAACCTCGTTGATGAGACCACGGCCCGGCAGGATATTGAGGAGACCGGACGCGAAATTCAGCGTTACCACCGCCTGACCCTTCGGTCACAGGTGGACGGCAGCTATCGGATTGAAGGCGCCGCGCTCGACCAACGTTTATGCCTGCTGCATGCGCTGCGGCGGGGCCTGCGCCTGTGCCCGCAGTTCGTTAACCATCATTTTACCCCGGCGCTGAAAACGCAGCTTAAACAGGAAGGCATCGCCCGTACTCTGTACGATGATACTAACCTGCAGGCGCTGGTGAACCGCTGCGCGCGAGCGCTCAATCGCCAGTTCGACTGCCGGGACGTTCAGTTTCTGCGCCTGTACCTGCAGTACTGTCTGCTTGAGCATCACCGGGGATATTCACCCGACTTCAATGATGAACAGCAACGCTGGGCGCAGACCGCCGCCGAGTTCACCCTGGCGCAGGAGATTGTCCGCCACTGGCAGCGTCGGGTCGGCGCGACGCCGCATGTCGGAGAGCCTTTTTTCCTCTCGCTGCTGTTTATGATGCTCAAAACCCCCGATCCGCTCCGCGATGGTCACCCGCAGGATCGACGCCTGCGGCTGGCTATTTCCGGCCTGATCCACCGCTTCCAGATGCTCGCCGGCAGGTCGTTCAGTGACGAGCAGGGGCTGAGCGATCAGCTTTATATTCACTTGTCGCAGGCGTTGATCCGCAGCGTGTTTGCTATCGGCATCGATAACACGCTCACAGAGGAAGTGAGCCGGCTCTATCCTCGCTTACTGCGCACCACCCAGGCGGCATTGAGCGAATTCGAGGAGGCCTGGCACGTCCGTTTTAATGAGGAAGAGACCGGCTTAATCGCGGTGATCTTTGGCGCCTGGCTGATGCAGAAAAGCGACCTGCATGAGAAGCAGGTCCTGCTGCTGACCGATGATAATCCGGATATGGAGGCGGCCCTGGAGCAGCAGTTGCGCGAACTGACGCTGCTGCCGCTGAACATCAAATACCAGAGCGTAGAGCGCTTTCAGAAAGAGGGGGCGCCCAAAGGGGTGACGCTTATCGTCACCCCCTATGCGACGGCGCTGCCGCTGTTTTCACCGCCGCTGATCCACGCGGAGAACTGCTTCACTGAACGCCAGCAGCAGCATATCTGCGCGATGCTCGAAGACTAGGCCGCCACCGTTTTTGGCCGGATAGCCAGCGCCGGGATGGTCAGCAGCGCCATCACCCAGAACACGCCCTGGTGCAGGTGCTGGTAGAGGAAGCCGGCGAAGACGGTCATGATGGCAATACTACCGCCCATCGCCACCGCGGAGTAGACGGCCTGCAGGCGGATCACTTCGCTGCCCTGGCGGGCGGCGATATAGCGCATCGCCGCCAGATGACACACCGTAAAGGTGCCGCAGTGAAGGATCTGCGCGAGGATAAGCCCCGGCAGCGCCGTGGTCCAGCCCATCAGCGTCCAGCGGACCAGCCCGCACAGGGCAGAGAGCAGCAGCAGATCCCGCGCGCTAAAGCGGCGGAACACCTTTTTACTCAGCGCGAAGATCACCACTTCCGCCACCACGCCTAGCGACCACAAATAGCCCACCGCCGAGGCCGAATAGCCTGCCTGCTGCCAGTAAATGGCGCTAAAGCCGTAGTAGGCGGCGTGCGCCCCCTGCAGCAGGCAAACGCAGGCGAGAAAGCGCCAGCTCTGGCGCACCAGCGTCAGCCAGGCCGCCAGGCCGGCCCCCTGCTGCTGGCGCGACGCCCCCTCGGGCATCACCGACGGTTTCAGCAGCATGCCGAGCAGCATCGAGGCGACGCCCAGGCTGAGCATCAGCAGGATCGCCCGGTAATCAAACAGGCTCACCAGCTTGCCGGTCAGCGCCGAACCAATCACAAAGGCGATGGAGCCCCATAGCCGCACCCGGCCATAGTCCATGGTGATTTGCTTTTGCCAGGTATTGGCCAGGGCATCCGTCAGCGGCACCAGCGGCGAAAAGAACAGGTTGAAGCCCACAATGATCGCCAGCAGCCATGCGACATGGCTGCCGGCCCAGAAGGCCAGCGCGAAGAGCAAGGTTAACAGCGCCAGCACGCGCAGCGCGGCGATCAGCCGGGAGGGGTCGCTCACCCGCGGGGCGATCAGCAGGCTGCCGAGAAAACGGGCTACCAGACCGGCGCCGAGCAAGATGCCGATGGTTTCCGGGGTCAGTCCGTTACCGGCCAGCCAGACGCTCCAGAAGGGCAGAAAAATACCGTAGCTAAAAAAGTAGGTGAAGTAACTGAGCGCCAGCCAGCGCGTGGAGTGCAAGACCATGATTCCCTCCCGAATGGAGGCGACAGTCTGGCGATAAAGCGGGGCGGGTGCAAGAGGCCCTCGCCCCAAAAATGGCGCTATCCGCGCCCCTGAACGTCAATTGTTAGCGATAAGTTCAGCGTATCTCCAGCGCGCAAAACCCGCAGCCCCGGTTGGCCGTCCATGTTATGGGCGTTTACCGGGTGAGTTTGCGGCTCGAGGCAAAGGAACGGTTCATCCTGCATTCTGAAAAGCATCAACCACGGAGTTTGCGAAAGAATTGTGACATCCATCACATCACTAATCACCCTCGCCCGCCCGCTCCAGCCGGAATAGCCGACGTTTAGCCAGCGATCCTCACCGTACTGCGGGTGGCTGAAATCGGCATAGCCGGGAAGATGGCTTTGCCAGTCCAGCGGCAGGTGCTGTTCCCCTTCCGGCCAGTAGCCACTGGCGGCAAACTGCGCCGTGCTGCGCTTATCAAAGGAGAAAAAGGGATGAAAACCGCCGCCGTAGGGCATAGGCGTACTACCGCAGTGGGTAAGCATCAGCGACGCTATCAGTTGGTTACCCTGCAGCTGATAGCGGATCTGCGCCAGGTAATCGAAACCGCAGACATGCTGCCGACGCAGCTGTAACACGCAAAAATCGCCCCCGCGCGCAATGATATCCCAACGCTGCAGCCAACCGTCGCCGTGGAGAAAAAAATGCGCGTCGGCGTGGTGACGAGGCAGGACTATCTCGCGTCCCTGAAAAATAAAGCGATTTCCGGCAACGCGATTGGCCATCGGCAGCATCGGAAACATGCCGCCGGCGGGATTTTCATATAGCACCGGCGCCTGATAGTGCCGCGAGAATAAACTTTGCACTTTGCCGCCCAGAGAAGAGACGCACATCCGCAGATGCGCGTTCTCCAGAATCCACGCTTCCGCCATTAGCGCATCTGCTCCTGCTTCGCCGCATTAACGCCCGTATGGCGTTGCGCCAGCTGTTCTTCCAGGGCTTCGAGAGTGATCCCCTTTGTTTCCGGCACGTTGCGCAGAATATAGAGATAGCCGGCGGCGCAAATGACACCATACAGCAGGAAGCTGCCCGCCGCGCCCAGACCGGCATTAAGCAGCGGGAAAGTGTAGGTTAACAAGAAACAGGCAATCCACAGCGCCAGGGTGCCTAAAGACATGGCGAGTCCGCGAACGCGGTTGGGGAAGATTTCCGCCAGCAGCACCCAGGTGACCGGCGCCAGGGTCAAAGCGTAAATGGCAATCGCCGCCAGCACCAACAACAGTACCGGCCAGCCCATTATGCCCATGGCGTAAGCGCCGGCAATCAGCACATAGATCAGCGTCAATCCGGAAGCGCCGAGCAGCATCAGTTTACGGCGGCCGATCTTATCCACCAGCGGCAGCGCGGCGAGGGTAAACACCAGGTTGACGATCCCTGTTGCGACGATCGATTTCAGCGTGCTGTTAATATCGAATCCCGCCGAGGCAAAAATCTCCTGTGCGTAGTTAAAGATGACGTTAATTCCGCACCACTGCTGGAAGATAGCGAGGACCATGCCGATGATAACGATCGGTTTTACCTGCGGAGCCAGCAGCGCGCTATAGGAGATTTTATGGTTATCATTTTCCAGCGTGTGCGCGATATCGCGTAATATTCTGTCTGCATAATCGGCGGAACCAATGCGTTCCAGCGCGGCGCGGGCGCGCTCGGGCTTCCCGGCCTTCATGAGCCAGCGCGGCGATTCGGGAACAAAGAACATTAGTATCAGAAACGCCAGCGCCGGCACCAGTTCTGCGCCGAACATCCAGCGCCAGCCCATCTGCCCGTTCCAGGTTTCGACAATCATTTGCTGTGTCGCTCCCGTCGCCACGGGTTCCGCAATCATCAGGTTGATAAGCTGAGCGGCCAGCACGCCAATCACGATAGTGAGCTGGTTTATCGCAACAAAGCGCCCTCTTTTTTCTGCCGGGCTGACTTCGGCAATGTAAAGCGGGCTGAGAGCGGAAGCCAGACCAATCCCCACGCCGCCCACAATGCGGTAAACCACAAACATATCGAAACTGCTGGCGACCGCCGTCCCCCACGCCGAGGCGCTGAACAGCACGGCGGACAGTATTAAGGGCCGCTTGCGCCCGAGTTTATCGGCGCACCATCCCGAGATTAATGCGCCGAAAACGCAGCCCGCCAACGCCGAACTCATCGCCCAGCCGGACTGTGCCGGATCGGTAATAGAAAACCAGGCTTCATAAAATGGCTTTGCGCCGCCAATGACTACCCAGTCATAGCCAAACAGTAAACCACCGCAGGCGGCGACCAGACAGATAGTCCAGACGTAGCCCATTTTGAGATGTGTCTGCGCATTATTCATAATGATTCCTCTATAAGGGAAACGCAGGGAACAGTAGGGTTCAGGCGGGCCAGGCCCGCCCATTGAGGTTCAGGAAAAAATGCCGCTTTGCAGGGCATGACGAATCAGATGCGCCTTATCGTGAGCCGGGTTCAGCTGCAGAAGCCGCTGCATCGCCTGCTGGCTGGCGGATGCATTCCCCAGCCCCAGATGGCCCAGCGCTTCAATAAACAAGCAGTGCTGCTGATGTTGCTGCTCCGGGCTGACGTCCAGCGCCACCAGATCCGGCAGCGATACGGCAAAGAAGTCCGTTTCCGGCACGCAGTCACGCTGTTGTTCTACCCAGTCGAGGAAGCTGTGGAAATGCGCATCCGCTTCAGAAGACTGACCGTTTGCCCGCATCGCCATACCCTGCCAGAACAAATAGTCAGCAGGCTGGTCATTGTAGTAACGCCCGGCGCTCAGGCCGTAATCCCCCAGCAGCGCCCGCGACAGCGCCTGAACGGCCAGCGCGTCTTCGCCTCGCATTTGATGGCAGTGCGCCAGCAGATACCAGATGTCGTTATCGGTCTGCCCCGGCAAGCGCCCTTCCCCCAGGTTCAGCGGATAGCGTAGCCCCTGCTGTAGTAATTCTATCGCCAGGCCGCTATCGCCCAGGGACATCGCCGTCAGCGCACGATGGATTTGGTTAAGCAGATACTGCCCCGTTACCTTCCCTTCCCCGCCCTCCCAAGGATGGAAATCGCGTTCGCGCAGCACCTGCGCCGCCTCGGCATATTCCCCAACGCCATTCCACAGGCTGAGCAGCTCGGCAGTGAGATCGTCACGCTTGAGCACCACTTCGCGACGCGGCGTCAGTAACGCCAGCCGCGCTTCCCGACTCTGGCCCTGCTGTTTGTTGAGATAATCCAGCTCAAATAAGAAGCGGGCGTTGTCTGGCTCCAGTGCCACCGCTTGTTGTAAATAGCGGCTCGCCAGTTGGGCGTTATGCTGTTTATTCCAGGCGTAGATCCCCAACAACCGGTGCACGGGCGCAAAGTCGGGCTGTTGCGCCAGCGTCTGCTGCCAGCAGGCAATGGCATCATCATAGCGACGTTTGCTGTACCAGAAGCAACCGAGCAGATAACAGGCAAAGGCGTCCTGTTGCAGAGATTGCAGCATCACTACTTCATCGAGCGTATTGGGGAAGCGGACGCATTTGGCAAAACTGCGCTGGGCATTAAGTAGATATGACTGCGGGTTGTCGCTGAGCGAAGCCTGCCAAAGCAGCGGCAATGTTTCCTGACAGTCCAGCTGCGCCAGCAGTTCGCTAGCCGCCTGCTTTTTACCCAGCGATACCAGCCACCCCGCCAGCGTACTGGCGTTAATACCTCGTCCCCCGGTCACCTGACGCAATGCGTCGCCCGACGCCTCATCGCCGCTAATGGCCCAACGCGCATAGTGCAACACATAGCTCAGCGGGTGCGTTTTCAACGCCAGGTCAATGTAGGTCAACGCCGTCTGTTGACTCTGCGTTGTTGCAAGCGCCAGCGCTTTCAACCCCATCGCGAGGTTATTACTGCCATTAAACTGCAGGCTGAGTTCAACCTTTGCCAGCGCGTCAGCCTCATCGCCGCGCACCATCGCCAGCCGCGCCAACGAATAAAACGCCGCATCGCGGCAGTTGCCGCTCCAGCTTGCCTTATAGTAGCTATCCCATGCTTTGCTCACTTCGCCCTGACGCTCGAAAGCCGCCCCCAGCAGTAGACTAGCTTCTCCATCGCGTGGGTTCTTGTTCAGTCGATGTGCACGAGCCAGCGCCGATTCAGCACAGCGCTGCGCCATCAGCCAGTCGGCACGGTTCAGCGCCAGATTGCCCAGCGCCACGTTATTGCGATAGTCCTCCGGGTCCAGTTCAATGGCCCTACGGTAATAATCCTCGGCGTAACGGCTGGCGTGGTTGTACTGCTCAATATGCTGGCCGATGAAATAAAGTTCTTCAGGGTTATGCAATTCGTGTGGCTGCTTTGGCGCGCTGGCGGCGTTGGGCAGCGGCGTCGCTTCGGGAATGTGCTCCTCATACTGCAGCAGCGGCGTACCATCGCTGGCTAACACCGCCATGGTCAGGCGCTGCGGCCACCCCTCCGCCAGCGTCTCCTGCCAGCTTTCGCCCGGCTCCAGCGTCACCTGCGTACGCCACAGCGTTTGCTCGCCATCGCGAATTTCCACCCGCACGTCGTGCAGCGGCGCAACGGCATACAGCCCCAGCGCCAGCTGCGACGCCTGACGTTCAAGACGCATCACCAGCCGGGTACTGGCGTTCTGCACCGACGATAGCTCACTGTAGGGGAGAAAATTCTGTACAAAAACCTTCTCTTCATACGGTGCAAGCCAGGTGAAGTCCGGCTGGTTATCGGTGTACACCCCGGTCATCAGCTCAATGTAAGGGCCGTTTTCGTCGGTCAACTGACGATCCCAAGCCTGACCAAACTCGCCGTGACCCCATGACCACTGTTTTTTTCCGGGCGAGATGTGATGATCCGCCACGTGCAGCAAGCCACCGCGCTCGCCGTGATGCCAGGCGCCGACAAAATCATATTCTGACTTTTCCGCCATGTAGGAAGTGGGGACTGGCACATTCTTATAGCGAGAGATATCGACACCCGCGGAATAGTCCACTTTGTAATAGGTACCGGTGGCAATAGGAAATGACGAGACGGCACGTTTACCGTGATCGAACACCGCCGTGACGTCTGGCGGGAATACGCTCTGGTGATCGTCTCCCCCCTTCACCGCTGGGTTTGACCACCACAGGAAATGGCGCGGTGTGGCGTTACCGTTAAACACTTTGCCGGTAATTTCCACGAGCGCCCTGTCCGGGTACAGCGTGAAGCCAGCCATCAACTGTAAGCCGCGCATCGGTTCGACTTCCCCCATCCACACCGTTTGTTCACCCTGTTCACCCTGCGTAATGGTGAAATCAACGGGCATAAAAGTGGTTGGACGATGGTGCTGAGGCCAGTTGAACTCGATACCGCCGGAGATCCAAGGCCCTAATAGCCCAACCAACGCGGGTTTCACCACTTCGTTGTAGTAGACGAAATCACGCTGTTTGACCTTGTCATACGCACGATGAATACGGCCGCCGAGTTCCGGTAACAGCATAATTCGAATGAAATCATTCTCCATCCATACTGCCTGATAATCACGCATCTCACGTTCGCCGGTCAGGGTGTCAATCACCCCATAGGGATACACCGCGCCCGACGACCCCTGATACACACGCTTTTCGAGAAACATCGGGTTTGCGTCTTCATTGCCCGTTGTCCACGTTGGTAACGTAAGGGTCTCCTTCCAGACCTTAACCACTCCGTACATAATCATTCTCCAGTAAACAAAACACAGTGAAATACGATAGGATGGCAGTGTAGAGGAGTTAATTTCCGGTAAATTGCTTGATGCTCACGCATTACAATTAACAAGGTTTAGTAATATGCAGATAGCAGGACTGAATAACCAAACGGTGAGGCAGCACAACCGCCGAGCAATTATGACGCTGATTTGGCGCTATAAGCGTTTGAGTAAATCGCAACTGGCCACGCACACCGGGTTATCTATTCCAGCGATCAGCAAAATCCTCGACGAACTGGTTGGCGAAGGGAAACTCAGCCACTACAGCGAAAACCTCAGCTCGCGTGGGATGAACAGCGGGCACTATCAGATCCCCAAGGAGGGACCGCTGATTCTGTGCATGAACGTCACGCCCACCAGCATTGAAAATCAGCTAATCGATGCGCAAATGACGCCTGTCGGCGAATTTCTCCAGACTCAGATTAACGCCCCCACGCCAGAACACCTGCTTTCAGCCATTGAAGCATTGTGGCGTGAACAGCAAAAAAAATGCCCGGGACGGCGAATCAATCTTGCGCTTGGGGTTCATGGTCAGGTGGATCCTGATACGGGTGTCTCGCAAACAATGCCGCAGGCACCGTGGAAAAAACCAATTGAGATTAAGTACCTGCTGGAGGAACGTCTGGGAGTATCGGTTCGCGTCGATAACGACTGCATCATGCTAGCGCTGGCTGAGAAGTGGCAAAATAGCGGTAATCGTCAGGACTTTTGTATCGTCAATGTCGACTACGGTATTGGTTCATCATTTGTCATCAACGGCCAAATCTACCGCGGGATGCTCAACGGCAGCGGTCAGATTGGGCATACGATTTTCGATCGTGACGGCGCTGCCTGCGATTGCGGACGCTACGGCTGTCTGGAAACCGTCGCATCACTCTCGGCGCTAAAAAAACAGGCACGAGTGTGGTTGAAATCACAACCCATATCGTCCGGTTTAGACCCAGAAAACATGACCAGCAGCCAGCTCATCGACGCCTGGCACAACGGCGACGAGCAGGTGGTGCAGTGGGTTGAAGAAGCGGCGAATGCCATTGGGTTAACGCTATATAATCTCCTGAATATTCTGAATATTAACCAAATTTGGTTCTATGGTCGCAGCTGTGAATTCGGCGACAGATGGCTACAGACTATCTATCGGCAGATTGGTTTTACACCTTTTGACCAGGGCGACGCCGTTCGCATGCGTCAAACGCAGATAGGCTTCGGCAATCTGACCCGCCAGCAGCAGATCACCGGCATTGGCTATCTATATGTTGAAGCCGCGTTGGCACACGCCTGATTGACCGGTCATTTTCCATCACCGCATAAAAGACGATTAGTAATCTTTGTTTACTGAAATATAAATCTCGGCGCAAAGTCCGCCAGCACTTGTTGCTCTACGCTACCACTCAGATTCTGGATAAAAACAGATTATGCACTTACATAATCTGTGGATACATCTTTATAGAATAAATAACGTGCATTGTCGTTTGCATGAAAAATACCAGACAAAGCACATTTTAAATATTCGTGTGGGCGAGGCTTTAAGATGAACCTTACAAGCAGGAAAAATTATGTATTGCTAAGTGCCTTTGATTTTTTATACCTATTTTCATGGTCAGCGACCATGTCATTTTTTGTGATTTGGACCACTCAACACTTAGGTATAAGTGCCACCAACATTGGCATTATCTATTCGATTAATGCCATGATTGCTTTACTGATGCAGCCTATCTTTGGCTATATTTCAGATAAACTAGGCCTCAAGAAAAGGCTGGTATGGTTCTTAATTTTATTACTTTTGCCTGTTGGGCCATTTTTTATCTATGTCTATGCACCATTACTGGTCAATGCCTTTTGGGTCGGGGCGGTGCTTGGCGGTGTGTATCTGGGCATTATATTTAATACTGGCTGCGGTGTTATAGACAGTTATCTTGATAAAGTATCCAGACGGTATGAATTCGAATACGGAAGAGTAAGGATGTGGGGGTCATTAGGTTGGGCATTCGCAACCTGGTTGACCGGTAAATATATCGACTCAAATCCTGACATTCCTTTCTGGATGGGAAGTATAGCCATCCTACTGGCAGGGTTTTGCTTTCTTTTTACCCGCATTGATTTAACCAAGGATGAAGTTAATGCAACGGAATCACTCAAGGTAGTAAACGCGTTAGAATTGCTCAAAAACAAGCAATTTTGGATGTTGATGATTTTCATGCTTTTTGTGAATCAGATATATGATACTTACGATCAGCAGTTCGCCCAATATTTCTCTATGCAATTTACTACTCGAGCAGAAGGCAACCATTGGTTTGGCGTTCTAGGCTCTATTCAGGTGTGCTTCGAAACGGTATTTCTTGCCATAGTTCCGTTTTTCGTTAATCGCATAGGTGCAAAAAAAGCATTAATCCTGGCTGGCACAATCATGACGGCGAGAATTTTAGGTTCTGCGATTGAACTGGGCCCAATCTGGATAGCATCAATGAAAATGGCACATGCCATCGAAAAACCATTAATTGTCGTATCACTCTTCAAGTTTATCGCAGCTAACTTCGATAACAAACTCTCTTCTACAGTATATCTTCTGATGTTATTTTCTGCGTCATTAGCTACCACTATTTACTCACCACTCGCAGGGTATCTCTACGATTCAGTTGGCTTTGTTAACGCTTATATTATCTTTGGTTCTATTGCCGGCACCTTTACGATTTTCTCTTCAATTATGCTAGAAGATAAAGACAAAAAAAGAGTAAAGCCATATTCAGAGTCAACGCCAGCATAACAAAAAATAGTTAAAACATATGGAGAATGCATAATGATTTATCATTTTAAGAATGAACAACCCTCTAACTTATTGCGTGGACACCTTAATCTTGGCGGCCATAATGGAAACACTTCACTAGAAGTGACTAATCATTATCTTGAGAAAAATGGCGAGTGCTGGATTCCAATAATGGGAGAAATCCACTACGGGCGAGTTAATCGTGAGATATGGAAAGATGAACTATTGAAGATAAAAGCAGGAGGCATCACCGTCATTGCTGCTTATGTCTTCTGGATTTTCCATGAAGAGGAGGAAGGACAGTTTAACTTCACGGGAAATTATGATTTACGGCACTTCCTCACCCTAATTCAGGAGTGCGGATTAGAGGTTGTTATGCGCATAGGCCCATGGTGCCACGCAGAACTACGAAACGGTGGCTTCCCGGATTGGTTAGTGAAAAAAGGCTGCAGGACACGCACTGATGATCCGGAATACCTAAACTACGTAACACGCTACTGGCGTCAATTGAAAACCCAGATGAGTGGTTTCCTGTTTGAGGAAGGTGGCCCGATTTGCGCCATTCAGTTGGAGAACGAACTGACGGATAACGCAGCCCACATCAAAACGCTAAAAGATCTTGCTCTCGAACTGGGACTAAAGGCACCGATTTATACTGCCACGGGCTGGAATGCGACTTACGGCGCAGCAATTCCTGAACGGGATGTTCTGCCTGTATTTGGTGGATACGCGGATGCCCCCTGGGAAGAGCATACCAGGCAGCTTGAGCCGGTTTCACACTATTTTTTCCTGCCTGCGCGAAATGACCACTCCATCGGAAAAGATCTCATTATCGCCAAAGAGACGGATGATGATGTGTTTCAGATGAAATACGACCTTTATCCTTTTGCAACTTGCGAAATTGGGCCAGGCGTTCAGGTAACGCATCATCGCCGCCCTGTCATTAGCCCAGATGACGCAGCATCACTTGCGATGGTTAAGATTGGTTGTGGCAATAATATGCCGGGATACTACATGTACCGTGGCGGCACCAATCCAATTGGCCAAAAGCATACAATGCAGGAGTCAAAAGCAACGGGTTACCCAAATGATTTGCCCGTACGTAGCTACGACTTCCAGGCGCCTATTGGTGAGTTTGGGCAGATAAATCCACAGTACGGTAAGCTAAAAATTCAGCACCATTTCCTGAACGCCTTTGGTGATTCACTGGGAAAAATGCATCCACAGTTTCAAGCAATAGAACTTGATGGACGCTATGACACACATTCCTTACGCTATGGGTTACGCACAAACGGGCAAAGTGGCTATGTTTTTGTTAATAACTATCAAAGACATAGTAATCTTTCCGCGCATGACGGCGTACAATTTGTCGTTCCGGTTGCCAACGGTACATTGACATTCCCGCACCAGGGTCTGCACGTTCCGTCAGGGAGCTATTTCATTCTACCCTATAACCTGAATATCAGCGGCAATACGCTCGCTTATGCCACGGCTCAGTTGCTATATCAACATGACAACACAGTATTCTTTATGGCTCTGGATGGTATTGATGCTGAATTCACTTGGGCCGATGGTTCGTCTAATAAAGTTCGTGCAGGTCTTGATAGCACTTTTAAACATCAGAGCGAAGGCATTTCCATAAACGTTGTTACATTGACACAGCAACAGGCTGAACAACTGTTTGTCCTCGAAGGAGAGATATTTTATTCACCAGCAGATCTATTCCGGGATGGTGAATATCTTACTGCTTACCGACAAGCTAACAGTGATCTATCCTGGTTTCATTGGAACGGCTCGAAGTTTATTGAACATGAATATCATAAACCTTCACTCACGAACAGTATTGAGTACCACGAAATTACTACTGAGATTCCTGAAACTCTGGGTAGCGAAGAACTCCTATTATCAAAAACCGATCAGATTAAATCCTGGCGGTTAAATATAGATAACATCAACCTAGCCGATAATTCTGATGCATTAATTTGTCTTGACTATATCGGTGACATTGCTCAGTTATATGTTGACGATATTCTTGTTGCCGATGACTTCTATAAAGGAACGACATGGCTCGTCAGCCTTCGACATATAAAACGATTTGGCAACAACGTCAAACTCATCATATCTAAAAAAACGGAAGACAATATTTACATTGAATCAGAGGAGCGGACCGGACTGGACTTAAAAGATATTCACCTGGACGTTATTTACGACCATAAATTCAAAATCTAAATTAACAAATTAAAAAATAAAGCTGGCGTTATTAACTCAACGCCAGCTTGCCTAACAATGCCTACTGTATTTTACTGGAGATAAAAGTGAATAAAGCTAAGCTATTAGCCGTTATGATTCCTATTGTCTTATTTATAGATCATGCGCAAGCGATAGAAATTTACAACAAGAATGGAACGAAAGTAGATTTATATGGTGGAATGAATTCTCGTAGAGAGTTCAATAGTGATGGCAATTACGATAAATCACTTGTTGATTTGGGGTTTTATGGGGAGTCAAAGGTCACAAGTGATATTACTGGCTACGGATTCTGGCAATATCGTATTACCGGCGGTGAAAATGAATGGAGCTCAAATGGTGGAGTCCGACAACAATTTGCTGGCCTAAAAATGGTTAATGTTGGCTCACTGGATTATGGGCGAAACTATGGCGTTTTATACGATGTTGAACGCTATACCGATATCGCACCTTACTTCTCTGGTGATACATGGACAAATGCATCAGACAACTTTATGGTTAGCCGTGGTGATGGCATGCTCACCTATCGGAATGAGGATTTTTTTGGCAAACTTTCTGGCCTTGATTTTGGACTACAGTATCAAGCAAAACGTGAGGGATATGACCCGGATAAAGAAAATGGTGAGGGTTATGGTTATTCTCTAAGTTATCAGATCGCCCAAGGGTTAACCTTGACGGGTGCCTATAGCAATTCTCGTCGCACTCAAAAACAAAACACCCTCGAGTCGGAGGGGGAGAAATATGCTGAAGCGTGGGGGATTGGTGGACTCTATACTTCTGATCATCTATACCTCGCATCGGTCTACTCAGAGACCAGAAATCTTACTCCCATAAATAAATCATGGGCTGATTACAAAACGGCAGACAAAACACAGAACATGGAGTTTGTATTACAGTATCAATTTGATAACGGGTTACGCCCTTCCATTTCATATGTCCAGAGTAAAGTAAAAGATAAAACAGCCGGTAACTTTGACATGGCGGAATATATACAAGCAGGTGTGCTTTATAAACTTACTGCGAACGTACAACTGTGGTTCGATCACCGTTTTAGCCTGGTTAACGAAGATTCAGAACTTGTGAATTATCGCATCATTGATGATGATCGTTCAGCAACTGGTGTTATCTTCATGTTTTAATCATAACTAAACATATCACACCTTAACTCGGTTATAATTTCGAGAGGATTTATAATGAGAAACAAAAAAACGTCAAAACAAATAGGTTTGTTCATATTCGCAACTGCGCTTCTCAGTTTTCAGGGATGTGTTCAGGCATCATCGACTACTCTGGCAGAAAATGGCTGGACGTCGACAGGCGATGTGAATGCAAGCTATATTGCCTCTAAGGGCCATTATGATAATACCAGTCTCGGGCATAAGTCTGATAGTGCGTATTCTGTTGAATCCTTCCGTGTCTTGAAAAACATTAAAGATGGTAAATACTACCTGCGGGCGTATACACAAAGTAGTGGCGGGCAATAAGTGGCCGAAATTTTCACCCGGAATTGCGGTGGGGCAGATTCACATACAGCTATTCCTAAAACCGAAGGGAATACAGATCACTGGACTATTGTAGAATCTCAGCAAATCCAGGTATCCGGAGGTAACTGTACGATTGGAGTGAGTTCAAAGGGAAATGCAGATCAATGGTTACTTGCAGATAATTTTGAATTACTACCGCAACCTCAACCTGGAGTCCCCCCCACCGCTATGCACGTTGGTGGTGATATCACATATCGAAATCTCACTTATTCAGTTGGCGGTAAATGGGCTGACGAGAAAGGGAATGAAAAGGATGTCCTCAGTATTCTTCAGGATAATGCCTTCAATCTCGCGCGGATCCGTATTTATAACAAACCTGGCACACCGGTAGATCTTAACGGTAAGTCTTATCGTTTACAGGAAGGGTTTCAGGACTTGAACGATGCAGTTAAAACGGCCAAAGCAGCAAAAGATCATGGCATGACTCTGTTCCTGTCACTTCATTATAGTGATTTCTGGACTAATCCAGCACAGCAGGCGGTTCCAAAAGATTGGGAAGGTCTTAAAGGTGCCGCGCTACAAAAAGCATTATATAATTTTACCTATAAAGTGATGACGACCCTTAAAGCAAATAACGTTACGCCTGAATATATTTCCATTGGAAATGAAATTAATGATGGTGTTGCTGGGGTAACTCGCGGCGAAGAGTACTACCAACTTTTGCAGAAAGGCTATGAAGCCGTGAAAGCAGTTTCTCCTGAAACGAAAGTTGTCATCCATCTTACCGTCCCTAACCAACAGTTTTATGAGGGATGGATTGATGATGCCAGGAAATATGGTCTCAACTATGATCTTATTGGTGCATCCATGTATCCATTCTGGACCAACATGTCTATTGGTGAAATGGCAAACTTTGTAAACCATATCGCAAAATATTCTGATAAGCATGTAATGATCTGTGAGGTAGGCTATCCATGGACGTTAAAAACACAGTTCGGAGCCGCTGATATTCAATCGCTCATTGTCGCTAACAACCTTGATCCGGATGGGCCAGAAAACTATGGGGCTACGCCTGAAGGACAGTTGAAATATATGAAGGAGTATTTCCGAGCCATGTATAACACAGGCGTTGTAGAAGGCATTTCGTACTGGGATCCCATTGCCATAGATGTTAAGGGAGCTGGATGGGTTGTTGGGGAAACGAGTGCGGTTGAGGATACCAGCTTCTTTGATTATCAGACGCCACATCGTGCGCTTGAAAGCTTAAAAGCATTCTATAGCTATTGATAAAAAAACACTCCCTACTTAACGATGCTACAGGTAGGGAGCTTTACTCAAGAACTTAATAAAAATACCAGCTTGGAGCCATCATGAAAAATATAAAAAAAATCTTTACTGTCGTCCTACTTGCCTGTACCACTCCAGTCCTGGCCCAATCAACATTAACTATTCCAGATGATGTCACTATTTATGTTGTAAATGGTCAGAACTATGATAAAGATCGTTTTATCTTTAGCTCTACAAATGACTTAAAACTTCCTGATGGCGAAAATCAGATCGTATTTAAATTCAGAACTACGGTAAAACAAGGTACCGATGATTTCAGAACTTATGATAGTGACACTATCATTGCAAAATTCACCATCAATTCAACGCATGCCAGAATGATTATGCCTAACTACTGGACATTCACTGAAGCACAAGATGGGATAAAAAACTTATCCTGGCAAATAAAAACGGACAAGGGCGAACAACTCTCGGTTACACAAGATACACTTCCTGGAAACGGAATTCAGATCGCACGGGATTATGAAAAAGAAGTCAGAAATTATAATAATCATAACGGTCCCGCTGCAATCAGTTCTCAATCGGCACTATTGACAGGACCGATTGAAGGTAATAATGAAAATGTTCCCAGTAAAAGATATAAAAATGATGATCCGGCGTTACAAGCTACGACATCTGAAATGCTTAAGTATTGGTATCAAAAAGCTGATGACAAAACGAAAAAACAATTTAATGATTACCTTAAATCACAGCAATAATTGATTACAATAGACACATTCAAAAAAATACTACTTTTTGAGTTGTCGTCCGGTATGGGCCGTAGATGCGCTAGCTCAATATAATCATTTAGGGCGGGCTTTAGTTCGCTCTTTTTCCACGCCATTAACAACGCCAGTATCGGTGCTTCGCCTTTAACCCGCCCCCCTGTACGGTATTAAAATTATTCATATAACCGGGTATCAAAGTGCCCCCGCCCCTGCCAATGAGATTCGCTGTCACCAGAATTAAACAGCGCCATCCAACAGGCAGCGGTGGTGTCGGGGAGCGCCCGCCGATCGCAAAGCGATCTGGTTCCAGCTGTCCGACGTCGTGTTAACCGGCGCGGTCACCCTCAATCACGGTCGCGAGATCCGCACGCTGCGCAAACTCATCCAGAGTGGTCAAGCGGTGAACGCCGAAACGCTATGCGATGAAAGCGTCCCGTTAAAAACGCGGTAATTTCGCTGTTCAGCGGACCGGGGATGTTGCCAGAACTAACGTGGCGGGAAGCAAAAACGTGTATTACGTTTAAAGGACACTTCTCTCATAACGAGCTGATTATGAACACACTCCGCTATTTTGATTTTGGCGCATCCCGCTCTCTGCTACTGCTTATCGCCCGCATCGCCGTGGTAGTTCTGTTTATTCTTTTTGGCTACCCCAAACTGCTGGGCTTTGACGGTACGGTGCAGTACATGGCCGCCTCCGGCGCGCCGATGCCGACCCTGGCGGCGATTATCGCCGTCATTATGGAGGTGCCTGCCGCCATTTTAATTGTGCTGGGCTTTTTCACCCGCCCGCTGGCGGTCATCTTTATCTTCTACACCCTGGGCACCGCGGTGATTGGCCATCACTACTGGGATATGACTGGCGATGCGGTATTGCCGAACATGATTAACTTCTGGAAAAACGTCAGCATCGCCGGCGCTTTCCTGCTGCTGGCGGTAACCGGCCCCGGAGCGATTTCGCTCGACCGCCGCTAATCTCCAGACGCAAAAAAGGCCGCAAACGCGGCCTTTTTGATGTCAACGCTAACGCTTACGCATAAACCGGGAAGCGGGCGCAGATATCCAGGACTTTGCCTTTCACGCGCTCAATGACCGCGTCGTCATTGATATTGTCCAGCACATCACACATCCAGCCAGCCAGCTCTTTGACTTCCGCTTCTTTAAAGCCGCGGCGAGTCACTGCCGGAGAACCGATACGGATACCGGAGGTTACGAACGGGCTCTTCGGATCGTTCGGCACGCTGTTTTTGTTGACGGTGATGTTGGCGCGGCCCAGGGCAGCGTCAGCTTCTTTACCGGTCAGATTTTTATCCACCAGGTCCAGCAGGAACAGATGGTTCTCAGTACCGCCAGACACCACTTTGTAGCCGCGGTTCAGGAACACTTCCACCATTGCTTTGGCGTTTTTCGCAACCTGCTGCTGGTAAACTTTAAACTCTGGCTCCATCGCTTCTTTCAGCGCCACCGCTTTCGCTGCGATAACGTGCATCAGCGGGCCGCCCTGCGCGCTTGGGAATACCGCAGAGTTCAGTTTCTTGTACAGCTCTTCGCTACCGCCTTTCGCCAGGATCAGGCCGCCGCGCGGACCCGCCAGGGTTTTGTGGGTGGTGGTGGTCACGACGTGAGCATGCGGAACCGGGTTCGGATACACGCCAGCGGCAATCAGGCCTGCCACGTGCGCCATATCGACAAACAGGTATGCGCCGATGCTGTCAGCGATTTCACGCATTTTTGCCCAGTCAACGATACCGGAGTAAGCGGAGAAACCACCGATGATCATCTTCGGTTTATGTTCCTGTGCCTGCTTCGCCATGTCGTCATAGTCAATTTTGCCGGACTCATCAATACCGTAAGGGATGATGTTGTACAGTTTGCCGGAGAAGTTAACCGGAGAGCCGTGAGTCAGGTGGCCGCCCTGCGCCAGGTTCATCCCCAGCACGGTATCGCCCGGCTGCAGCAGCGCGGTGTAGACGGCAAAGTTAGCCTGGGAGCCGGAGTGCGGCTGGACGTTAGCATAGTCAGCGCCGAACAGCGCTTTCGCGCGGTCGATAGCCAGCTGCTCAACCACGTCGACATATTCGCAGCCGCCGTAGTAACGCTTGCCCGGATATCCTTCAGCATATTTGTTGGTCAGCTGAGAGCCCTGCGCCTGCATCACGCGCGGACTGGTGTAGTTTTCGGAGGCGATCAGTTCGATGTGCTCTTCCTGACGTACTTTTTCCTGCTCCATAGCCTGCCACAGTTCGGCATCATAATCGGCAATGTTCATTTCACGCTTTAACATCCGCATCTCCTGACTCAGCTAACAATAAAATTTCGGCCTAAAAAGGCGGTCCGATTGGACAACGGCCCACAGTATAACCGAATCATTCTGTGATAACAGGTCTTGACAAAGGATTTTACGCAAACGTTTGGCTCAGCATGACACAAGGCTTTGAGCAATAACGCCTCTCTCAGTATCAACGGATTTCTTTTCAGGATTGTGATGCAAATTCTTCATGTTGTAACTGCAACGGCGGAAAGTGTTAAAGAACCATTTACAACGCAGGGTTATTTCCTTAAGATGCATTTAAAATACATCATTAAAGTAACACACAAGGAAGCACGCTATGCTCGACGCTCAAACCATCGCTACGGTCAAAGCCACCATCCCCCTGCTGGTAGAGACTGGACCAAAATTAACCGCCCATTTCTACGATCGTATGTTTGCGCATAACCCGGAGCTCAAAGAGATCTTCAATATGAGCAACCAGCGCAACGGCGACCAGCGAGAAGCGTTGTTCAACGCCATTGCCGCCTACGCCAGCAATATCGATAACCTGCCCGCCCTGCTGCCGGCGGTGGAAAAAATCGCCCAGAAACACACCAGTTTCCAGATCAAACCGGAGCAGTACAACATCGTGGGCAGCCATCTGCTGGCGACCCTTGATGAAATGTTCAGCCCGGGTCAGGAAGTCCTTGATGCCTGGGGGAAAGCTTACGGCGTGCTGGCGAACGTCTTTATCGGCCGCGAAGCCGAGATCTATCAGCAAAACGCCAGTAAAACCGGCGGCTGGGAAGGGACCCGCGCGTTCCGCATCGTGAAGAAAACCCCGCGCAGCCAGCTTATCACCAGCTTTGAGCTCGAGCCGGTCGACGGCCAGCCGGTCGCCGATTACCAGCCTGGCCAGTATCTGGCCATCTGGCTGAAGCCGGAAGATTTCGAATATCAGGAAATTCGCCAGTACTCCCTGACCCGCAAAGCGGACGGCAAGGGCTACCGCATCGCGGTTAAACGCGAAGAAGGCGGCCAGGTTTCCAGCTGGCTGCATAACCATGCCAGCGAAGGCGATGTGGTCTATCTCGCGGCGCCGGCCGGGGACTTCTTCCTTAACGTTGAACCGCAGACGCCGGTCACTCTGCTCTCCGGCGGCGTCGGGCAAACGCCGATGCTGGCGATGCTGGATGCGCTGGCGAAGAGCCGCCATCAGGGTCAGGTGAACTGGTTCCATGCGGCAGAGAACGGCGACGTGCACGCCTTCGCGGACGAAGTTAAAACGCTGGGTGAAACCCTGCCGAAGTTTACATCTCACGTCTGGTACCGCAGCCCGAGCGAAGCGGACCGTGAATCCGGCGCGTTTGATAGCGAAGGTTTGATGGATTTAACGGCCCTGGCCGGCAAGATCGGCGACCCGCAAATGCAGTTCTATCTCTGCGGCCCGGTGGCGTTTATGCAGTTTGCCGCGAAGCAGCTGGTAGATCTGGGCGTGAGCAGCGGCAACATTCATTACGAATGCTTCGGGCCGCATAAGGTGCTGTAAGCCCCGACGACGCGGGGATTTGTAGGCCGGGTAAGCGCAGCGCCACCCGGCAATACTGCAGCGAGCGGCGAGCGTTAAATCGCCGCGTCGTCTTCTTCGCCGGTACGGATACGAATCACGCGCGCGACATCAAAGACAAAGATTTTACCGTCACCGATTTTGCCGGTCTGCGCGGTACGGATGATGGTATCCACACAGGTATCGACGATATCGTCGGTCACCACGATTTCAATTTTCACTTTCGGCAGAAAATCCACCATATACTCCGCGCCGCGGTAGAGTTCGGTGTGCCCTTTCTGGCGGCCAAAGCCTTTCACTTCCGTTACCGTCATCCCGGTGATGCCGACTTCGGCCAGCGCTTCACGCACGTCATCCAGTTTGAAAGGTTTAATAATCGCATCAATCTTTTTCATGGTGTTCCTGTCTTAGTCGCGTAACCGGTTGCTTACCGTATCATAACTTGCGCTATGTTGCGGAGCTACTCTTTAAAGTCGTTGGCGTCGAGCTCATGGCGCGACAGCAGCTTATAGAATTCAGTGCGGTTGCGTCCAGCCATCCGCGCGGCGTGGGTGACGTTGCCCCTGGTAATCTGCAGCAGCTTGCGCAGGTAGTTCAGCTCAAACTGATTGCGCGCCTCCACGAAGGTCGGCAGGGCGGTGTTCTCGCCCTCCAGCGCCTGCTCCACCAGCGCATCGCCGATCACCGGCGACGAGGTCAGGGCCACGCACTGCTCAATCACGTTCACCAGCTGGCGCACATTGCCCGGCCAGTTGGCGGCCATCAGCCGCTTCATCGCATCGCTGGAAAACGCCCGAACGAACGGCTTATGGCGATCGGCGGACTGACGCAGCAGATGGTTGGCCAACAGCGGAATATCTTCCGTGCGTTCGGAGAGCGGCGGGATCTTCAGGTTAACCACATTGAGGCGATAGAACAGATCTTCGCGAAACTCGCCGCGAGCCATCGCCTTCGGCAGGTCGCGGTGGGTGGCGGAGATGATCCGCACGTTGATCTCGATATCGCGGTTGCTGCCGAGCGGGCGTACCTTACGCTCCTGCAGGACGCGCAGCAGCTTCACCTGCAGGGCGACCGGCATATCGCCAATCTCATCGAGAAACAGCGTACCGCCTTCGGCGGCCTGGAATAACCCTTCGCGGTTGCTGACCGCGCCGGTAAAGGCGCCCCGCGCATGGCCGAACAGTTCGGACTCGAGCAGCTGTTCCGGCAACGCGCCGCAGTTAATCGCCACGAACGGCTTGTCATGACGCGGGCTGGCGTTGTGGATCGCCTGGGCGACTATCTCCTTCCCGGTCCCGCTCTGGCCGTTAATCAGCACGCTAACATCGGATTGCGCCACCATCCCGGCCTGCTCGAGCAGGCGCAGCATCAGCGGGCTGCGGGTGACAATGGCCTGACGCCAGGCTTCGTCGGTGGCTGGCGAGCGCTGCTCCAGCGCCTCATCAATGGCTTGATACAAGGCGTCTTTATCAACCGGCTTAGTCAGGAAGCTGAAGACGCCCTGCTGGGTGGCCGCCACCGCGTCGGGGATCGAGCCATGGGCGGTGAGAATGATCACCGGCATGCCGGGCTGCCCCTTCTGGATCTCACTGAACAGCTGCAGACCGTCCATTTCATCCATCCGCAGATCGCTAATCACCAGATCCACCTTCTCACGCCCCAGCACGCGCAGCGCTTCCGGGCCGCTCTCGGCGGTGACCACGCTATAGCCTTCGCTGACCAGGCGCATGCCCAGCAGCTTCAGCAGCCCCGGATCGTCATCCACCAGCAGCAAACGCGCCGGTTTACGGATCGTCATGGATCACCTCCGGCACTTTTTCGCTGCCGAAATTGCCGCCCGGCTTGCGGCTGGAGAGCTGGCGTTCAATATCCGTCAGATTCTCCAGCTTACGGGTGGTCAACTCCAGCTGTTCGCGCAGCGACTGCTCCTGCTGGCGCAACGTCTCCAGCTCGCTATCGCTGGACTGCTGAAGCTTCGCGTAGCGGGCTCGCTCCTCCACCAGCTGCAGCTGACGGGCCTGCCCGTCGCGCCAGAGCTGATACAGCGGGCGGACCTGAACGGCGATTTGCGGGCTGAAGGTGTCGAGACGCGCCACCAGCTCGCGGCGCTCGTCAGGGGTAATTTTGGCATCGGCAAGCAGAATGCCGCGGCGGAACGCGTCCTGCCAGCTGTCGTCGGTATGGCGTTTCGCCTCCGCTCGCGCCTGCGCCGGCGCGAGACGATCGGCGCAGTCAATGCCCCGCAGCCAGTAGAGGGGGTTTTTGTCGCTGGCATCGCTGCTGTGCGCCCAGATATCGGCGCAGTCCACCGCGACAAAATCGGCCACCTGATGCTGCGCCTGCCCGGGGGCGGCGGCACCTTCCGCACTATGCGGCGAGAAGCCGGCGGAACACCCCGCCAGCGTCAGACAAGCAATGCCTGAGAGCAGCCATCCGCTAAGGGAACGGCGCCAGGCCAGGAATTGGGACATAGTTCCCCGATATCGATTCATTAGTTGGATTATTCCGGCGCTGAGGGAAGCGTAATGCGAAAACAGACCTGCCCGGCGGGGGCGTCAACCAGACTGAGCTCCCCTTGCATCTGACGGACGCAGTCGCGGGCGATGCTTAACCCCAGTCCACTGCCTTTCACGGCCCCTTTACGCTGGTGACTCCCCTGGTAAAAGGGCTCAAAAATCATATTCTTTTCCGCGGCCGGGATCGGTTCGCCGCTGTTGGCGACATCAATACGCACCTGCTCTCCGTGCCGGTAGCTATGGATACGAATGTTACCGGATTCAGCGCCATAGTGCACCGCATTGGAGTAGAGATTATCCATTACGCTTATCAATAGCGCAGGCTCTGCCAGACAATGCCGCGCCCGCAGCGCCAGCTCGGTATGCATCAGTTTAGCCCGCGCGGGCAAACTGTGCGCCGCCACGACGTTTTCCACCAGCTCAACCAGGTCCACTTCTTCCCGGGCTACCGGGCCGTCGGCCTGTTTGCGGTTGTAGTCCAGCAGCTGTTCAATCAGCTTTTGCAGGTTGCGGCTGCTGCTGTCGAGGATCTCGACGATCTCCTGCTGCTCCGGCGTCAGCGGCCCGGCGACACGGTCGGCCAACAGCTCGGTGCCTTCACGCATACTGGCCAGCGGGGTTTTCAGCTCATGCGACAGATGGCGAAGAAACTGATGCCGCTGCGACTCCAGCCATGCCAGGCGCTCGCTGAGCCAGATAATGCGCTTGCCCACCGAGCGCAGCTCGCGCGGGCCGGTAAACAATGCCGCGTCGTCCAGCGACTTCCCAGCCCCCAGCTGGTTGATCATTCTTTCGATGCCTTTCACCGGGCCGATGATCATGCGGGTAAAAAGCAGCACCAGCGCCAGGCTCAGCAGAAACAGCACCAGCGCCTGCCAGCCGAAAAACTGGCCGCGCTCGGCAATCTCCTGCTGCAGCTGCTGGCCGCGGGAATAGACCACCGCCCGGGTCGCCTGGACCATGTCGCTGTTATTACTGGCGAACACTTCCAGTCTGGCGGCTGCCTGGGCGTCGGGGCCGCTGTTGTTACACTGCAGCTGCGCCAGATCGCTGACATCCTGGCGCAGCGCCTGCCAGAGCTTCTCGTCCGGCAGCACGCCGGCGTGCGCGTCCAGCATCTGGCTGTAGCGCTGCCGCTGGTTTTGATAGACGCGCGCCAGCGTCGGATCGTCCAGCACGCAGTACTGGCGATAGCTGCGCTCCATCTCCAGCGCGGCATTGATCATCGCCTCGCTGCGGCGGGCATCGACCAGCGTAGTGCGGTTGATATGCGCCGCCTGGGCGCTGAGGGCATTGAGGCTCTGCCAGGCCTGCCAGGCCAGCACCAGCAACGGCAGCAGGATCAGCACAAAGGAGAGCGTCACCAGCTGACGCAGCGAACGGGGAAAAAGAGAGAGTCGCTTCAAGGGTGTGGTCTCAATCATTAGCTCTGGTCGATGCTAACTGAGGAGCGCGGCGGAGAAAAGCGATACCCGTCGCCACGGCGCCGCAGAAACAACAAAGCCAGGCGCAAGGCCTGGCTTTGTTGAGAAATGAGGCGGTGCCTTACTCGACGTTTCGCCCGATGTCTGATAAAGCCAGGCTGTTATCAGGAGTTGGACGGCAGGCACCTGTTTGTGCGTCATTCGAAGTTTATGTAGCGCGTCCCGAAGGGGCTGACATAAGAAGGTGAATGAGCCACTGGTTAATATTATGCATGAACTATGCCATCTTTCAAAACATTTTATTAACACGTTGATATATATGACTTTCACCATAAAATCCAACCATTCCAGCGCTGTATACTTTTCATCCATGATGTCGCCGATTAGCGACACTAAATATGCCCCAGGTTACTCATCATTTAAATCAATAACTTAAGTGTCGCCTTTTGACGACACCGCAATATGCCAGTTGTCGGTGATTCCCGACACCCTGGCGTGCCGACCGTCACAGATAAAAAAAAGCCCCCTGCCTGAGCAGGGGGCTGATACGTTCGCGTGGCACGCTTCGGGAAGATTAACCCAGCTGTTTACGCGCGTTGCGGAAGATACGCATCCACGGGCTGTCTTCGCCCCAGTTTTCCGGGTGCCAGGAGTTGCTTACGGTGCGGAAGACACGTTCCGGGTGCGGCATCATGATGGTCGCGCGCCCGCTTTCGCTGGTCACCGCGGTGATACCGTTCGGGGAACCGTTCGGGTTCGCCGGATAGGTTTCGGTCACTTTGCCGAAGTTATCCACGAAGCGCAGCGCCACCAGACCTTTGCTCTCCAGCTGGGCCAGATGCGCGCTGTCGCGCACTTCCACCTGACCTTCGCCGTGGGAGACGGCAATCGGCATCCGCGAGCCAACCATGCCTTCCAGCAGCAGAGACGGGCTTTGCGTCACTTCCACCAGGCTGAAGCGCGCTTCAAAGCGGTCAGACTGGTTGCGCACAAAGCGCGGCCACAGGTCGCTGCCCGGGATCAGCTCGCGCAGGTTGGACATCATCTGACAGCCGTTGCACACGCCGAGCGCCAGGGTCTGCGGACGATGGAAGAAGGTCGCGAACTCATCGCGCACGCGCTCGTTGAACAGAATCGACTTCGCCCAGCCTTCGCCTGCCCCCAGCACGTCGCCGTAGGAGAAGCCGCCGCAGGCCACCAGGGCATGGAAATCGCCCAGACCGGTGCGGCCCGCCAGCAGGTCGCTCATATGCACGTCGATGGCGTCAAAGCCGGCGCGATGGAAGGCTGCCGCCATTTCAACGTGAGAGTTCACCCCCTGCTCGCGCAGGACGGCCACTTTCGGACGCGCGCCGGTGGCAATGTACGGCGCGGCGACGTCGTCATTAATATCAAACGAGAGCTTCACATTAAGGCCCGGATCGGCGTCGTTGGCTTTCGCCTCGTGCTCCTGATCGGCGCAGGCCGGGTTGTCGCGCAGACGCTGCATCTGCCAGGTGGTTTCCGCCCACCACATGCGCAGGGTGGTGCGGCTTTCGCTAAACACCGTCTGACCGCTGGCGGTCAGCACGAAGCGATCGCCCTCGACCGCTTTACCGAGGTAATGCACGCAGTCCGCCAGGCCGTTAACCGCCAGAATGGCTTCCACTGCCTCACGGTCTGCGGCGCGGACCTGAATCACCGCCCCCAGCTCTTCGTTGAACAGCGCCGCCAGACGGTCGTCGCCCAGCGCGGCGATATCCGCTTCCAGTCCACAGTGGCCGGTAAAGGCCATTTCCGCCAGGGTAACCAGCAGGCCGCCGTCGGAGCGGTCGTGGTAGGCCAGCAGTTTACGCTGCGCCACCAGGGCCTGCATCGCATCCCAGAAGCCTTTCAGCTGCGCGACATCGCGCACGTCAGCCGGCTTGTCGCCGAGCTGGCGATAGACCTGCGCCAGCGCCGTCGCGCCCAGCGCGTTGTGCCCTTTACCGAGGTCGATCAGCAGCAGGGCGTTATCTTCCGTCGAGAGCTGCGGCGTGACGGTATGACGAACATCTTCGACACGGGCGAAGGCGGAGATCACTAGCGACAGCGGAGAGGTCATCTCACGCTGCTCGCTGCCTTCCTGCCAGCGGGTTTTCATCGACATTGAGTCTTTGCCGACCGGAATGGTCAGGCCCAGCGCCGGGCACAGCTCTTCGCCCACCGCTTTCACCGCCTCATACAGACCCGCGTCTTCGCCCGGGTGGCCGGCGGCGGCCATCCAGTTAGCCGACAGCTTCACGCGGTTCAGCTCGCCAATCTGCGTGGCGGCGATATTGGTCAGCGCTTCGCCAACCGCCAGACGGCCGGAGGCGGCGAAGTCCAGCAGAGCAACCGGGGCGCGCTCGCCCATCGCCATCGCTTCGCCGTAGTAGCTGTCGAGGCTGGCGGTGGTGACCGCGCAGTTGGCCACCGGGATCTGCCACGGGCCGACCATCTGGTCGCGGGCGACCATACCTGTCACGGTGCGGTCGCCGATGGTCACGAGGAAGGTTTTCTCGGCCACCGTCGGCAGGTGCAGAACGCGATTAACCGCATCGGCGATGGTAATCGGTTGGCGATCCAGCGCGCTGCCCTGGGCTTTCAGGGTCTGCACGTCGCGGGTCATTTTCGGCGTTTTGCCAAGCAGGACGCCCAGCGGCAGATCGATCGGCTGATCGTTAAAGTGGCTGTCGCTCAGGCTCAGGTGCTGCTCGGCGGTGGCTTCGCCGATAACCGCATAAGGCGCGCGCTCGCGGCGGCACAGCTCGTCGAACAGCGGCAGTTGCTCCGGGGCGACCGCCAGGACATAACGTTCCTGCGATTCGTTACACCAGATCTCCAGCGGGCTCATGCCTGGCTCATCGCTCAGGATATCGCGCAGCTGGAATTTACCGCCGCGGCCGCCGTCGCTGACCAGCTCCGGCATGGCATTGGAGAGACCGCCGGCGCCGACGTCGTGGATAAACAGGATCGGGTTGGCGTCGCCCAGCTGCCAGCAGCGGTCGATCACTTCCTGACAGCGACGCTCCATTTCCGGGTTGTCACGCTGGACGGAGGCGAAATCGAGGTCAGCATCGGACTGGCCGGAGGCCATGGAAGACGCCGCGCCGCCGCCGAGGCCGATGTTCATCGCCGGACCGCCCAGCACGATCAGCTTCGCGCCGACGGTAATCTCGCCCTTCTGCACGTGCTCGCCGCGGATGTTGCCAATACCGCCGGCCAGCATGATCGGTTTGTGGTAGCCGCGCAGCTCTTCACCGTTATGGCTGGTGACTTTCTCTTCATAGGTGCGGAAGTAGCCGTTCAGCGCCGGGCGACCAAATTCGTTGTTAAACGCCGCGCCGCCCAGCGGGCCTTCAGTCATGATGTCCAGGGCGGTGACGATGCGATCCGGCTTGCCGAAATCTTCTTCCCACGGCTGTTCGAAGCCCGGGATGCGCAGGTTGGAAACCGAGAAGCCCACCAGGCCCGCTTTCGGCTTCGCGCCGCGGCCGGTGGCGCCTTCATCGCGGATTTCGCCGCCGGAGCCGGTTGCCGCGCCCGGCCATGGGGAGATGGCCGTCGGGTGGTTATGGGTTTCCACCTTCATCAGAATGTGCGCCGGCTCCTGATGGAAGTCATAGCGTCCGGTCTGGTGGTCGGCAAAATAGCGCCCCACTTCAGACCCTTCCATCACCGCGGCGTTGTCTTTATAGGCCGACAGGACGTAGTCCGGCGTTTTTTCGAAGGTGTTTTTGATCATTTTGAACAGCGACTTCGGCTGCTGTTCGCCGTCGATGATCCAGTCGGCGTTGAAAATTTTGTGACGACAGTGCTCTGAGTTCGCCTGGGCGAACATATACAGCTCGATATCGTTCGGATTGCGTCCCAGACGGGTAAAGGCGTCCTGCAGGTAGTCAATTTCGTCATCTGCCAGCGCTAGCCCCAAACGGAGGTTGGCGTCAATCAGCGCCTGACGCCCTTCGCCCAACAGGTCAACGCTGGTCACCGGCGTCGGCTGATGGTGTGCGAACAGCTTTTCGCCCGCTTCCAGCGCGTCGAAGACGCTCTCCATCATGCGGTCGTGCAGTTCCGCCGCCACCGCGGCCCACTGCGCTTCGGTCAGGGTCGAGGCTTCAACATAATACGCCACGCCGCGCTCCAGACGCACAACCTGAGCCAGGCCGCAGTTATGGGCGATATCGGTAGCTTTAGAAGACCAGGGAGAGATGGTGCCAGGGCGAGGGGTCACGAGCAGTAATTTACCGGTCGGGGTATGGCTGTTTAAGCTCGGGCCATACTTAAGCAGTCGCGCCAGGCGCTCGCGATCGTCAGCGCTCAGCGGGGCGTTCAGATCGGCAAAATGAATATACTCGGCATATATGGCGCTTACCGGAAGGTTGGCCGCCTGAAATCGTGCCAGCAGTTTATTAATACGGAATGCCGACAGTGCAGGTGAACCACGCAAAATTTCCATCATAAGTCTCTCGTCTTCGAAGCTTTCAGGGTGAGCCAGGGGGGGAAACGGGCGTCATTATAGTGAATCCTGCGCCCCGACGAAACCGTTTGCGTAGAAATAAAATCATTGATGCTGTTTATCAATAAATGTGACGTCCATCGCGAATAAGTTGCCAACTGGCGCATTCTTAAGCAGAATGCCGCTCATTCGACGACAACCTTGCGTTTTTTCCGGACATCGCCTGCTGAGGAACCTGAAGCTGCAGAAGATTAACGCGCTGAAAAAATTAAAGATTAATTATCTGCTCATCGGCATTGTCACCCTTTTGCTGGCGGCTGCCCTGTGGCCGTCGATCCCCTGGTCCGGTAAACCGGAGAACCGGGTGGCGGGCATTATCGCTCGCGGCGAGCTACGCATCAGCACCATCAACTCGCCGATGACCTTCACCACCATGAACAATAAAACCTTCGGCCTGGACTACGAACTGGCGAAGCAGTTTGCCGACTACCTCGGCGTGACGCTTAAGATAACCGTCCGCCAGAACATCAGCCAGCTGTTTGACGACCTCGACGACGGTCAGGCCGATATGCTGGCCGCCGGGCTGGTCTATAACCAGGAGCGGGTGAAAAACTACCAGGCCGGCCCTGGCTACTACTCCGTTTCCCAACAGCTGGTCTATCGCGTCGGCAATACCCGGCCGCGCAGCCTCGCGGCGCTGACCGCCGAGCAGCTCGCCATCGCCCCGGGTCACGTGGCGATCAACGACCTGCAGGTACTGAAAGCGGAGAAATACCCAGATCTTGCCTGGCGCGTGGACGAAAAGCGCGGCACCACCGCGCTGATGCAGGCGGTGATTGACGGCAAACTCGATTACACCATCGCCGACTCGGTGGCCGTCAGCCTGTTTCAGCGCGTCCATCCGGAGCTGGCGGTAGCCCTCGATATCACCGACGAACAGCCGGTCACCTGGTTCAGCGCCCGGGACGACGATAATTCGCTGTCGGCGGCGATGCTTGATTTCTTCAACAATATTAATGAAGACGGCACCCTGGCGCGCCTGGAAGAGAAGTACCTCGGCCACGGCAACGATTTCGATTATGTCGATACCCGCACCTTCCTGCGCGCAGTGGAAAACATTCTTCCGGAGGTGCAGCCGCTGTTTGAAAAGTACGCCCGCGAGATCGACTGGCGCCTGCTGGCCGCCATCGCCTGGCAGGAATCCCACTGGGATCCGCAGGCCACCTCGCCTACCGGCGTGCGCGGCATGATGATGCTTACGCGTAATACGGCGCAGAGTCTGGGGCTGACTGACCGGACCGATGCGGCGCAGAGTATCGAGGGCGGTATGCGCTATCTCCAGGATATGATGGATAAAGTGCCGGATTCGATCCCGAAAGATGAACGCATCTGGTTTGCGCTGGCCGCTTACAATATGGGCTATGCCCATATGCTGGACGCCATGGCGCTTACCCGCAAACAGAAAGGCAATCCCAACAGCTGGGCAGACGTTAAGCTGCGTTTACCCCTGCTGAGCCAGAAACCCTATTACAGCAAACTTAAATACGGCTATGCCCGCGGCCATGAGGCCTACGCCTATGTGGAAAACATCCGCAAATATCAGATAAGCCTTGTCGGCTATTTGTCAGAAAAGGAGCGCCAGCAGCAGCAAACGCTGGCCCTGGCGGAGGATTACCCGGCGGTGCTCCCCAATGAGCTCGAACAGCCGCAGGAGACCACCCTGCCCTTTTTCAAGTTTCGCGCCGATAAACAGATGGATAATGCCCGGATGAAACTCCCCGGCCACCTGTATTAACTTTCCCCGTTCTGCTCCCGGGCTTTCTTCAGCGCTTTTTTCTCTTCCCGCCGCCAGCGGAAGAAGTCGCTCAGCATGGCAGAGCAGGATCCCGCCAGCACGCCTTCGCTAATCTCAACCCGATGGTTCATTCCCGGGTGGTGCAGAACATCCATCAGCGAGCCGGCGGCGCCGGTCTTGGCATCCCTGGCGCCAAACACCAGGCGGGCGATACGGCTGTGCACCATCGCGCCCGCGCACATCACGCAGGGCTCGAGGGTCACGTACAGCGTGGCGTCGATCAGGCGATAGTTTTGCAGCACCAGCCCGCCCTGGCGTAAGGCCATAATTTCCGCATGGGCGGTGGGGTCGTGACGGCCTATCGGCCGGTTCCAGCCCTCGCCGATGACCTGATTGTTATGCACCAGCACCGCGCCCACCGGCACCTCGCCCTCTTCCCAGGCGCGCTTCGCCAGCGTCAGTGCATGACGCATCCAGTATTCATCATTGAGTTCGAGGTCAGACACAGCGGCCACTCCAGCAGAAAAAGCGGGGCGCATTATACATGGGAGCTATCAATTACACACTATTACTCCAGTTGCTGCAGCTCTCCCTGCGGGGTGACCCGCCAGCGATGCTGGCAAAAGCCGAGCAATGGGTTATCCTGCTCGCTATCGCTATAGCCGCTATACAGCTGCAGCGGAGCGCCAATCTTTTTCTCCAGCTGCACCACCTTTTCATGGCCCAGGCAGCGCAGGGTCAATACCCAGCCGCCCCAGCGGCGCGCGGTGCGGCTGGCTATCAGATTCACCCGCGGCAGCCAGAGGGTATCGCGATAGACCTGTTCCACCAGCGACTGCGGCGAGCCGGTGATCAACCAGACGTCGGCATCGGTACTGGTCAGGTAGGCCGTCAGCCGCGCATGAACCACCGGAAACGCCGTCACATGATGACGAAACCAGCCGACAAACTCCGCTTCCAGCCGCTTCAGTACCGCCTCGCGACGGCCAAAGGTTGACGCCCACAGCAGCAGGCTCATCGGCCAGCGCGCCGCCCGCCCGCACACCGCCAACCCGGCAAGGATCGCCGGCCCCATAGCCACCACCAGCAGCAGGTTCAGCGGCAGATGGCGCAGCAGGTAGCGCAGAAAACTGCCGAACATATCCTGTTGATGCAAGGTTCCGTCCAGATCGAAAAACACCACTCTCCGTTCACTGTGCTGCAAACTGCCTCCTTCTCTCAGGATTCGCTTCTCGTTAGGGTAAGCTTAACAGTCTTATGCCATGAAGAGGGAAAACATCCCTGCCGTTAAGGAAGAATTAAATTAGCAGGCGAAGGAAAAATTGTGGCTTATGAATTTTTAATTCGTGGTATACCCCTTATAATCGAATAAAAATTCTGTCAGTCACGAGCCGGACGGCTCCAGCGGAGCTCCAATGAACTGTTTAACGCGTATTCGTCAGCGCTATCCCACCCTGGCGGCGAGCGACAAAAAGTTGGCCGATTTTATTCTGAGCCAACCCGATGACACCCGGCACCTCAGCTCGCAGCAGCTGGCGGTGGAAGCCGGTGTGAGTCAGTCCAGCGTGGTTAAATTTGCCCAGAAACTGGGGTTCAAAGGCTTTCCGGCGCTGAAGCTGGCGCTGAGTGAAGCGCTGGCCAGCAGCCCGGATCCGCACTCCGTTCCGGTACATAACCACATTCGCGGTGACGACCCGCTGCGTCTGGTGGGCGAGAAACTCATTAAAGACAATGTCGCCGCCATGCATGCCTCGCTGGACGTCAACACTGAAGAGACGCTGCGGGAAGCCGTCACGCTGCTGCGCAACGCCCGGCGGGTGATCGTCACCGGGATTGGCGCGTCCGGCCTGGTAGCGCGTAACTTTAGCTGGAAGCTGATGAAGATCGGCGTTAATGCTGTTTCGGAGCAGGATATGCACGCCCTGCTGGCGATGGTGCAGGCCATGTCCAGCGACGATCTGCTGCTGGCGATCTCTTACTCCGGCGAGCGTCGGGAGATCAATATGGCGGCCGGTGAAGCGCTGCGCGTGGGCTCCAGGATCCTGGCGATCACCGGCTTTAGCCCTAACGCCCTGCAGCAGCAGGCGACCCACTGCCTGTACACCATCGCCGAAGAGCAGGCGACGCGCAGCGCGGCCATCTCTTCCACCAGCGCGCAAATGATGCTCACCGACCTGCTGTTTATGGGGCTGGTGCAGCAGGATCTGGAGCGGGCGCCGGAGCGCATTCGCCATAGCGAAGCGCTGGTGAAAAAGCTGGTCTGAGCAGAAAATGGGCGTATAATGCCCGCCCTGTTTGTGTTGTTTCTGAGATTTTCCTGATGGCGCTGTTAATTACCAAAAAATGCATCAACTGCGATATGTGCGAGCCGGAGTGCCCTAATGAGGCCATTTCGATGGGTGACAGCATTTATGAAATTAACAGCGACCGCTGCACCGAATGCGTGGGCCATTACGACACGCCCACCTGCCAGAAGGTGTGCCCGATCCCAAATACCATTCTGAAAGATCCGGCACACGTCGAGAATGAAGAACAGCTGTGGGATAAATTCGTCCTGATGCACCACGCGGATAAGATTTAACCGCTTCCCGGCTTAGCTTTCGACAATCACCGTGGCGCAGGCGTAATGCCGCTCATCGGCGAGCGTGACATGAATATGGCTCACCCCCAGTCGTTCCGCCAGCCGTTGCGCCTCACCCCATAGCCGCAGCTTCGGCTTGCCCAGCTCATCGTTGTAAACTTCGAACTGATTAAAGGCCAACCCGTTGCGGATCCCGGTCCCCAGCGCTTTCGCCGCCGCTTCCTTGACCGCAAAGCGTTTCGCCAGGAAACGCACCGGCTGCTGGTGCTGCTCCCAGATGCTCCATTCATGGTCGCTCAGCACCCGGCGGGCAAGGCGATCGCCGCTGCGGGCGATCACCGCCTCGATGCGGGCGATCTCGACGATGTCGGTACCCAGCCCGAGGATGGCCATTAGCCGCGCGCTTCCAGCATCAGACGTTTCATTTCCGCCACCGCCTCTTTCAGGCCGCTCATTACCGCCCGGCCAATAATCGCGTGGCCGATATTCAGCTCATGCATTTCCGGCAGCGCAGCAATCGCTTTCACGTTGTGATAGGTCAGACCGTGACCCGCATTGACCTTCAGGCCGAGGCTGGCGGCGTAGGTGGCCGCTTTGGCAATACGTTCCAGCTCCTTCGCCTGCTCGGCGTCGGTTTTAGCATCGGCATAGCAGCCGGTGTGGATTTCGATATAGGGCGCGCCAACGTCCGCTGCCGCTTTGATCTGCGCTTCATCCGCATCGATAAACAGGGAGACCAGGATGCCGGCATCCGCCAGGCGTTGACAGGCATCACGCATCTTGTCGCGCTGGCCGGCCACGTCCAGTCCACCTTCGGTGGTCACTTCCTGACGCTTCTCCGGCACCAGGCAGCAGAAATGCGGTTTGGTTTCGCAGGCGATCGTCAGCATCTCTTCGGTGACCGCCATTTCAAGGTTCATGCGGGTGTGCAGCGTCTGGCGCAGGATACGCACATCGCGATCGGTGATATGGCGGCGGTCTTCGCGCAGATGCACGGTTATGCCGTCGGCGCCGGCCTGTTCGGCAATGAAAGCCGCCTGAACCGGATCCGGGTAAGCGGTGCCGCGGGCGTTACGCAAGGTCGCGATATGGTCAATATTGACCCCTAACAGTAATTCAGCCATGACAATCCTCGTTAATCATTATTCGTATTATCCGCTCGCGCCTTTCGCGCGGGCATAAACTGGCGAAACAATTCCCGGCTCTTGAGCGGTTTGCCGCCGAGATAGGGCTTCAGGGCGATACGGGTAAAGCGCTTTGCGGCGCGCAACGTATCAACATCAGGAAACTCGCGACTCGCCAACGCTTTCAAATGGTGCCCGGTAAACGTGTTGTTATCAATCACCAGGCTGGCAATAAAGCCTTTTTCTTCGCGATAGCGGTAGGTCATGGTGTCGTCCACCGGCTCGCCGCTCCCGGCACAGTGGAGAAAATCCACGCCGTAGCCCAGGTGTCCGAGCAGCGCCAGCTCAAAGCGCCGCAGCGCAGGCTCCGGCGAGCCGCTGGCCCCGGCGAGCGCCTGAATGCAGTGCAGATAGTCAAAAAAGAGTTCGGAGAAGCGCGTTTCGTGCTCAAGCACGCGGGAGATAAGCTCGTTAACGTAAAGACCGCTGTAGAGGGTGATGCCGCTGAGCGGCAGCGCCAGCGAGACAGCTTCCGCGCTGCGCAGGGTTTTGACTTCGCCGCGGCCGCCGAAGCGAACCAGCAAGGGGGTAAAGGGCTGTAAAGCGCCTTTAAGATTCGAGCGTTTGGAGCGTGCGCCCTTGGCAACCAGGCGCACGCGACCGGATTCTTCCGTGAAGACGTCCAGCATCAGGCTGGTTTCGCTCCACGGTCGGCTATGCAGGACAAAGGCGCGCTGCCATCCATCCACGTTGCGTTAACTCAGAGGTCGTCAACATAACCGAGACTGCGCAGGGCGCGCTCGTCATCGGCCCAGCCGGATTTCACTTTGACCCACAGCTCGAGGTGCACCGGCGCTTCAAACATCTCCTGCATGTCCTTACGCGCTTCGATGCCGATGGTTTTGATTTTGGCGCCTTTGTTGCCAATCACCATCTTCTTCTGCCCTTCACGCTCGACAAGGATCAGGCCGTTGATGTCGTAACCGCCACGCTCGTTGGTCACGAAACGTTCGATTTCCACGGTGACGGAGTACGGTAGCTCAGCGCCGAGGAAACGCATCAGTTTTTCACGGATGATTTCGGAAGCCATAAAGCGCTGAGAACGATCGGTAATATAATCTTCCGGGAAGTGATGGATCGCTTCCGGCAGATGCTTACGCACGATCGACGCAATGGTGTCGACGTTGGTCCCCGTTTCCGCCGACATCGGCACGATATCGAGGAAATTCATCTGGCTGGCGAGGAACTGCAGATGCGGTAACAGATCCGCTTTTTCCTGCACGTTATCCACTTTGTTGACCGCGAGGATCACCGGCGCTTTCGCGTCGCGCAGCTTGTTGAGCACCATCTCGTCGTCCTGCGTCCAGCGAGTGCCTTCCACCACGAAGATGACCAGCTCAACATCGCCAATAGAGCTGCTGGCCGCTTTGTTCATTAAGCGGTTAATGGCGCGCTTTTCTTCCATATGCAGGCCCGGGGTATCGACGTAAATCGCCTGATACGGCCCTTCGGTATGGATGCCGACGATGCGGTGACGGGTGGTCTGCGCTTTACGGGAGGTGATCGAGATCTTCTGCCCAAGCAGCTTATTCAACAGCGTGGATTTGCCAACGTTTGGACGACCCACGATGGCGACAAACCCACAATAACTTTTTTCTTCGCTCATTCCAGCTCCAGCTTTTTCAGCGCCTGTTCGGCGGCAGCCTGCTCCGCCTTACGACGGCTGGAACCTGTGCCAACCACCGGTTCACTCAGGCCACTGACCTGGCAGTGGATAGTAAATTCCTGATCGTGCGCTTCGCCGCGCACCTGGACTACCAGGTAGGACGGCAGCGGCAGATGACGACCCTGCAGATACTCCTGCAGACGCGTCTTCGGATCCTTTTGCTTATCGCCCGGGCTGATTTCGTCCAGACGAGTCTGGTACCAGGAGAGGATTAAGCGTTCAACGTTCTGAATATCGCTGTCGAGGAAAACCCCGCCAATTAACGCTTCAACGGTGTCCGCGAGAATCGATTCGCGACGGAAACCGCCGCTTTTCAGTTCGCCCGGCCCGAGGCGCAAGCATTCGCCCAGTTCAAACTCGCGGGCGATTTCCGCCAGCGTGTTGCCACGCACCAGCGTCGCGCGCATACGGCTCATGTCGCCTTCATCCACGCGAGGAAAGCGATGATACAGCGCATTAGCGATCACGAAACTTAAAATGGAGTCGCCTAAAAACTCCAGGCGCTCATTATGTTTGCTGCTGGCACTGCGGTGAGTTAATGCCTGTTGCAACAGCTCCTGATGATGAAAAGTGTAGCCCAGCTTTCGTTGAAGCCGATTAATTACGATGGGGTTCATGCGTTACCAATAAATGAATGCGTCAAAGATGCAGCACACGAAACCGACCTGAGCATACGCTTCAAACAGTAAGTTGAAACAGACCAATACGCTTTCGTGTGCAGTGTCACCCGGCAGAGCGACAACCAAAAACTTCGGGGGGATATTCTATACGCAACGACACGGGATGTCGTTAGTTTGAATGGATTTAAATACTAAATAATTCGCGCCGCTGCGATAACAGCAGCGGCGTGAATTCAGCAGATGAAATTAATGAATTCCACCAATGCGCGATAACCGCACGCCGGTCGGCCATTCACCTTCCTGCTTTTCAAAACTCATCCAGATAGCGGTGGCCTTCCCGACCAGGTTTGCTTCCGGCACAAAGCCCCAGTAACGGCTGTCGGCGCTGTTATCCCGGTTGTCGCCCATCATGAAGTACTGACCCGGCGGCACAATCCAGGTGGCCAGCGGCAGACCGCTCTGATGGTAATACATGCCAGCCTGATCCTGAGCAATCGGCACCATCAGAATACGATGCGTGACGTCGCCCAGCGTCTCCTGACGCTCGGTGAGGCGAATGCCGTCGGCTTTCGTTTCGCCCTTCGGCAGCTGCCAGAAACCGCTGCTCGCTTCGCCGCCGTTGCTGCGGGAGAAGGTCTGAACGAAATCGCTCGGCTCCACGTTGGAGTAAGTCACCGGCAGCGCGTTGCCGCAGGCCTGTCCGGAGCTGCAGCCCGGCTGAATAGTGACCTGCTTGGCAATCGGATCGTAGGTGACTTTATCCCCCGGGAGCCCCACCGCGCGCTTGATGTAGTCCAGGCGCGGGTCTTCCGGATATTTAAACACCACGATGTCGCCGCGCTTCGGATGACCCGTCTCGATCAGCGTTTTCTGGTAGATAGGATCTTTAATGCCGTAGGCAAATTTCTCCACCAGGATGAAATCGCCAATCAGCAGAGTCGGCATCATCGAACCTGACGGGATCTGGAACGGCTCATAAATGAATGAACGTACCACCAGAACGATCGCCAGCACCGGGAAAACCGATGCGCCGGTTTCCAGCCAGCCCGGTTTCGGGCCGACTTTCTTCAACGTCTTTTTGTCCAGCTGCTCGCCGGTCGCTGCCTGAGCAGCGGCCTGACGCTCACGACGTTTCGGTGCAAAAATGAACTTGTCCAGGCACCATAAAACGCCCGTCACCAGGGTTGCAATCACCAGGATCAGGGCAAACATGTTCGCCATGCCAACTCCTTAGGGTTATTTGCCGTCTTTACCAACGTGCAGAATGGCGAGGAACGCTTCCTGCGGCAGTTCAACGTTACCGACCTGCTTCATACGCTTCTTACCTTCTTTCTGCTTCTGCAGCAGCTTTTTCTTACGGCTGACGTCACCGCCGTAGCATTTCGCCAGCACGTTTTTACGCAGCTGTTTCACGGTAGAGCGCGCGATGATGTGGTTGCCGATGGCCGCCTGAATCGCGATGTCGAACTGCTGACGCGGAATAAGATCTTTCATCTTTTCCACCAGCTCGCGGCCGCGATACGGCGCGTTATCGTTGTGGGTGATCAGCGCCAGCGCATCGACGCGCTCGCCGTTGATCAGCACATCGACGCGTACCATGTTCGACGCCTGGAAGCGTTTGAAGTTGTAGTCCAGCGACGCATAGCCGCGGGAGGTAGACTTCAGACGGTCGAAGAAGTCGAGCACCACTTCCGCCATCGGGATTTCGTAGGTCAGCGCCACCTGTTTACCGTGGTAAACCATGTTGGTCTGCACGCCACGTTTCTCCACGCACAGGGTGATCACGTTGCCGAGGAACTCCTGCGGCAGCAGCATGTGACACTCGGCGATCGGCTCACGCAGCTCCTGAATATTATTCAGCGGCGGCAGCTTGGACGGGCTGTCGACGTAGATAACTTCTTTGGAGGTGGTCTCCACTTCGTAAACTACCGTCGGCGCGGTGGTGATCAGGTCAAGATCGTATTCACGCTCCAGACGCTCCTGAATGATCTCCATGTGCAGCAGGCCGAGGAAGCCGCAGCGGAAGCCGAAGCCCAGCGCGGTAGAACTTTCCGGCTCGTAGAACAGAGAGGCGTCGTTGAGGCTCAGTTTGCCCAGCGCGTCGCGGAAAGCTTCATAATCATCGGAGCTTACCGGGAACAGGCCGGCATACACCTGCGGTTTCACCTTCTTAAAGCCAGGCAGCGCTTTGTCTGCCGGGTTGCGGGCGGCGGTCAGGGTATCGCCCACCGGCGCGCCAAGGATGTCTTTGATCGCGCAGACCAGCCAACCTACCTCGCCGCATTTCAGCTCGGTACGGTCAACCTGTTTCGGCGTGAAGATGCCCAGACGGTCGGCGTTATAGACCTGGCCGGTGCTCATGACCTTGATCTTGTCGCCCTTGCGCATGGTGCCGTTTTTAATTCGTACCAGCGACACCACGCCGAGGTAGTTATCGAACCAGGAGTCGATAATCAGCGCCTGCAGCGGCGCGTCCGGATCGCCTTCCGGCGGCGGAATATCGCGCACCAGACGCTCCAGCACCTCGGTCACGCCGACGCCGGTTTTCGCCGAGCAGCGCACCGCGTCGTGGGCGTCGATCCCGACGATATCTTCAATCTCGTCCGCTACGCGCTCAGGGTCGGCCGCAGGCAGGTCGATCTTGTTGAGTACCGGAACGACCTCCAGGTCCATCTCCATCGCGGTGTAGCAGTTGGCCAGGGTCTGGGCTTCTACGCCCTGCCCGGCGTCAACCACCAGCAGCGCGCCTTCGCACGCGGCGAGGGAACGGGAAACTTCATAAGAGAAGTCCACGTGGCCCGGGGTGTCGATAAAGTTCAGCTGATAGGTCTCACCGTCGTTGGCCTTATAGTCCAGGGTGACGCTCTGCGCCTTGATGGTGATCCCGCGTTCGCGCTCAAGATCCATGGAGTCCAGAACCTGGGCTTCCATTTCACGATCAGAAAGGCCACCGCAAATCTGGATGATACGGTCAGACAGCGTCGACTTACCGTGGTCGATGTGAGCGATGATCGAAAAGTTACGTATATTCTTCATATTTAGAGTTAATTATGCCTTACGAGTATCATGAGGCCGCTGTACTGTGCCTGACGTTTTTTAATCCGAAAACGCCGCATTCTACACTACATCCTTGAAACCAGGAAATGCTGTTAGATCCAGCATAACCGCAGAAATTGTGGCGTTGTAACAGGAAGGGTAAATAAAGATAAGGGCCAGTGAAATCACTGACCCATGTCGGAGGAAGGCGTATCGATACGCACCAGATCCGGTGGCAACGCGACGCTCAGAATCACCGGCTGCCACGACTGGCGCGCTGCCAGCTGCGGCGACAGACCGCGCGCCACCAGAAACCCGCCGACGCCGCCCAGCAGCGCGCCGCACAGCGAAGCGATATCGCTGGCAAACAGCACCTGGAAAATCGACGCCATCACAAACAGACCCACCAGCGGCGCCATGTAGACCAACAGCGCCGAACCCAGCAGACTGCTCTCGGCGATCCCCAGCTCCACTTTCTGCCCCGCCGTCAACGGCTGCTCGCAGGGCACGCTGATGGTATGGCTGGTCTGCGGCCCCAGCTTGTTTAATACCCGGCTGCCGCAGCCGGCGCGGGAGGCGCAACTGCTGCAGGAGGCTTTAACGTCGCAGTGCACCTGCGCCACGCCGTTATGCCAGGAAACCACGGTGGCCCACTCTTTAATCATTGTACTGCCTTGAATTTAATGCTGTCTGAGATACGCTTCGCCGTCTGCGGCGGCAGTTCGCCCACCACGGTGATCTCCGCGTTATCGCGTACCGTCGTGCTGACGGTGCGTCGGCCGGTGCGCAACAGCTGGTCGCTGCTGGCCGCGGTGGCGCGGTTGATATTGATCGAGAAGCTGAACAAGCCGTCGGAATAGAGACGTGATTCTACCGGACCATCAAAGGTGGGCAGACGACGCTGGCTGCTGGAGACCTCAGTCATGCCCTGAGGGAGCCACGTAGGCGCCCAGTTGAAGTTGGCTTTGTCGCCCCCTTCAGGCACCGACAGCTGCGGCGGCAAATTCGCTTTCGCCAGCGTCTCCATGCTGGCGCTGACGTTATCGCCAACGTTGAAAGAGACGACCCGGAACTGCTCCAGCGTTTCACCGTCGCGGTCGAGCAAATCGACGCGCAGCGGCAGCTTGGTCTCAGCGTCCAGCCAGGCGATAAAGCTATAGCGCGTGCCGTCGCGAGCCACGACGCGGATCACGTCGCAGAGGCGGTCGGCGATACGGGTACGGCCCACGGAGATAAAATCATAGGCTGCGCTGAGACGTTTGAAATCGCTGTAAACCAACGACGGCAGCGAATCGACGATATAGTCGCCGTTCAGGGTGAACGGATCGAGGCCGGGTTCAAAATAGCTGATTTCCGTACCGCGCAGGACCACTTCCCGGCGCGGACCGTCCAGCTGCAGAAGCTGCGCCAGCGGTTGATTGTTCAGTCGCGCGTGACGATAGCGCAGCGACTCAACGCCTTGTTTGCTGATGCTGACGAAAGACAGCTCATAATTGAGGGACTGGCTGGCCAGGTTCATCTGCTGCAACAACGCCCCGGACGATGTATCAGCCGAGGCGTTGACAGAGAACAACAGACTGCCTGCCATGAGCGACATGGCACACCAAAGTTGCTTCATTACTGCGATTGCGTTCCTAAAGTTTGATAACCCGGCACCTGGACTGCGGCCTGCTGAGTCTGGGCCTGGCCAAACTGAAGCTGCTCAGCGTGCAGGCGGCGCTGCAGTTCGTAGTCCTGCAGCATGGCGTTAATCCGCCGACGCTGTTCCTGGACCTGAGCCTGCTGGCCGCTACCTGCTGATACGTCAGCCGGTACGCCAAGGCTTACCGGGCTCGCTTTACCCATCATCGGCAGCGTATTGAACACCGGCGCCTCTGGCTGCTGAGCGGCATCAGACTGCCCATTATAGTGCTGGACGCCGACGATAACCGCAAGCGATACGCAGGCGGCAACGCCCATCTGGGTCAGTGAGCTGGCCCACGGACGCACTTTGTTCCAGAACGGCATCTGCCGCCACTGGTGCGGTGCGGGCTGAGATTCAGGAATAAGCGGCGCCGTCTGACGAACGGGCTCATTTTCAATGGCGGCCATCACCCGGGCGGAGATATCAAATTGCAGCACCTCTGCGGTATCGCCACGCAGCGTATCGCGGATAAGGTGATAACTCTCCCAGGTTTTTTGCATCTCAGAAGAACGACTCAGCTCGTTGAGCAGTTCGTTATCCAGCGTTTCACCATCCATTAAAGCCGAAAGTTTTTCTTTCTGCATGCCTGATACCCTTTTCCAGTATTCCGCTATCGTCAACGCCTGATAAGCGGTTGAACTTTATTATCAATAGCTTCTCGCGCCCGGAAGATACGCGAACGCACCGTCCCAACCGGACAATCCATGATAGCGGCTATCTCTTCATAGCTTAGGCCATCCAGCTCCCGTAACGTAATTGCCATGCGTAAATCTTCCGGAAGCGATTCAATGGTACGAAAAACTATTTGTCTCAGTTCTTCTGACAACATTAAGTTCTCAGGGTTCGAAATTTCTTTCAACGCCCCGCCGCTTTCGAAGTTTTCCGCCTCGTTGGCGTCAACATCGCTGGACGGCGGACGGCGTCCCTGAGCAACCAGATAATTCTTCGCCGTATTGACGGCGATACGGTATAACCAGGTGTAAAAAGCGCTATCTCCCCGGAAAGAGTCCAGCGCACGCCATGCCTTAACGAACGATTCCTGAACGACGTCAGCGATATCGCCCGGCGGTACATAGCGGGAAACCAGGCTCGCGACCTTATGCTGATAGCGCACTACCAGCAAATTAAACGCTTTCTGATCTCCTTTCTGGACCCGTTCAACAAGGACCTGATCCGTTAACTGCTCGCTCATCCGAGGTAATGTCTCCCCAAACCCAATTCCCATGCGTCTTCAAAACACCACCCAAAATCTGCATTATGAGCAAGCTGACTCTTGGAGTGTATGAAAACAATAAAGTTCCGTTACGCTTTTGTTTTTTGTCTGGCAACGGCGGCAGATCGTTATCAATCATTATATGCCCAGGTTGCTAAACGATAGGTTAGTCAATAAGAAAAAGCGCAGGCCCGTCTGAAGGGTATCGTAACACGGCGTTTATTTCACTATAAAATCCAATGCTATCAACCTGCCACGCGTCTCATTTTCGCCGTGCTCCAGACCGTTTCCGCTCGCCTGCTGTTTAGCCGTCACAACGCCAGTTAAAAAAAATTGTACGATTCCTCACGAGCTGGTGCTATTGTGAGCTAAATGTGTTTAGTAAATTAAACAAAGACGATGAATACCACTCCTGACTTCTCTTGTGATGTGTTGATTATCGGCAGCGGCGCTGCCGGCCTCTCTCTTGCGCTGCGCCTGGCAGAGCACAGTTCGGTGACGGTGTTGAGCAAAGGGCCGATCAGCGAAGGTTCGACGTTCTATGCGCAGGGCGGGATTGCCGCCGTCTTCGACGAGACCGACAGTATTGAATCCCATGTCGAAGATACCCTGATCGCCGGCGCAGGGTTATGCGATCGCCATGCGGTCACCTTCGTCGCCAGCAACGCCAGGCCATGCGTCCAGTGGCTTATCGATCAGGGCGTATTGTTTGATACCCAGGTCCAGGCCAATGGCGAAGAGAGCTATCATCTCACGCGCGAAGGGGGCCACAGCCATCGGCGCATTCTTCACGCCGCCGACGCTACCGGCAAAGCGGTGGAGACGACGCTGGTCGATAAAGCCCTCGCCCATCCCAATATCCGCATCCTTGAGCGCAGCAATGCCGTCGACTTGATCGTATCGGATAAGATTGGCCTGCCGGGCACGCGCCGGGTGGTCGGGGCATGGATCTGGAACCGCAATAAAGAGCGCGTGGAAACCTGCAGCGCGAAGGCGGTGGTGCTCGCCACCGGCGGAGCCGCCAAGGTTTATCAATACACCACTAACCCCGACGTCTCTTCCGGAGACGGTATCGCGATGGCCTGGCGGGCGGGCTGCCGGGTGGCGAATCTGGAATTCAACCAGTTTCACCCCACCGCGCTGTATCATCCGCAGGCGCGCAATTTCCTGCTGACCGAAGCGCTGCGCGGCGAAGGCGCCCACCTTAAACGCCCGGACGGCACCCGCTTTATGCCGGACTTTGACGAACGCGGCGAGTTGGCCCCACGCGATATCGTCGCCCGCGCCATCGATCATGAGATGAAGCGCCTTGGCGTTGACTGTATGTTCCTTGATATCAGCCATAAACCCGAGGCGTTTGTTCGCCAGCACTTCCCGATGATTTACGAAAAGCTGCTCGGTCTGGGAATTGATTTAACCAAAGATCCGGTGCCGGTCGTCCCTGCCGCGCATTACACCTGCGGCGGCGTGATGGTGGATGATAATGGCCGCACCGACGTCGATGGGTTATACGCCATCGGCGAAGTCAGCTATACCGGGCTGCACGGCGCGAACCGTATGGCCTCGAACTCGCTGCTGGAGTGTCTGGTTTACGGCTGGTCCGCCGCAGAAGATATTGCCCGTCGCCTGCCGCTGGCCCAGAAGGTCAGCACCCTGCCGGCGTGGGATGAAAGTCAGGTGGAGATCCCGGATGAACTGGTGGTTATCCAACATAACTGGCACGAGCTGCGCCTGCTGATGTGGGATTACGTGGGGATTGTGCGCACCACCCGCAGGCTGGAGCGCGCCCTGCGGCGCATTACCATGCTGCAGCAGGAGCTGGATGAGTATTACGCCCGCTTCCGCGTCTCGAATAATCTGCTGGAGCTGCGCAATCTGGTGCAGGTGGCGGAACTTATCGTACGCTGCGCGATGTTGCGCAAAGAGAGCCGGGGACTGCATTACACCCTCGACTATCCGCAGCCGCTGCCGAACAGCGGTCCGTCGATATTGTCGCCCCTGGCTCACATAAAGAGATAAAAATCCTCGGTCAGAGCGGTAAAGCCTTCTGAATACTGCTGCTCTGGCCCGCGGATCGCCAGCCTGTCGCTGAAACACTCCCCCGCCGTCGGGGAGAAAGCCAGCAGCACCCGATGCGGCGGCCGCATCTCGGTCTCCGCCACGTCAGTGCGCAGTCGCAGGTGCCAGCCCATCGCGGTTGCCCGTTCGATAAACGCATTTCCGATATCTACCGGCAGCACCACGCAAAAAAAGCCTTCTTCGGTGATATGCTCAGCGGCACAGGTCAGCAGAGAAGCGTGATCGAGCGTCGTGGTATACCGCGCCTGCTCCCGCTGCGAGGTGGCGCAAGGCACCCCTTCCGCAAAAAAGGGCGGGTTACTGATTATCAGTTGATAGCGTCGGGTCTGCGGCGGCTGCCACTGATGAATATCGGCCTGACAGACCTCAACCCGCGAAGCCCATGGCGACGCAAGGGCATTTTCCTGCGCCTGGGCGGCGGCCTCCTCATCCAGTTCGACCGCATCGACACGCACATCATCGCCGGTACGCTGCGCGAGCATTAGCGCCAGCAGGCCGCTGCCGGCGCCAATATCCAGCACATGTTTCACCCCGGCAATCGGCGCCCAGGCGCCGAGCAAAATGCCGTCGGTACCCACCTTCATCGCGCAACGATCGTGGGCGACAAAAAACTGTTTGAAGGTAAAACCATTGCGCGGCAGCGCAAACTTCGACTGAGACATCCTCAATAACCTTGCCGACAAAAAACTCCTGAACGTAAGGCTATGCACAATACCGGAGAACAGATAGCCTTACAAACAGATGAACATTACGTCAGTAACGTCTATAATCGGCGGCCCACTCAGAGGTAGAACATGACTGTAACGACTTTTTCCGAACTTGAACTCGATGAAAACCTGCTGGAAGCCCTCCAGGATAAAGGTTTCACTCGCCCGACAGCCATTCAGGCCGCCGCTATTCCGCCTGCGCTCGATGGCCGTGACATTCTCGGTTCAGCGCCGACCGGCACCGGTAAAACGGCGGCGTATCTGCTGCCAGCGTTGCAGCACCTGCTCGATTTCCCGCGTAAGAAATCCGGCCCGCCGCGTATTCTTATCCTGACGCCGACCCGTGAGCTGGCGATGCAGGTGGCTGACCACGCCCGCGAGCTGGCGAAGCATACCCATCTGGATATCGCCACCATTACCGGCGGCGTAGCCTACATGAACCACGCGGAAGTGTTCAGCGAAAACCAGGACATCGTGGTCGCCACCACTGGTCGCCTGCTGCAGTATATAAAAGAAGAGAACTTCGACTGCCGCGCCGTCGAGACCCTGATCCTCGATGAAGCCGACCGTATGCTGGACATGGGCTTTGCGCAGGATATCGAAACCATCGCCGGTGAAACCCGCTGGCGCAAGCAGACCATGCTGTTCTCCGCGACGCTGGAAGGCGATGCGATCAAAGACTTCGCTGAGCGCCTGCTGGAAGAGCCGGTTGAAGTTTCCGCTACCCCGTCGACTCGCGAGCGTAAGAAAATCCATCAATGGTACTATCGCGCGGACGATATCGAACATAAGACCAGGCTGCTGGTGAATCTGCTGCAACAGCCGGAAGCTACCCGCGCTATCGTCTTTGTGCGCAAGCGCGAGCGCGTGCATGAGCTGGCCAACTGGCTGCGTGAAGCGGGGATTAACACCTGCTGGCTGGAAGGCGAGATGGTGCAGGCCAAGCGTAACGAAGCCATTAAGCGTCTGACCGACGGCCGCGTAAACGTGCTGATCGCCACCGACGTCGCCGCCCGCGGTATCGATATTCCGGACGTCAGCCACGTCTTTAACTTCGATATGCCGCGCACCGCCGACATCTATCTGCACCGTATCGGTCGTACCGGCCGTGCAGGTAAGAAAGGCACCGCGATTTCGCTGGTTGAAGCGCACGATCACCTGCTGCTGGGCAAGATCGGCCGCTACGTTGAAGAACCGCTGAAAGCTCGCGTGATTGATGAATTGCGACCCAAAACCCGCGCGCCAAGCGAGAAGTTGACCGGTAAACCATCGAAGAAAGTGCTGGCGAAACGCGCCGAGAAAAAAGAGAAAGAAAAAGAGAAGCCGCGGGTGAAGAAGCGCCACCGCGATACGAAAAATATCGGTAAGCGCCGGAAGCCAAGCGCGACCGGGACGCCATCAGCGTCGAGCGAAGAGTAAAAAAAACGCCGGGATATCCCGGCGTTTTCACATCTGGCGTTAGCCTTACAGGCTTTCGGTAAAGGTACGAGCGATAACGTCGCGCTGCTGTTCCGGAGTCAGGGAGTTGAAGCGTACCGCGTAGCCGGAAACACGAATGGTCAGCTGCGGGTATTTTTCCGGATGCTCAACCGCGTCCAGCAGGGTTTCGCGACGCAGCACGTTAACGTTCAGGTGCTGACCGCCTTCCACGCGAACTTCTGGTTTCACGTCTACCGGGATTTCACGGTATTCGATTTCACCCAGTTTGCTGACCGCCACCACGTCATCTTCCGCAAAACCACCTTTGGCGCACAGGCAACGCGCTTCGCCTTTTTCGCTATCCAGCAGCCAGAAAGAGTTCAGCAGGTCGTCGTTTGCCGCTTTAGTAATTTGGATACCAGTAATCATTTGATGCCTCCCAGGCAGTGTTTATTCGATTTTGGCCTCTTCGCGGCCAATTGGTAAAACCATTGTTGTATGAGTGTATATATATCAGCCGCACCCTCGGCATTCTTTGATGTAAATCAACAAAAACCACTCACTCTAAGTGGGTATGCAAGGATTTTATTGTTTTACATCAAGTTACGCCATTAGCCGCTATAAATAATTTTGTAAATTTTCAATTTTTTTTGCATAAAGGCCCGCGTCAAGCCGTGCCGATTTTGTTCTGTAGAAAGAAGCCGTTAAGCTATAGCAATGACCCTTTGCAGGAGAGCAAGATGACCACCCCTTTAACCTGGCATGACGTGCTGGCGGATGAAAAGCAACAACCCTATTTTCTCAATACTCTGAAGACCGTCGCCGAAGAGCGCCAGTCCGGGATCACCATCTATCCACCGCAAAAAGATGTCTTTAATGCGTTTCGCTTTACCGAACTAGGCGATGTCAAAGTCGTCATTCTCGGTCAGGACCCCTATCACGGCCCGGGGCAAGCCCACGGTCTGGCGTTCTCGGTTCGCCCCGGCGTCGCTATCCCGCCCTCGCTGCTGAATATGTACAAAGAGCTGGAGGCCACTATCCCTGGCTTTACCCGCCCTACCCATGGTTACCTGGAAAACTGGGCGCGCCAGGGGGTGCTCCTGCTTAATACGGTCCTGACCGTCCGCGCCGGGCAGGCGCACTCGCACGCCAGCCTCGGCTGGGAGACGTTTACCGATAAGGTAATCGCGTTAATCAATGAGCACTGCGAGGGGGTGGTCTTTCTGCTGTGGGGCTCCCATGCGCAGAAGAAAGGCGCGATTATCGATCGCCAGCGCCACTGCGTACTGAAGGCGCCGCACCCTTCACCGCTCTCCGCGCATCGCGGCTTCTTTGGCAGCAACCATTTCGTGCAAACCAATCAGTGGCTGGCCGATCGCGGCGAAGCGCCGATTGACTGGATGCCGGTCCTTCCCGCCGAAAGCGAGTGATCGACAGCCATAAAAAAAGCCAGCATCAGCTGGCTTTTGTATTCAGGGACAGGTATTACGCCTTGTTCTGACGCCACCATTCCGCCAGCAGGACGCCGGTCGCCACAGAGACGTTCAGGCTTTCGACATTGCCGGTACCATCGATGGCGACGCTGAGGTCCGCGCTGGAGATGGCTGCATCCGACAGGCCATCGCGCTCCTGGCCTAACACCAGCACCATTTTCTTCGGCAGCTCGGCTTTAAACAGCGGGGTACCATTATGGCTGGAGGTCGAGACAATCGCATAGCCCGCCTGACGGAACTGATCCAGAGTATCGATGAAGCTGTCGCCGGTGATCGGTTCAACATGTTCCGCACCGCCTTCCGCCGTACGGATCGCCGCGCCGGACTCCAGCACGCCGGCATCCTGAACCACAACACCCTTCACGCCGAAGTGCGCGCAGCTGCGCATGATCGCCCCGAGGTTGTGCGGGTTACCCACGTCCTCCAGCGCCAGGACGCAATCTTCTTCTGCGGCCTTCGCGACCCACTGGGCAACAGAGGTACCGTGGCGTTTTTTGATCAGGAAGCAGACGCCGCCGTGGTGATCGGTCCCGGAGGCTTTCGCCAGCTCGGCTTCATCAACCACATGATAGGCTTTACGGTTAGCCGCCATCCAGCGCAGCGCCTCTTTAAAGCGCGGCGTCACGCTCTGGATAAACCAGGCGCGGACAATGGCTTCCGGGCGGCTCTGGAACAGGGCCTGACAGGCGTTTTCACCATACACGCGGGTCTCTTCCGCGCGCTGGCGACGCAGTACTTCCGGATCGATAAAGCTCTTCCCGCTGATCCCGCCGTGATCCTCTTTTACCGGCGTCTCATCGCCAGGAGCGCGAGAAACGGTACGCCACGGGGACGCATCGTCACGATTAAAATCATCGCGCTTGCGCTCATCACGCTTGCGGTCATCGCGTTTACGATCGTCACCGCGGCTGTTTCGTTCGTCACGCGCAGGGCGGCTGCGGCCGTCAACACGAGATTTTCCTGGACGACCTCCCCCTTTCCCGGTACGTGGGTTATGGGTGCGTTTGTCAGAATCATCATCACTGCGGACATACATCACTTTGACCTTGCCGCTTTTATTTTTCAGTTCGTCGCTCATCAATTTTCTCCACCTGCGCTGCGCGAAGCGCGCAGATTACCCGATGTGTCATCGCTTCGCCATGATTTCGTTTAAAAGACGGCCTCTATTGCACTCATCGAACAAAACGCATTGTCCTTAAATAACACTTAATCGATAATATGTAACATCACAGAAACATATCGGCCACGTGCCACGTTGCAACCCATAACCAGAGGTTAGTTATGAATACCGTTTGTGCCAGTTGTCAGGCTCTGAACCGCCTCCCGGACGATCGTAGCGCGGATGGCGCAAAGTGCGGACGCTGCGGTCACGATCTTTTTGATGGCGACGTCATCAACGCGACCGGGGCAACGCTGGATAAACTCTTAAAGGACGATCTGCCGGTCGTTGTCGATTTCTGGGCGCCATGGTGCGGTCCCTGCCGCAGCTTCGCGCCGATCTTTGAAGACGTCGCGGAAGAGCGTAGCGGGAAGATGCGTTTTGTGAAAGTTAACACCGAAGCGGAACGTGAGCTTAGCGCACGGTTTCGTATCCGCAGCATCCCGACCATTATGATGTTCAAAAATGGCGAAGTGATCGACATGCTCAATGGCGCGGTGCCAAAAGCGCCATTTGATAGCTGGCTAAACGAAGCCGGACAGCAGTAATCCTTCCGGGGCACCGCTTGTGCCCCGTTTTCGCCTCTGCGACAATAGCGTTTTTCACTAGCGACTCCCATGACTGATAACGCTGTCCTTCGCCTGCGCGCCGAACGTCTCGCGCGAGCCACCCGCCCTTTCCTTGCTCGCGGCAACCGCATCCGCCGCTGCCAGCGCTGTCTGCTGCCGCTCAAGCAGTGCCTGTGCGCCACGTTAACGCCGGCGCAGGCCACCAGCCGTTTCTGCCTGGTGATGTTTGATACGGAGCCGATGAAGCCCAGCAACACCGGCCGGCTCATCGCCGATATTCTGCCGAATACCGAGGCTTATCAATGGTCGAGAACCGAGCCGCCGCAGGGGCTGCTCGATCTGGTCGCCCATCCCGATTACCAGCCGATGGTGGTGTTCCCCGCCTCCTACGCCGCACCGGAGCGCCAGGTCCTGAGCGCGCCGCCGTCCGGCAAACCGCCGCTGTTTATCATGCTCGACGGCACCTGGACCGAAGCGCGTAAAATGTTCCGTAAGAGCCCTTATCTGGACGCGCTGCCGATCATCTCCGTCGATCTGTCGCGCATCTCAGCCTACCATCTGCGCGAGGCGCACGCCGACGGACAATATTGTACCGCGGAAGTGGCTATCGCCCTGCTGGATCTGGCGGGCGATGCGCCGGCCGCCGCAGCGCTTGGCGAACACTTCACCCGCTTTCGGACCCGCTACCTGGCGGGAAAAACCCAGCATAAGGGCAGTATCACAGCGGGCCAGGCGGAAAACGTTTAAAATCATTCGGTCACTGGGATGAAAGGAGACCGGTATGAGCCAACGAGGCCTGGAAGCGCTGCTGCGACCAAAATCCATCGCCGTTATTGGCGCATCAATGAAGCCGCAGCGCGCTGGCTATCTCATGATGCGCAACCTGCTAGCCGGCGGCTTCAATGGCCCGGTACTGCCGGTGACCCCCGCCTGGAAGGCGGTGCTTGGGGTGCTGGCGTGGCCCACCATCGAGAAGCTGCCGTTTACGCCGGATCTGGCGGTGCTTTGTACCAACGCGCGACGTAATCTCGAGTTGCTCGAAGCCCTGGGGCAGAAAGGCTGCAAGACCTGCATCATCCTCTCTTCGCAGCCGGAACAGTATCCGGCGCTGCTCGAATGCGCTGCACGCTATCAGATGCGCCTGCTCGGCCCAAACAGCCTGGGGCTGCTGGCGCCGTGGCAAGGCCTGAACGCCAGCTTTTCGCCGGTCGCGATCCACCGCGGTAAACTGGCCTTTATCTCGCAGTCGGCCGCCGTCTCCAACACCATCCTTGACTGGGCGCAACAGCGCGAGATGGGGTTTTCCTACTTCATCGCGCTGGGCGATAGCCTGGATATAGATGTCGATGACCTGTTGGACTTTCTGGCCCGCGACAGCAAAACCAGCGCCATTTTGCTTTACCTTGAGCATCTCAGCGACGCGCGCCGGTTTGTCTCCGCCGCGCGCAGCGCCTCGCGAAACAAGCCAATCCTGGTGATCAAAAGCGGCCGTAGTCCCGCGGCGCAGAAACTGTTGCACGTCAATTCAGGGATGGATCCGGCATGGGACGCGGCCATCCAGCGTGCTGGTCTGCTGCGGGTCCAGGATACCCATGAGCTGTTCTCCGCCGTAGAAACCCTGAGCCATATGCGCCCGCTGCGCGGTGAAAAACTGATGATCGTCAGCAACGGCGCGGCGCCGGCGGCGCTGGCGCTGGATGAGCTTTGGTTGCGTAACGGTAAGCTGGCGACCCTCAGCGAGGAGACGCGCGACGCCCTGCGCCAGGCGCTGCCGGGCGGCGTTGAGATCGCCAACCCACTGGATCTACGCGATGACGCCAGCAGCGAACACTATCAGCGGGCGGTGAATATTCTGCTTAACAGTCAGGACTACGACGCGCTGCTGGTGATCCACTCGCCCAGCGCCGCCGCGCCGGGCACCGAGAGCGCCCTGGCGCTGATAGACGCCCTGAAGCACCATCCGCGTGGCAAATATGTCACCGTGCTGACCAACTGGTGCGGCGAATTCTCTTCCCAGGAGGCGCGACGGCTGTTCAGCGATGCCGGCCTTCCCACCTACCGTACGCCGGAGGGCACCATCACCGCCTTTATGCATATGGTCGAGTACCGCCGTAACCAGAAACAGCTGCGCGAGACTCCAGTGCTGCCGGACTCGTTAACCGCCAATACCAGCGAAGCGCATGCTCTGCTCCAGCAAGCGATAGATGACGGCGCCACCACGCTGGATACCCACGAGGTCAGCCCGGTGCTCCGGGCCTACGGTATCCACACACTGCCAACCTGGATCGCCGCTGACAGCGCGGAAGCGGTGCATATCGCTGAGCAGATAGGCTATCCGGTTGCGTTGAAGCTGCGTTCCCCGGATATTCCGCACAAATCAGAAGTACAGGGGGTCATGTTGTATCTGCGTACCGCGGCAGAAGTACAGCAGGCAGCGGATGCGATGATCGATCGCGTCAGGCTGGCCTGGCCCCAGGCGCGCATTCATGGCCTGCTGGTGCAGAGTATGGCCAATCGCGCCGGCGCCCAGGAGCTGAGAGTGGTGGTTGAGCACGATCCCCTCTTCGGCCCGTTGATTATGTTGGGCGAAGGCGGCGTGGAGTGGCGGGCCGAGGACCAGGCCGCTGTGGCGCTGCCGCCGCTGAATATGAACCTGGCGCGTTATCTGGTGATCCAGGCGATCAAAAATAAGAAGATCCGCGGCCGCAGCGCATTGCGACCGCTGGATATCGCAGGCTTAAGCCAGCTGCTGGTTCAGGTCTCGAACCTGATCGTCGACTGCCCGGAGATCCAGCGGCTGGATATTCATCCCCTGCTCGCCTCCGGCAACGAGTTTACGGCGCTGGACGTTACCCTGGGGCTTGCTCCCTTTAGCGGCGACAGTGAAAGCCGTCTCGCTATTCGTCCCTATCCGCACCAGCTGGAGGAGTGGGTGGTGATGAAAAATGGCGATCGCTGTCTGTTCCGGCCGATCCTTCCGGAAGATGAACCGCAGTTGCTCGCGTTTATCGCTCAGGTCACCAAAGAAGATCTCTATTATCGCTATTTTAGTGAGATCAACGAATTTACCCATGACGACTTAGCCAATATGACCCAGATCGACTACGATCGAGAAATGGCGTTCGTCGCCGTCAGGACCACCGCGGAACAGAGCGAGATCCTCGGCGTGACGCGGGCGATCTCCGACCCTGACAATATTGATGCCGAGTTTGCTGTGCTGGTCCGTTCAGATTTGAAAGGGTTAGGCCTGGGGCGAAGGCTGCTGGAAAAGCTGATCGCCTATACGCAAAGCCATGGCCTGCAACGGCTGAATGGGATTACGATGCCGAATAACCGAGGCATGATCGGCCTCGCCAGAAAGCTGGGATTCACCGTTGATATTCAGCTGGAAGATGGGATTGTCAGTCTGTCGCTGCCCCTGAATCAGGGATAATCGCGCGACGCTGACCGCAATTGTTGACCACATTAGCGGGTAGTAATGGTATTATTGCCCGCTTACGTCGTCTGCATGGTACAGAAGACCCTTCAATAAACAGAGAAGAAACGCACTGTGATGTTGTCAAAATTTAAGCGTAATAAACATCAACAACACCTTGCCCAACTCCCTAAGCTTTCTCAGTCAGTTGATGATGTAGAGTTCTTTTACGCCCCTGCGGATTTCAGGGAAGCGTTACTGACCCGGATTGCCAACGCCACTCAGCGTATATGCATTATTGCGCTCTACCTGGAGCAAGATGATGGCGGAAAAGGAATTTTGCAGGCCCTTTATGACGCCAAACGTCAGCGTCCGCAACTGGATGTTCGCGTCCTCGTTGACTGGCACCGCGCTCAACGTGGCCGTATCGGCGCCGCCGCCTCCAACACCAATGCTGACTGGTATTGTCGGATGGCCAATGAAAATCCGGGCGTAGAGATCCCCGTTTACGGCGTGCCGATTAACACCCGGGAGGCGCTCGGCGTTCTCCATTTCAAAGGCTTTATTATCGATGACTGCGTCCTCTATAGCGGCGCCAGCCTGAACGATGTTTATCTGCATCAGCATGATAAGTACCGCTATGACCGCTATCAGTGCATCCGTAACGGCAAAATGGCGGACGTCATGTTCGACTGGGTCGACAATAATCTGGTTCAGGGACGCGGCGTGAATCGTCTCGACAGACCGGATCGGCCAAAAAGTCCGGAAATCAAAAACGATATTCGCCAGTACCGTCAGGAGCTGCGCGACCGCAGCTACCATTTTGTCGGCACCGCCGGTGACGAAGAACTCTCCGTCACCCCGCTGGTAGGCCTGGGGAAATCCAGCCTGCTGAACAAAACTATCTTTCACCTGATGCCCTGTGCCGAGCACAAGTTAACGATCTGCACCCCCTACTTCAACCTTCCTGCCGTGCTGGTAAGAAATATCATCCAGCTGCTGCGCGACGGTAAACAGGTGGAGATTATTGTCGGCGATAAAACCGCTAACGATTTCTATATTCCGGAAGATCAGCCGTTTAAAATCATCGGCGCGCTTCCTTATCTGTATGAGATCAACCTGCGGCGTTTCCTCAGCCGGCTGCAGTATTATGTGAATACCGATCAGCTGATCGTCCGCCTGTGGAAGGATGACGATAACAGCTACCACCTGAAGGGCATGTGGGTTGACGACGAGTGGATGCTGCTCACCGGCAACAACCTTAACCCGCGCGCCTGGCGACTCGATCTGGAAAATGCCATTCTGATCCACGATCCAAAGCAGCAGCTGGGAGCCATGCGGGAGAAAGAGCTGAAGCTCATCCGCACCCACACCACGGTGGTGAAACATTATCGGGATCTGCAAAGTATTGCCGACTATCCGGTGAAAGTGCGTAAACTGATCCGCCGACTGCGGCGGATCCGCATTGACCGGCTGATCAGCCGTATTCTCTGACAATCAGCCCCGCCTCGACGGGGCTTTTTTCTGGAAGCGCTATGCGTACGATAATCGTGATTGCTTCGCTGATGTTAACGGGCTGCAGCCACATGGCAAATGATGCATGGTCCGGTCAGGACAAAGCCCAGCATTTTCTGGCCTCGGCGATGCTGTCTGCCGCCGGCAATGAATATGCGCAACATCAGGGTTACAGCCGGGACCGCAGCGCTGCTATCGGCCTGATGTTTTCCGTCAGCCTCGGCGCCTCAAAAGAGCTTTGGGACAGCCGCCCGGCAGGCAGCGGCTGGAGCTGGAAGGATTTCGCCTGGGATGTAGCCGGCGCGACCACCGGCTACGCTGTTTGGCAACTGGCGCACCAGTAACGGCTAAAGACGCAGGCCTTTGCCTTTGCGATGCAGCATCAGGGAGACCAGGAAGGCGATGGCCGCCATCACCGTCACGTACCAGTAGAACGCGTGCTCTATCCCCGCCGATTTCAGCGACAGCGCGACATATTCCGCCGAGCCGCCAAACAGGGCATTCGCGACGGCATAGGACAGCCCTACCCCAAGCGCGCGAACCTGCGCCGGGAACATCTCGGCCTTCAGGATGCCGCTGATCGAGGTATAGAAACTGACAATCAGCAAGGCGCAGATCACCAGGCCGAAGGCAGCATAGGGTGAGCTCACTTTTTGCAAGGCGCTCAGGATAGGCACGGTAAATAATGTCGCCAGCACGCCAAAGCACAGCATGGAGGTACGGCGGCCAACTTTATCCGAAAAGGCGCCGAACAGCGGTTGAACCAGCATATAAACGAACAGCGCCGCGGTCATGATCACGCTGGCGGTGCTGGCCGTCATGCCCGCCGTGTTGACCAGATACTTTTGCATATAGGTAGTAAAGGTATAGAAGGTCAGCGATCCGGCGGCAGTAAAGCCCAACACCATCACGAAAGCCCGGCGATTACGCCACAACCCTTTAAATGAGCCAGCCTCTTTCAGCGCCCGGGTCTCCTGCTTCGAGGTTTCGTCCAGCTGGCGACGCAGCCACAGCGCGACGATAGCCAGTACTGCCCCGAGAGCAAAAGGAATACGCCATCCCCAGGCATGCAAATCTTCGTCGCTCAGCACCTGCTGGAGCGCCACGACCACTAATACCGCCAGCAGTTGACCGCCAATTAACGTGACGTACTGGAAAGAGGCATAGAAGCCTTTCTTTCCTTCAATCGCCACTTCACTCATATAGGTCGCGCTGGTGCCATATTCTCCACCGACCGACAGCCCCTGAAACAGACGGGCCAACAGCAGCAGCGCCGGAGCCCAAGTGCCGATGACCGCGTAGCCCGGCAGGCAGGCAATCACCAGTGAACCAAAGCACATCATACAGACCGAAATAAGCATGGAAGCTTTACGTCCGCGGCGGTCGGCGATCCGACCAAACAGCCACCCACCGATAGGACGCATCAGAAATCCAGCGGCGAATACGCCTGCCGTTTGTAAAAGTTGAGTGGTGGTGTTTCCGGAGGGAAAGAAGATATGGGCAAAATAGAGCGAGCAGAATGAGTAGACATAAAAATCAAACCACTCAACCAGATTTCCCGAGGAAGCGCCAACAATTGCCCAAATACGACGACGGGTATCGGCCTGCTCCGGCGCGGCCCGTTCGGTAATGCTACTCTCTGTCATTGTTATATTGCTCCAGCAAAGACTGCAGTCTGTCTTGTCGGGCGTACCACGTCACGCAGACAAATTAGTTAGTAAACTAAATGTTATATAATTGTTATATCTTTATATGTGATTGCATTCACATTTTTTTTCGCAAGCACGGTTTTCGCGATCAACGCCAGCGCAGAGGCAAGGAAAAAGTGGATTATGGCGAAGGGTTTGCCATGACGGGGTTTTATGTTGCTTTGAATGAAGATAATGGTGCGGGTATGGCGGGATTTTCCCCGGAGGCGGTGCTGCGCACCTTGTCCGGGCTACGGATCCGTAGCCCCGGTAAGCGCAGCGCCACCGGGGGAGGCATGTCGGCACCCTCGCCGGAGGACAAAAACGCAGAAAGCTCAGTCTTTCGACTGAGCTTTCTGCTTTATTTGATGCCTGGCAGTTCCCTACTCTCACATGGGGAGACCCCA
>NZ_JASCAR010000026.1:0-133495 GCF_029967715.1 Klebsiella sp. V115_8
ACAGATTGTCTGATAAATTGTTAAAGAGCAGTTGCGACGCGCTTTAGCGCTCTGTCGCGAGGTGGCGTATATTACGCCTTCCTCATTCAGAGTCAAGCGCTTATTTTGCTTTTCTCTGTCGGTTTTCAACGTTGCTTTCGCTGTTGAATCCTGCTGTCCCGGCGGCTTGCTTGCCGTTGTTCCGTGTCAGTGGAGGCGCATTATAGGGGGTAATTCTGAAGTGACAAGGATAAATTCAAAAAAAGAATTCAACCGCTCACTTTTCAACCAAATCAGGTGTTGAGCTTTAATTCTTGCCTGGTTTTTAAACAAAAACGAGCCCGCTGGGCCCGTTTTTGTCGTTTTGTGACTTACTGCACTGCCACGATACGGTCGTCTTTCACTACCAGCTCGACGGTTTTACCCGGAATCAGCTCACCAGAAAGGATCTGCTGGGCTAACGGGTTCTCAATCTGCTGCTGAATAGCGCGTTTCAGTGGCCGCGCGCCGTATACCGGATCGTACCCGTTAGCGCTTAGCAGCTTCAGCGCCTCATCGGACATCCGCACTTCATATCCGCGCTCTTCCAGACGTTTATACAGACGCTGCAGCTGGATCTGGGCAATAGAAGCAATGTGTTTCTCACCCAGCGGATGGAAGACCACCACTTCATCGATACGGTTGATGAACTCCGGACGGAAGTTCTGGCTGACCACTCCCAGCACCAGGTCTTTCATATGTCCGTAATCCAGCTCGCCGAACCGTTCCTGAATCAGATCGGAACCGAGGTTCGAGGTCATGATGACCACCGTATTACGGAAGTCGACCGTTCTCCCCTGCCCATCAGTGAGGCGCCCGTCGTCGAGTACCTGCAGCAGAATGTTGAACACATCCGGGTGCGCTTTTTCCACTTCATCCAGCAGGATGACGGAATAAGGACGACGGCGCACCGCCTCGGTCAGGTACCCGCCCTCTTCATAACCGACGTATCCCGGAGGCGCACCGACCAGACGCGAGACGGAGTGTTTCTCCATAAACTCGGACATATCGATACGCACCATCGCGTCGTCGCTGTCGAACATAAAGTTAGCCAGCGTTTTACACAGCTCGGTTTTACCGACCCCGGTCGGACCAAGGAACAGGAATGAACCAATCGGTCGGTTCGGATCGGATAGCCCAGCACGGCTGCGGCGAATCGCGTTAGATACCGCTTCAACCGCCTCATCCTGGCCAATTACCCGATGATGCAGTTCCTGCTCCATACGCAGCAGTTTGTCACGCTCGCTTTCCATCATGCGGGAAACAGGGATACCGGTCCAGCGGGCCAGCACTTCGGCGATTTCAGCATCCGTTACTTTATTACGCAGCAGACGCATGGTTTTCCCTTCGGACTGAGTGGCTGCCGCCAGCTGTTTCTCCAGTTCCGGAATTTTGCCGTACTGCAGCTCAGACATCCGCGCCAGGTCACCGACGCGACGCGCCTGTTCGATGGCGATTTTCGCCTGCTCCAGCTCGGCTTTGATGGTCTGAGTGCCCGAGAGGGACGCTTTTTCCGCTTTCCACTCTTCTTCCAGCACCGAGTACTGCCGTTCTTTATCCGCCAGCTCCTCGTTGAGCATATCAAGGCGCTTCAGACTCGCCTCATCAGACTCTTTCTTCAGCGCCTGCTGCTCCAGTTTCAACTGGATGATACGGCGATCGAGACGGTCCAGCTCTTCCGGCTTCGAGTCGATCTGCATACGGATGCTGGACGCCGCCTCATCAATAAGGTCGATGGCTTTATCCGGCAGCTGACGGTCGGCAATGTAACGATGCGACAAGGTCGCCGCCGCCACGATTGCCGGGTCAGTGATCTGCACGTGGTGGTGCAGTTCATAACGTTCTTTCAGGCCGCGCAGAATAGCGATGGTATCTTCTACCGATGGCTCGGCGACGAACACTTTCTGGAAGCGGCGCTCCAGCGCAGCGTCTTTTTCAATGTACTGACGGTATTCGTCAAGCGTCGTCGCCCCGACGCAGTGCAGTTCACCACGCGCCAGCGCCGGCTTGAGCATGTTGCCTGCATCCATCGCGCCATCGGCTTTACCGGCGCCAACCATGGTATGCAGTTCATCGATAAACAGAATGACGTTGCCTTCCTGTTTCGACAGGTCGGTCAGCACGCCTTTCAGACGCTCTTCAAACTCACCGCGGTATTTCGCCCCGGCCACCAGCGCGCCCATATCCAGCGCCAGCACCCGGCGGCCTTTCAGCCCTTCCGGCACTTCGCCGTTGACGATACGTTGCGCCAGGCCTTCGACGATAGCGGTTTTCCCCACCCCGGGTTCACCAATCAGCACCGGATTGTTTTTGGTACGGCGCTGCAGTACCTGAATGGTACGGCGGATCTCTTCATCACGGCCGATAACCGGGTCCAGCTTGCCCTGCTCGGCACGCTCGGTGAGATCGACGGTAAATTTCTTCAATGCCTGACGTTGGTCTTCGGCACCCTGATCGTTCACGCTTTCACCTCCGCGCATTTGTTCAATCGCCTGGGTCACGTTGGCGGTTGTTGCTCCGGCGGATTTTAAAAGGTCGGTCAGCGTACCGCGTGATTCAAGCGCCGCCAGAACAAACAGTTCTGACGAAATAAAATTGTCCTTTTTCTTTTGCGCCAGCTTGTCGCAAAGGTTCAGGATCCGCACTAAATCCTGAGAAGGTTGTACATCGCCGCCGGTGCCTTCCACCTGCGGTAAACGGCTCAGAGCCTGTTCGATGTCAGTGCGCAGTTTCCCGGCATTCACGCCCGCCGAGGTTAATAAAGGACGTACCGATCCCCCTTCCTGATTCAGCAAGGCGCTCATTAAATGAAGAGGTTCGATGAATTGGTTGTCGTGCCCGAGTGCGAGCGACTGGGCATCGGCAAGAGCAAGCTGGAATTTATTGGTAAGACGATCCAGACGCATAACTCCTCCCATAACAGGTCAAATTTGCTACTGGAGATTAAATGAGGTCATCCCTCAATTATTCAAGGTTAAAGACCTGAACTATGCGAAAAATAAGTTTGCCTTCTGGATCGTCTTGATTCTCTAGGTTATATCAGCCAAATGAAACTTGCCATACGACCGGTGGTCTTGTCGCGCCGGTAAGAGAAAAAATCATCCTTTTCGCTTAGCGTGCAGCGATCGCCGCCGAAAATCTGCTCAACGCCGACGTTTGCCAGACGCTGCCGAGCCAGTTGGTAGATATCAGCAAAATATTTTTCGCCTGCCGGACGAAAAGCACGGTGCGCATTCTCATCCTTCGCCATAAAAGCGTCGCGAACTTCTGGCCCCACCTCAAACGCCTGCGGACCGATGGCGGGCCCCAGCCACGCCATAATGTTTTCGGCTTTATCGGCGAAACGGGCGACCGTCTCTTCCAGAACCCCTTCGCATAAGCCGCGCCATCCCGCATGCGCCGCGGCGACTTCGGTACCGGCGCGGTTACAGAAGAGGACCGGCAGGCAGTCAGCGGTCATCACCGCGCAGACAGTCCCTGGCGTACGGCTATAAGAGGCATCCGCGCGTTTCGACGGATAGGGTCCGCCGTCCAGCGTGAGCACATCGGTACCATGAACCTGCTCCAGCCAAACCGGGTAAGACGGCAAGCCGCCGGCGGCAAACATCCGCCGCCGGTTTTCTTCGACATGCTGCAGATTGTCGCCGCAATGGGCGCCCAGATTGAGCGAGTCATAGGGCGGCAGACTCACGCCGCCGATGCGGGTAGAACTACAGGCCGCCACGCTGCCGGGCATTGGCCACTGCGGTACAATCAGTTTAGTCATAACCAGTCAATATCGTCCTTATGGGCTTCAAAATCGGCGCGCATCGCCTCGATGAGCTCGACCATATCTTGTGGGATGGGCGCATGCCACTCCATTTCAATACCGGTAATCGGATGGTACAGACGCAGCATGGTGGCGTGCAGCGCCTGGCGGTCGAATTTACGCAGCGCGGTGATGAATTCCTCCGACGCGCCCTTCGGCGGACGCGGGCGGCCGCCATACACCTGGTCGCCTACCAGCGGATGGGTAATATGCGACATATGCACGCGGATCTGATGCGTACGCCCGGTTTCCAGACGCAGGCGCAGACGGGTATGAATGCGGAAATGTTCCATAATGCGGTAGTGGGTCACCGCCGGCTTGCCCATAGGGTGCACCGCCATATGGGTACGCTTGGTCGGGTGACGGCTGATCGGCTCTTCCACCGTACCGCCGGCGGTCATATGACCGATCGCCACCGCTTCGTACTCACGGGTGATCTCGCGCAGCTGCAGCGACTCCACCAGCCGGGTTTGCGCTGGAATGGTTTTCGCCACCACCATCAGACCGGTGGTGTCTTTATCCAGACGGTGGACGATACCCGCACGCGGCACATCGGCAATAGGCGGATAGTAGTGCAGCAGCGCATTCAGCACAGTACCGTCGGGGTTGCCCGCGCCAGGATGTACAACCAGATCGCGCGGTTTGTTGATCACGAGGATGTCGTCATCTTCGTAAACGATATTGAGCGGAATATCCTGCGGCTGGAAGCGCGCCTCTTCTTCGATTTCCACATCGATAGCGATGCGTTCTCCCCCCAGCACTTTTTCTTTCGGTTTATCGCCAATGGCGCCATTGACTAATACGCGTTGGTCGAGGATCCATTCTTTTATCCGCGATCGCGAATAATCAGGGAACAATTCGGCCAAAGCCTGATCTAAGCGTTGACCGAGTTGATTTTCGGTCACCGTTGCGGTGAGTTGTACTCGTTGTGCCATATACAGCTTCTTCGTTTAACGTTGGGTTTTACGGCTTTGCCGTTTAATATAGTGTGCTATTGTAGCTGGTCTTAATCGGGAGCAGGAACAGAGATTCTCCCGCATAAACATTTTGAGGAAGTCAAAACGTCATGACGCGCATGAAATACCTGGTGGCAGCCGCCACACTGAGCCTGGCTTTGGTGGGTTGCTCCGGCTCTAAGGAAGAGGTGCCTGATAATCCGCCGAATGAAATCTACGCGACCGCCCAGCAAAAACTGCAGGACGGTAACTGGAAACAGGCGATAACGCAACTGGAAGCGTTGGATAACCGTTATCCATTCGGCCCTTATTCCCAACAGGTACAGCTGGATCTGATTTATGCGTATTACAAAAACGCCGATCTGCCGCTGGCTCAGGCCGCCATCGATCGCTTCATGCGCTTGAACCCCACCCATCCGAACATCGACTACGTCATCTATATGCGCGGCCTGACCAACATGGCTCTGGATGACAGCGCCCTGCAGGGCTTCTTCGGCGTCGATCGTTCCGACCGCGATCCGCAGCACGCGCGCGATGCCTTCAATGACTTCTCCAAACTGGTACGTGGCTACCCGAACAGCCAGTATGCCACTGACGCCTATAAGCGTATGGTGTTCCTGAAAGATCGCCTGGCGAAGTATGAGCTGTCGGTGGTGGATTACTACACCGACCGCGGCGCATGGGTTGCCGTCGTTAACCGCGTGGAAGGTATGATGCGTAACTATCCGGATACCCAGGCCACCCGCGATGCCCTGCCGAAGATGGAAAACGCCTATCGTCAAATGCAGATGAACGCTCAGGCGGACAAAGTCGCGAAGATTATCGCCGCGAACAGCAAGAACACCTGAGCCTGATTCATAGATCGCAAACGGCAGCCCCTGGCTGCCGTTTTTTTATCCATTATCCTGGCTAGCTGAAGCGGTTTAGCGCCGGGTTAACTCATCAAATATGGCCTGCTTTGTCGGGTTCGACAAGTAAAATCTCATCTCTTCCTGCCCTGTCTCACAAAATGAATTCGTTGACAAAAAGTGACAATAAAATGTGATTTAGATCACACATTTTGACATTGGGAAAGGTATGCTGGATTCACCAAGACGGGAAAGACAAGAGGTAAAATTTATGACAATGAACATTACCAGTAAACAAATGGAAATTACTCCGGCAATCCGCCAGCATGTCGCAGACCGTCTCGCCAAACTGGATAAGTGGCAAACTCATTTAATTAACCCGCACATCATTCTGTCTAAGGAGCCGCAGGGTTTTATCGCTGACGCAACCATTAACACGCCAAACGGCCATCTGGTTGCCAGTGCGCGTCATGAAGATATGTACGCCGCCATTAACGAATTGATCAACAAGCTGGAACGGCAGCTCAATAAAGTGCAACACAAAGGGGAAGCCCGCCGCGCCGCGACGTCGGTGAAAGAGGCAGGCTTTGTGGAAGAAGAAGAGTAATCCTTAACTTAAGTTGTGTCATGCCACGCGCCTTCGGGCGCGTTTTTTATTGACAGAGTGAAAACAGTACAGGTACTGTAATCCCCACTACTTAAAGGAATTCATCATGAAACTCGTCCCGTTCTTCTTCGCATTCTTTTTTACCTTCCCCTGACCGGGAGGCAATTCGTCGTATAAGAAAGAATGCGAAGACGAACAATAAGGCCTCCCACCCGGGAGGCCTTTTTTATTTGATAACAACAAAGGCAACATCTATGACCGAGGAAAACCCATTACTGGCGCTGCGCGACAAGATAAGCGCGCTGGATGAGAAACTGCTTGCTCTGCTGGCGGAGCGTCGCGGGCTGGCTATTGAGGTTGGTAAAGCCAAACTGGCCTCCCATCGTCCGGTGCGTGATATTGACCGCGAACGCGATCTGCTGGAGCGTCTGATGACCCTCGGCAAGCGTCATAATCTGGATGCACACTACATCACCCGCCTGTTCCAGCTGATTATCGAAGACTCTGTTCTGACCCAGCAAACCCTGTTGCAGCAGCACTTGAATAAAATTAACCCGCATTCGGCTCGCGTGGCGTTCCTCGGTCCCAAAGGCTCTTATTCGCATCTGGCGGCGCGTCAGTACGCCGCTCGCCACTTTGAGCAGTTTATTGAAAGCGGCTGCGCGAAGTTCGCCGATATTTTTAATCAGGTGGAGACCGGTCAGGCCGATTACGCCGTAGTGCCGATTGAAAACACCAGCTCCGGCGGGATCAACGACGTCTACGATCTGCTGCAGCACACCAGCCTGTCGATCGTTGGCGAGCTGACGATCCCTATCGATCATTGCGTACTGGTCAGCACCTCGACGAATGCCGATAAAATTCAGACCGTCTACAGCCATCCGCAGCCGTTCCAGCAGTGTAGCCAGTATCTGAGTCGCTACCCGCACTGGAAGATTGAATATACCGAGAGCACCTCAGCGGCGATGGAAAAAGTCGCGCAGGCGAACTCCCCGGCCGTCGCGGCACTGGGCAGCGAAGCGGGCGGCGCCCTGTACGGTCTGCAGGTGCTGGAGCACTGCCAGGCCAACCAGACGCAGAATATTACGCGCTTCCTCGTTCTGGCGCGCAAAGCGGTGAACGTCTCCGATCAGGTTCCGGCGAAGACCACGCTGTTAATGGCGACCGGTCAGCAGGCGGGCGCCCTGGTGGAGGCCTTACTGGTGCTGCGCAATCACAATCTGATCATGACCAAACTGGAGTCTCGCCCAATCCATGGCAATCCATGGGAAGAGATGTTTTATCTCGATATTCAGGCAAACCTGGACTCGCTGCCCATGCGCAAGGCGCTGAAGGAGCTGGCGGAGATCACCCGCTCCATGAAGGTTCTCGGTTGCTACCCCAGCGAAAACGTCGTGCCGGTGGATCCGGTTTAGCGTTCGCGGAACGGCAATTTCTTCATCCCTGCCACCGCCACCGGCAGGGTGAAGATAGCGCCGGACAGCGGATACTGCGCCAGCTCATCGTCCGCCATGTTTTCCCGGGTGGTGGTGATGTAGAGCGTTTTCATATCCGCCCCGCCAAAGCAGACCATCGTCGGGCAACGTACCGGCATCGGGTAGGACTCCAGCTCCTCACCCTGCGGAGAGAAACGAGCGATCCGCCAGCCGTCAAACATTGCGCTCCAGTAACATCCCTCCACGTCAATCGCCGCCCCGTCCGGGATCCCTTCGCCCGGCAGAAAACGGCGAAAGACTTCGCGCTGGCCAGGCTCACCCTGCTCATCCAGCGGCGTACGGTAAATCACGGCGTTCGGCGTATCGGAGGTATACATCCAGCGCCGGTCGGCGCTAAACGCCAGACCGTTGGCGCCATGGATGTCGCACTGGATCACCGACGGCTTCAGGTCGTTATCGACCCGCATCAGCAGCGCGCCGTTGTAATCCCCCGGGCCCCAGAAGGTGCCGGCATAAAAGCGCCCGTCGCGATCGGTCCCGCCGTCGTTAAAGCGCGCCAGTTCCGGGTTGCTCGGGTTATCGCAGACTTTCCGCCGCAGCAGACCGTGGGCGTCGGTCAGCCAGATACCGCTGCGCAATGCAACGATAAAACCGCCCTTCTCGCGCAGGGAAAAACAGCCGACCTCCTCCGGAAACTGCAGCACCTGGTGTTCGCCGCTGCGGGTATCGTAGCGGTGAATTTCACATTCCATGATATCGGCCCAGTAGAGGGCCTGCTCTGCCTCACTCCAGGTCGGGCATTCCGGCAGGTATCCGGTGTAGTCAAACAGCGGTTGTGGTTCAGCCATCGTTGTCATCCCTATAAAAAAAGCCAGCGGTCGCTGGCTTTATTGTATACATCTTTTTCGCTTTACTGCCGATTATCGTTCGCCTGACGCAGCAGCGTGCGGCTCTCGCTCTGGAAACGCTGGGCGTAATCGCCAAACCAGTGTTCGACTTTACGGAAGCTATCGATAAACGCCTGCTTATCGCCCTGCTCCAGCAGACCGATCGCCTCGCCAAACCGCTGGTAGTAGCGCTTAATCAGCGCCAGGTTGTTTTCCGAGGACATAATAATGTCGGCGTAGAGCTGCGGATCCTGGGCAAACAGACGGCCCACCATCGCCAGCTCCAGCCGGTAAATGGGTGACGAGAGCGCCAGCAACTGCTCAAGGCGCACATTCTCTTCCGCCAGATGCAGACCATAGGCGAAGGTGGCAAAGTGGCGCAGCGCCTGAATAAAGGCCATGTTCTGATCGTGCTCCACCGCGCTGATGCGATGCAGGCGCGCGCCCCAGACCTGAATTTGCTCGAGGAACCACTGATAGGCCTCCGGCTGGCGTCCATCGCAATAGACCACCACCTGCTTGGCAAGGCTGCCGCTGTCCGGACCGAACATCGGGTGCAGGCCGAGTACCGGGCCCTGATGCGCCGCCAGCATCGCCTGCAGCGGCTCTGCTTTAACCGAGGCAAGGTCGACCAGAATGCAATCCGCCGGCAGCGGCGGCAGCCTGGCGATCGTCTCCACGGTGGTGTGAATCGGCACGCTGACAATGACCATACCGGCATCGGCGACGATATCCGTCGCCCGCGCCCAGTCCTCTTTTTCCAGAATGCGCACCTGGTAGCCGGACAGCGTTAACATCTTCTCAAACAGACGCCCCATCTGCCCGCCGCCGCCGACGATCACCACCGGCCGCAGATTGGGGTAAAGGGTTTTGAAGCCTTTGTCGTTTTCGCTGGAATAGGATTCCCGCATCACGCGACGCAGAACGTCCTCGATCAGATCCGGCGGAACGCCGAGCGCAGCCGCCTCTTCACGCCGGGAGGCGAGCATCGCCGCCTCGCGTTCCGGGACGTAAATCGGCAGGCCATACTGGCTCTTCACCTCGCCGACTTCGGCCACCAGTTCCAGGCGCTTAGCCAGCAGGCTAAGCAACGCTTTATCCACTTCATCAATTTGATCGCGTAACGCGGTCAGTTCAGCAACCATACTTTCCTCTTACACCAAACGGGCCGCCAGGTGGCCGCGGAGATCCTTATCCAGTTCACGCAACAGCGCATCGGTGGTTTCCCAGCTGATGCAGGCATCCGTTACCGAAACGCCGTATTTCATCGCCTCACGCGGCTGTTCAGAGGACTGATTGCCCTCGTGGATATTACTCTCGATCATCAGGCCGATAATGGAGCGATTGCCATCTTTGATCTGCGCGACAACGGATTCAGCCACGGCCGGCTGGCGGCGGAAATCTTTATTGGAGTTCCCATGACTGCAATCTACCATCAGCGACGGCTTCAGTCCCGCCTGCGCCATCTCTTTTTCACATTTCTCCACATCTTCCGGACCGTAGTTCGGCGCCTTACCGCCGCGGAGGATCACATGGCCGTTCGGGTTACCCTGCGTTTGCAGCAGGCAGACCTGCCCGGCCTGGTTGATACCGACGAAGCGGTGCGGCATCGCCGCGGCGCGCATGGCGTTGATAGCCGTGGCCAGGCTACCGTCGGTGCCATTTTTAAAGCCTACCGGCATGGAAAGACCAGAGGCCATTTCGCGGTGCGTCTGAGATTCCGTGGTTCGCGCGCCGATAGCGGACCAGCTGAACAGATCCCCAAGGTACTGCGGGCTGTTGGGATCCAGCGCTTCCGTCGCCAGCGGCAGTCCCATATTCACAAGCTCGACCAGCAGACGACGCGCAATCTTCAGGCCGCCTTCAACATCAAACGAACCATCCATATGCGGATCGTTAATCAGCCCCTTCCAGCCGACGGTGGTACGGGGTTTTTCAAAATAGACGCGCATCACCAGGTAGAGGCTATCGCTGACCTCTGCGGCAAGGGCTTTAAACCGACGAGCATATTCGATCGCCGCTTCCGGATCGTGAATGGAGCAAGGACCGCAGACCACCAGCAGGCGCGGATCGCGACCGGCGATGATATTGGAGATGGTTTCACGGGCGTGCGCGATCTGCGCTTCCTGTTCAACGCTCAGGGGGAATTCCGCCTTCAGTTGCTCCGGGGTCATTAATACATGTTCGTCGGTAATATGTACGTTGTTCAGCGCGTCTTTTTGCATGATTGCGATCCTGTGTAGCTCGTTTGCGATAAGGGTTGCCTCAGCGGGCATGACGTAACGATACCATACGAAGTAAAGAATTCAATCCATATTCCGTAAATTTTACTTTACAGTGATAAATTAATTGGCCCTTACCACGGCATTAACCGTACAATAATATTTACAGATAATGAAATCGCGCCAAAATTGCTCGCCAGCGCCATCGGCATTACGAAAAATCCTGGTGAGATTTGTCCCAAAGCAAAGGGCGCATCTAATGACGGGTTTTGCTATCAGTGGTATTCTTCGCCGGGCATCGGCAGCGGCTATTCCCGCGCTATGGCGAATTTGACGGAAGCGTTAATGACAGTATTACACCGTCTTTTATTGACTGTATTTTTTCTCATCGCGGTATCTCCTGTTTTTGCTGCCGGACCTTCAGAACATGTTCGCGCTATTGTTTCCGGGATCGTGACCTACACCCGTTGGCCGTCATTAACAGGGGCGCCGAAGCTATGCATTTTTGCCTCATCACGCTTCACCCATAGCCTGGCTCATGAAGCGCCGGATGCATTGCCTTATCAACCGGTGATAGTACGTAATAGTGAAGAAGCGTTAAAAACGACCTGCGATGGTTTTTATTTTGGCAGCGAAACGCCGACCCAACAGTCGGAATTAACTCGCCGCTATGGCTCGAGGCCGCTGTTACTCATCGCAGAACAAAATACGGATTGCTCAATTGGTAGCGCGTTTTGCCTGATCATCAACGACGACAGGGTCCGCTTCTCCGTTAATCTGGACGTTCTGACGCACAGCGGGGTTCGGGTTAACCCGGACGTCCTGATGCTTGCCCGGAAGAAACCACATGAATAAGGACTTTTCACAGACATCGCGCCCGACGTTCAAACGCGCGCTGCGTCGCATTAGCGTGATAAGCGTGGTGATCTCCATGACGCTGGTCTGGCTGCTGCTGAGCACGGCCTCTATTTTCACGCTCAAGCAGTACGCGCAGAAAAATCTTGAGCTCACTGCCGCGACCATGGGCCGCAGCCTCGAAGCCGCCCTGGTGTTTGGCGACAGCGCGGCAGCAGAGGAGACCCTCGCTTCGCTGGGGAAGCAAGGGCAGATTTCCCAGGCGATCGTGCTCAACGGCCAGAAGCAGCACTTCGCCGCCTGGCGCCACGAACCGCTGGCCAACAAAGAACAAGTGAGCGGCCTTATCAGTAAATGGCTGTTTCCGGAGCCCACGGTGCAGCCCATCTGGCACCAGGGGAAACAAATCGGCGAGCTGCGACTGACCGCGCTTGACGAACTGATTAGCCACTTTCTCGGCATCTCGATTCTGGTACTGACCGGCAGCATTCTGCTCGCCTCGTTCATCGGCCTGCTGCTGACCCACTCCCTGCACCGGGGGATCGTCGCCGCCCTGCAGAGCATCACCGAGGTCGTGCATGATATTCGCGAAAACCGCCACTTCTCCCGGCGGGTGCCGGAGGAGCGTATCGAGGAGTTCCATCTGTTTGCCCAGGACTTTAACAGTCTGCTGGGGGAGATGGAGGACTGGCAGCGCCAGTTGCAGGCCAAAAATGCTCAGCTGTTGCGCAGCTCGTTACACGATCCGTTGACCGGTCTGGCTAACCGCGCCGCCTTTCGCAACGCGCTCGCCGAGCTGATGAAAAATGAAGTGGATCACCAGACCTCAGCGTTACTGTTTCTCGATGGCGATAACTTCAAATTGATCAATGACAACTGGGGACATGCGGCGGGCGATAAAGTGCTGATGGAAGTCGCCAGCCGCCTGATGACTTTCGCCGGTAAACGCCATCTGGCGTGGCGTCTTGGTGGCGATGAGTTTGCCGTTCTGCTGCGCGAGGTGCGCTCGGAAGCAGAAGTCCAGGCCCTGTGTCAGGCGCTGTCAGAACAATTTCTTCCGCCATTCAACCTGCACAATGGCCATAGCGCCACGCTCTCGCTGAGCGTCGGTTATGCCCTGGCGTGGGAACACGCCACGGCGGAATCACTGCAAGAACTTGCCGATCAGAATATGTATCGGATGAAAAACCAACGTATCCAGCAGATGCTGAAATAATAAAGGACGCATTATGATCAGGAAATATTTCGCCCCCGCCCTGATGGCGGCGGCGCTTTTGACAGGTTGCCAGGCTCCTCAGGGAAAATTTACCCCTGAGCAGGTGGCGGCGATGAAATCTTATGGCTTCACTGAAAGCAATGGCGATTGGTCCCTGGGCTTATCCGATAGCATCCTGTTTGACAAGAATGACTACCGACTACGTCCCGACAGCCGCCAGCAGATCACCCAAATGGCCTCGCGGCTGGCGACAACCGGGATTACACATAGCCGCCTTGAAGGCCACACCGATAATTATGGTGAGGATAGTTATAACGAAGCCCTGTCGCTTAAGCGGGCCAACAGCGTAGCCGATGCCTGGGCGGAAGGCGCCCATATCCCGCGCAGTAATTTAGTCACCCGCGGCCTTGGCAAAAAATACCCGATCGCCAGCAACGATACCGCGGCCGGGCGCGCTGAAAACCGCCGGGTCACGGTGGTCATCAGCACGCCCTAGACGTCCGCTTAATCGCTAGACTTCGCTATCCTCATTGCCGTTGCCGCGCGCCAGCGCAGGTAGTCAACGGCAATGAACAGCACCAGGCTGATCCCCATCAACGGCATGGCCAGCCCCAGGGCTAACGCTATCCCCAGCACCAGCCCACGGGCAGGCCAGGCGAGCGACAGCCATGCCTGCAGCAGGGAAAGCGCCGGATCCCAGACGGCCTGTGGCGGACGGCGTATCCACCACAGCCGGTACCCCACGCCGATGGTTACGCACAGTGCGCAGCCAAACCCCACCAGCAGCAGCTGATTCGCCAGACCAAAGAGGATCCCCATATGGAAATCGACGCCCCAGCGGGTAAGCTTCGCCATCAGCGGAAAGTCGGCAAAATGGGTGCGATCCACCACCTGCATCGAGGCGCCATCGATCGCCACCGCGTCCACCTGCGTCGGCCAGCGGCGGTCGATCTCATTCACCGTCCAGGCGCGTTCGTCTGACACCGGCGGACGGATCTCCAGCCGGCTGGCGTTCAGCCCCGCCTGACGGGCCACCGCCAGCGCCTGGTCAAACTGCGCTGGCTGATGCTGGGTCATGGCCATCGCCTCCCTATGATGCCCGGCATGGGGATCGTGCGCCATCGGCGCCTCACCGTGCAGCAGGGTATTGACCTGTGGCGTCCACCAGCCGAAAGCCGCCCGCATTTTATCCACGTTGCCGCCGGCCCATTGCGACCAGGTCAGGCCGGTGGCGGAGAAAAGCAGCATGCCCAGCAGTAAGCACCAGCCCAGCGTCACGTGCAGCCGACGATGATTCTGCAGGGTGTTATTGAGCCGCCGTTTTGGACGCGTCATCGCCCACAGGGCAATGCCCCCCAGGGCGGCCACCCACATCCATGAGGCAGCCAGTTCGCTGTAGAGCCGCCCGCTGTCGCCCAGCAGCAGCGAACGATGCGCATAGTCAATCCACTGCCGCAGCGGCAGGATGCCGCTGGTGCCGTAGACCGTCATATCGCCCTTCACCCGCAGCGCGATCGGATCGACAAAAATGGCCCGGGATTCCGACTCCCCGAGACTCGGATCGGCAAACATAATGCGGGTGGTCTCGCCCACCGCGGGGGCCAGACGTACCGCCAGCAGCCGCAGATTACCCTGGGTCGCTTCTTCTGCCACCGCAATCTGGGCGCTGAGCGGCTGCGGGGTGCCTTCGGGAAGGCCATACAGCGCATCGTGATAGAGCCAGTTTTCCAGCTGCGGCGTCGCCACGTACAGCGTGCCGGTCAGGGCAGCGACAAAGATAAACGGTCCGATAAACAGCCCGATATAGAAATGGAGGCGACGCAGCAGGTTCAGCCATGCCGCGCGCGAGGTGCAGGTTGTCATACTTTTCCTTTTTCAAAGCAAAAAGAGGTCGTTGCGCAGTGCGCAGATTCATTTTTATTAAAGGGAAAAAGCAGACAGCCGCGGCGGGGCGCGGGTTTCGGGGTAGAGCCAGGGAAAGTAACGCCAGTGTTTTAATACCGGCCGAGAAGCCGGCAGGCGAATGCGCCGCAGGAGCATGGCGACGAACAGCGCCAGCGCGAAAAGCAGCCCCGGGACGTGGGCTAACAGCACGCAATAGCCACACGCTTCGGCATGATCCAGCGGCAGTTCGTGTCCGGTATGCGTAGCGCCGTCTGCGCTATGCGTCATCGCCATCTCGTGGCCAGGCATCTGCGCCATACTCGCTGGCGAGCTGTCCATCATCATGGCGTGGTGCATGCCGGGCATGGCGCTCATGGGGTCTTTTTGCAGGGAGACGGAGATCAGGGGAGCCACGACGATCAGCAGGATCGCCAACAGCGCCAGCCAGGCGGCTCGCCGTTTAGGTGTCGTTTGCTGAAAACTGTTGCTGACCACCGCCCCTCCGAATAGAGGGCATATTGTAAATGATTTACATCACGATGGTTACAACAAAGATAAAAAAAGGGCCGGCCCTGAGGCCAGCCCTTTTTGTCAGGATGTCGCGAAAGCGAATCTTAGTTAAGACGCTCTTTGATACGAGCAGACTTACCAGTGCGCTCACGCAGGTAGTACAGTTTAGCTTTACGTACAGCACCACGACGTTTAACAGCAATGCTGTCAACTACCGGAGAGTGAGTCTGGAAGACACGCTCAACGCCTTCGCCGTTGGAAATTTTGCGAACAGTGAATGCAGAGTGCAGACCGCGGTTACGAATAGCGATAACCACGCCCTCGAATGCCTGCAGACGTTTTTTGGAACCTTCAACAACCCATACTTTCACTTCCACGGTATCACCCGGACGGAAGGAAGGTACGTCCTGCTTCATCTGTTCTTGTTCAAGTTGCTTAATAATGTTGCTCATAATTTAATCTCTTATCCTGGGTAAACTGATATTGGGGGCTCACGCCTGCCCATCATGTTTATGCTGCTGTTGCGCGTGTTCAGTTTTGAACTCCGCCAGCAGCTTTGCTTGCTCTTCAGTCAGAGCCAGGTTTTCCAGAAGTTCAGGTCTTCTAAGCCAGGTTCGGCCCAGCGACTGCTTCAGACGCCAGCGACGTATCTCAGCATGGTTTCCCGACAGCAATACTGGCGGTACTTCCATCTCTTCTAACACTTCAGGACGGGTATAGTGGGGACAATCCAGCAACCCATCAGCAAAGGAATCTTCCGTTGCTGATGCTTCATGGCCCAGTACCCCCGGAATGAACCGGGAAACGGAGTCAATCAGCGTCATTGCCGGTAACTCACCACCGCTGAGGACGTAATCGCCGATTGACCATTCTTCGTCAATTTCGGTTTGGATTACGCGCTCGTCTATCCCTTCGTAGCGACCGCACACCAGAATCAGTTTCTGATTCGTTGCCAGTTCGCTGACGCCCGCTTGATCAAGCTTGCGTCCCTGAGGTGACAGATAAATCACCTTCGCGCCTTCACCTGCCGCGGCTTTTGCTGCATGAATGGCATCCCGTAAGGGTTGCACCATCATTAGCATCCCCGGTCCGCCGCCGTAAGGACGATCGTCCACGGTACGGTGCCGGTCATGCGTGAAGTCGCGAGGACTCCAGCTTTCGATGCTCAGCAGGCCATTTTTTACTGCCCGGCCAGTTACCCCGTAATCGGTAATTGCGCGGAACATTTCAGGAAACAGGCTAATTATGCCAATCCACATAGCGCCGTCTTTTACCGTTTATCCGGAGAATTTAAAAACCAGGATCCCAATCTACTTCGATAGTACGCGTAGTGAGATCGACTTTCTTGATAACCTGCCCATCGAGGAACGGAACCAACCGCTCCTTGATACCAAATGCATCTTTCAGGTTTGCCTTGATGACGAGCACGTCATTAGACCCGGTTTCCATCATATCGATGACTTTACCGAGGCTATAGCCTTCCGTTGTCACTACCTGGCAGCCCATCAGGTCTTTCCAGTAGTAGTCACCCTCTTCCAGCTCCGGCAACTGCGATGAATCCACGATAATTTCGCAATTAGTCAGTAGATTCGCGGCATCACGATCGTCAACGCCTTTCAGCTTGATGATGATGTCCTGATTGTGGTGGCGCCAGCTTTCCAGCTCAACGACCTGCCACTGACCCGCCTTCTGGATTAACCAGGGCTGATAGTCAAAAATGCTTTCGGCGTCTTCGGTGGAGGAAAACACTCTGAGCCAACCACGGATACCGTAGGAAGAACCCATTTTCCCCAATACGATCGGATCAACAGGTGCTTGTGCGGTGTGTTGCTTGCTCATCATGACCACCGTGACAGATTAAGCTGCTTTGTTAGCGGCTTTGATCAGCGCGGCAACGCGATCGGAAACAGTAGCGCCCTGGCCAACCCAGTGAGCGATACGATCCAGATCCAGGCGAGTCTCTTCTTCCGCACCGTTAGCGATCGGGTTGAAGAAACCAACGCGCTCGATGAAGCGACCGTTGCGTGCATTACGGCTGTCGGTGACAACAACCTGGTAGAACGGACGCTTTTTAGCGCCGTGACGTGCTAAACGAATAGTTACCATAACATCCTCTTGTGTGAATAAAACAACCGGGCCCCATCGAGGAACGGAGCCCGGTGTCATATTAAAAGCCCGAAAATTTTACTGATTTCTGGGGAAAATGCAATCAGCAGTTGATAAGTCTGCTGTAAAAGGCCGTCGGCGGTGCAGTCAGTTCGCTGCCGGCGTGCGCGCAGCCACCGGAACGTACACGTAGTACGTGAGGATGGCGAGCACACCCCGGTGGCGAAATGGCAAACAAGCCAGGCCGATTAGCGGCCCGGGAAGCCTGGAGGCATCATCCCTTTCATCCCGCGCATCATCTTCATCATGCCGCCTTTCGACTTCATCTTCTTCATCATGCGCTGCATGTCGTCGAACTGCTTGAGCAGACGGTTCACATCCTGCACCTGCATTCCGCAGCCGGCGGCGATACGGCGCTTACGTGAACCTTTGATGATTTCCGGCTTGGCGCGCTCTTTCAGGGTCATCGAGTTGATGATCGCTTCCATACGCACCAGCACTTTGTCATCCATTTGCGCTTTCACGTTGTCCGGGATCTGGCCCATACCCGGCAGCTTGCCCATCAGGCTGGCCATGCCGCCCATGTTTTTCATCTGGCGCAGCTGCTCAAGGAAGTCGGTGAGATCGAAACCGTCGCCTTTCTTCAGCTTGGAGGCCAGCTTCTCGGCCTGCGCGCGGTCGACTTTGCTCTCGATATCTTCGATCAGCGACAGCACGTCGCCCATGCCGAGGATGCGAGAGGCGACGCGGTCCGGATGGAACGGCTCCAGCGCTTCGGTTTTCTCGCCGACGCCGAGGAATTTAATCGGCTTGCCGGTAATATGGCGAATCGACAGCGCCGCGCCGCCGCGGGCGTCGCCGTCCACTTTGGTCAGCACCACGCCGGTCAGCGGCAGCGCTTCGTTAAAGGCTTTGGCGGTATTCGCCGCATCCTGGCCGGTCATCGCATCGACGACGAACAGGGTTTCAACCGGATTAATGGCGGCGTGGACGTGCTTAATTTCGTCCATCATCGCTTCGTCAACGTGCAGACGACCGGCGGTATCCACCAGCAGCACGTCGTAGAATTTGAGCTTCGCTTCTTTCAGCGCCGCGTTGACGATATCAACCGGCTTCTGCCCGACGTCGGACGGGAAGAAGTCGACGCCGACCTGCTCGGCCAGGGTCTCCAGCTGTTTGATCGCCGCCGGGCGGTAAACGTCCGCGGAAACCACCAGCACTTTCTTCTTGTGCTTCTCGCGCAGGAATTTCCCCAGCTTACCGACGCTGGTGGTTTTACCGGCGCCCTGCAGGCCCGCCATCAGCACCACCGCCGGCGGCTGCGCCGCCAGGTCGAGGGTCTGGTTCTCTTCGCCCATCGCCGCCACCAGTTCGTTGCGGACGATTTTGACGAACTCCTGACCCGGGGTTAGGCTTTTATTGACTTCATGGCCGACCGCGCTCTCTTTGACGCGGCTGATGAAATCACGTACCACCGGAAGCGCAACGTCCGCTTCCAGCAGCGCCATGCGCACTTCGCGCAGGGTGTCTTTAATATTGTCTTCTGTAAGGCGTCCGCGGCCGCTAATGTTGCGCAGCGTACGCGACAAACGATCGGTTAAATTATCAAACATTGTCTCTCGCCTGAGGTGGAAACGGTCGGTCGCCGCAGCGACACACAAAACGAATGTGGCGGAGTATAACACGACATCAATCTGAATGTGCTGCAACGGTTGGAGCAGAGGCCTGCTGACGTTATACTGCTTCTCTTTCTTATTTATCCAACAGCCGACACCTATGCCTGTTTTTGCTCTACTCGCCCTTGTCGCCTACTCTGTCAGCCTCGCGCTGATTATCCCCGGCTTGCTGCAAAAAAACAGCAGCTGGCGGCGAATGGCGATTTTATCAGCGACTATCGCGTTGATCTGCCATGCTTTTGCGCTGGAAGCACGGATATTTCCCGGCGGCGAGAGCGGGCAAAACCTCAGCTTACTGAACGTCGGGTCGCTGGTGAGCCTGATGATCTGTACGGTCATGACTATCGTGGCCTCACGCAATCGCGGCTGGCTGCTGCTGCCTATCGTCTATGCCTTCGCGCTGATCAATCTGGCCTTCGCCACCTTCGTGCCTAACGAATATATCACCCACCTGGAAACCACCCCGGGGATGCTGGTGCATATCGGCCTGTCGCTCTTCTCCTACGCCACGCTGATCATTGCCGCGCTGTATGCGCTACAGCTGGCGTGGATCGACTACCAGTTAAAGAACAAAAAGCTGGCCTTCAGTAGCGAAATGCCGCCGCTGATGAGCATTGAGCGCAAAATGTTCCACATCACCCAGGTCGGCGTGGTGCTGCTGACCCTGACGCTGTGTAGCGGTCTGTTCTATATGCACAATCTGTTCAGCAGCGAAAACATTGATAAAGCGGTGCTGTCGATTATTGCGTGGTTCGTCTATATCGTCCTGCTGTGGGGCCACTATCATGAAGGGTGGCGCGGACGTCGTGTGGTCTGGTTCAGCGTCGCTGGCGCCGGTCTGCTGACGCTGGCCTATTTTGGTAGCCGCGTGCTGCAACAGTTCGTGAGCTAAGTCTTTTAAGGAATCCTACGTGGAACATATCTCCACCACCACGCTGATCATAACGCTGATCGTCATGGTGATTATCTCTGCCTATTTCTCCGGTTCCGAAACCGGCATGATGACGCTGAACCGCTACCGGCTGCGTCATATGGCGAAACAAGGCAACCGCCCCGCCAAGCGCGTGGAGAAGCTGCTGCGCAAGCCGGACCGCCTGATTAGCCTTGTGCTCATCGGCAATAACCTCGTCAACATTCTCGCCTCGGCGCTGGGCACCATCGTCGGCATGCGCCTCTACGGCGATGCCGGCGTCGCGATCGCCACCGGCGTGCTCACCTTTGTGGTGCTGGTGTTTGCCGAAGTCCTGCCGAAAACCATCGCCGCCCTCTATCCGGAAAAGGTCGCCTACCCCAGCAGCTTCCTGTTGGCGCCCCTGCAGGTGCTGATGATGCCCCTGGTGTGGCTGCTGAATACCATCACCCGCATGCTGATGCGCATGATGGGCATCCGCACCGATACCGTCATCAGCAGCGCCCTGAGTAAAGATGAACTGCGCACGATTGTGAATGAATCCCGTTCACAAATCTCACGACGCAATCAGGATATGCTGCTGTCGGTGCTGGACCTGGAGAAGGTCAGCGTTAACGACATCATGGTGCCGCGCAATGAGATTGTCGGCATCGACATCAATGACGACTGGAAATCTATCGTCCGCCAACTGACCCACTCCCCACACGGCCGCATTGTGCTCTACCGCGATTCGCTGGACGATGCCATCAGCATGCTGCGCGTCCGCGAAGCCTACCGCCTGATGACGGAGAAGAAAGAGTTCACAAAAGAAATCATGCTGCGGGCGGCAGATGAGATCTACTTTGTTCCGGAAGGGACGCCGCTCAGCACCCAGCTGGTGAAATTTCAGCGCAATAAAAAGAAAGTCGGCCTGGTGGTTAATGAATACGGCGATATTCAGGGGCTGGTTACCGTAGAAGATATTCTTGAAGAGATTGTCGGCGACTTCACCACCTCCATGTCACCCACCCTGGCGGAGGAAGTGACCCCGCTCAACGACGGTACGGTGATAATCGACGGCAGCGCCAACGTTCGCGAGATCAACAAAGCGTTCAACTGGAACCTGCCGGAAGATGAAGCGCGCACCATCAACGGTATCATCCTTGAAGCGCTGGAAGAGATCCCGGTCCCGGGCACCCGCGTGCGCATTGAGCAGTATGATATTGATATCCTCGACGTGCAGGACAACATGATCAAACAGGTGAAAGTGATGCCGGTGAAATCATTACGCGAGAGCGTCGCGGAGTAGCGCGAGCGAAGGAATTAACATCACGGTGGGCTGCGGCCCGCCGTTTTTTTTCTCGCGCCGGGAGCGATGGCATAAAAAACGGCCGCCCGCGGGCAGCCGTTGAGCAAGGCAGCAAACGTTATTTCGCTTTTGCTACCGTCACCATCGCGGCGCGAATGGTGCGGCCGTTCAGGGTGTAACCTTTCTGCATCACGGCCAGCACGTTGCCCGCCGCCACGTCTTCAGACTCGACCATCGCAATGGCCTGGTGGACGTTCGGATCCAGCGGAACGTTGGTGTCGGCGATCACTTCCACGCCAAACTTACGCACTACGTCCAGCATAGATTTGAGGGTCAGTTCGATCCCTTCCACCATCGGCGCCAGCTCCGGGTTAGCCTTGTCGGCCACTTCCAGCGCGCGGTCCAGGCTGTCGATCACCGGCAGCAGTTCATTGACGAATTTTTCCAGCGCGAATTTGTGCGCTTTCTCGATATCCTGCTCGGTACGACGACGCAGGTTATCTTCGTCGGCTTTGGCACGCAGCATCACTTCACGTTCACGTTTCTGCGCTTCAGCCAGCTGGGCTTCCAGATTCGCAATTTTTTCATCGCGCGGATCCACCTGCTCAGCCGAAACTTCAGGCTCTACCGCCTCAACGTCGTCGTGCTGCTCCGTGATAATTTCTTCCGGGGCTTGCCCCTCAGGCGTTTTCTGTTCTTTACTACTCATGAATTTCTCCGCGTTTTTTTCGCATTCATCTCGCTAACTTCGCTTATTATGGGGATCAGTTTCCGGGTTTCAAGGGAAGCGGACAGATTGTCACTATTTCATTTAACGCAAGGACATCCAGATCATGAAGAACCATTTCAAGTGTATCGGCATTGTGGGACATCCTCGTCACCCCACCGCCCTGACCACACATGAAATGCTCTGGCGCTGGCTGTGCAGCAAAGGGTATGAAGTGCTGGTTGAACAGCAGATCGCCCATGAACTCCAGCTCAGCAACGTGAAAACCGGCACGCTGGCGGAGATTGGCCAACAGGCCGACCTCGCGGTGGTGGTAGGCGGCGACGGCAATATGCTCGGCGCGGCGCGGACCCTGGCCCGTTACGACATTAACGTCATCGGCATTAACCGCGGCAACCTCGGCTTTCTCACCGACCTTGACCCGGACAACGCCCTGCAGCAGCTCGCCGACGTACTGGAAGGCCACTACATCGCGGAAAAACGCTTTCTGCTGGAGGCCCAGGTGTGCCAGCAGGATTGCCAGAAACGCATCAGCACCGCCATCAACGAAGTGGTGCTGCACCCCGGCAAAGTGGCGCATATGATTGAGTTCGAAGTCTATATCGATGAAGTCTTTGCCTTCTCCCAGCGCTCGGACGGCCTGATTATCTCCACTCCGACCGGCTCCACGGCCTATTCGCTGTCGGCCGGCGGCCCGATCCTCACCCCGTCGCTGGACGCCATCACCCTGGTGCCGATGTTCCCGCACACCCTCTCGGCGCGACCGCTGGTGATCAACGGCGACAGCACCATCCGCCTGCGCTTCTCTCACCGCTGCAGCGATCTGGAGATCAGCTGCGACAGCCAGATTGCCCTGCCGATCCAGGATGGCGAAGACGTTCTCATTCGCCGCTGTGATTATCACCTCAATCTGATTCACCCTAAAGATTACAGCTATTTCAATACATTAAGCACCAAGCTCGGCTGGTCGAAAAAATTGTTCTGATTTACATCGCTGCCTCTTTACTGGATAAAAAACCAGTCTATACTGTACGAAAACACAGTATTGGTTTTTCATACAGGAAGGCAGCTATGTTGGCGCAACTCACCATCAGTAATTTTGCTATCGTTCGTGAACTGGAAATTGATTTCCACAGCGGCATGACCGCCATCACCGGGGAAACCGGCGCCGGGAAATCCATTGCCATCGACGCGCTGGGGCTGTGCCTCGGCGGCAGAGCGGAAGCCGACATGGTGCGTCGCGGCGCCACCCGTGCCGACCTGTGCGCGCGCTTCGCGCTGAAAGATACCCCGGCCGCCCAGCGCTGGCTGGAAGAGAACCAGCTGGAGAGCGGGCGTGAGTGTTTACTTCGCCGGGTGATCAGCGCCGACGGCCGCTCGCGCGGCTTCATCAACGGCACCGCCGTCCCGCTCTCGCAGCTGCGCGAGCTGGGCCAGCTGCTGATCCAGATCCACGGCCAGCATGCGCACCAGCTGTTGACCAAACCCGAACACCAGAAAACGCTGCTCGACGGCTATACCGGTGAGTATGCGCTCACTCAGCGCATGGCAGAGCACTATCGCCAGTGGCACCAGAGCTGCCGCGAGCTGGCCCAGCATCAGCAGCAGAGCCAGGAGCGCGCCGCCCGCGCCGATCTGCTGCAGTACCAGCTTAAAGAGCTGAACGAATTTAACCCGCTGGCGGGAGAGTTTGAGCAGATTGACGAAGAGTACAAACGCCTGGCCAACAGCGGTCAGCTGCTCAGCACCTGTCAGCACGCCCTGACGGTACTGGCGGACGGCGAAGAGGCCAACCTGCAGAGCCAGCTTTATACCGCGAAGCAGCTGGTCAGCGAGCTGGTGGGTATGGACAGCAAGCTTTCCGGCGTGCTGGATATGCTGGAAGAGGCGGCCATTCAGCTCAGCGAGGCCAGCGATGAGCTGCGCCACTATCACGACCGTCTGGACCTCGATCCTAATCGTCTGTTCGAACTTGAGCAGCGGATTTCCCGGCAAATCGCGCTGGCGCGTAAACACCAGGTGATGCCGGAAGAGCTGCCGGCGGTTTATCAGGCGATGCTCGAAGAGCAGCGCCTGCTGGACGACAGCGCCGGCTCGCTGGAATCCCTCAGCCAGCAGGTGGTCGAACATCATCAGCTGGCGCTGAAGACCGCGCGCCAACTGCACGCCCTGCGCCAGGCCAGCGCCGACGAGCTAACCCAGCTTATCACCGAGAGTATGCACTCACTTTCGATGCCGCACGGGGTCTTCGCGATTGAGGTCGCTTTTGATGAACGCCATCTCACCGCCGACGGCGCCGATCATATTGAGTTCCGCGTCACCACTAACCCGGGTCAGCCGCTGCAGCCGATCGCGAAAGTGGCCTCTGGCGGTGAATTGTCGCGTATTGCGCTGGCGATTCAGGTGATCACCGCGCGTAAAATGGAAACCCCGGCGCTGATCTTCGACGAAGTGGACGTCGGCATCAGCGGCCCGACCGCGGCGGTGGTCGGCAAGCTGCTGCGCCAGCTGGGCGAGTCCACGCAGGTGATGTGCGTTACCCACCTGCCGCAGGTCGCAGGCTGCGGCCACCATCATTTCTTTGTCTGCAAAGAGACCGATGGCGAGATGACCGAAACCCATATGCAGCCGCTGGATAAGCGTGCTCGTCTGCAGGAGCTGGCTCGCCTGCTGGGCGGCAGCGAGGTCACGCGCAACACCCTGGCGAACGCGAAAGAGTTGCTTGCGGCGTAAACTTTTTGATTTTCACAGGGTCATAGTGAACAGCAAATTGCCTGCTGACCGCAGCCGGAGGTTTCCATCGGCGCGAAGGTCTATTATTATCGGCATATTACAGATGAGCCACGTACTGCTCGGGCCCAAAAAGGAATCAAATCACTATGCGCTGTAAAACGCTGACTGCTGCCGCAGCGGTTCTTCTTATGTTGACCGCAGGCTGTTCCACTCTGGAACGAGTGGTTTACCGTCCTGACATCAACCAGGGTAACTATCTGGCACCTAACGATGTAGCAAAAATTCGTGTCGGTATGACGCAACAGCAGGTTGCTTATGCTCTCGGAACGCCAATGATGTCGGATCCGTTCGGCACCAACACCTGGTTCTATGTATTCCGTCAGGAGCCGGGCCACGAGAAAGTGACTCAGCAGACCCTGACCCTGACCTTCAACAATGGCGGCGTGTTAACCAACATTGATAACAAGCCCGCGCTGACCAGTCAGTAAGACCCGGAAAAGCAAAAAAGCGCTCAATGAGCGCTTTTTTTATGGCCGATAGCGGGTCTGCTGCTGCGGTTTACTTCGCGGCGTTTTTCTCCGCCCGCTGGCGACGCAGCTCTTTCGGATCTGCGATCAGCGGGCGATAGATTTCCACCCGGTCGCCGTCATGGACTTCGTCGTGCAGCTTAACCGGACGACTGTAAATACCCACCTTGTTTTTCGCCAGATCGATGTCATCACGCAGCGCCAGCAGGCCGCTGGCGACAATCGCCTGCTCGACCGTCGCCCCCTCGTCCAGGGTGACCCGCTGCAGGTACTGCTTTTCAGGCAGCGCGTAAGCGACCTCAACACGAATATTAGCTGGCACTGTAGACCTCTTTGGCGCGCGAGGTGAACGCCTGCACCATGTTGGCGGCCAGTTCCTTAAAGACCCGGCCAAAGGCCATCTCAATCAGCTTATTGGTAAACTCAAAATCGAGATGGAACTCGATTTTGCACGCCTCGGGGCTCAGCGGAATAAACTTCCAGCCGCCAATCAGCTTCTTGAACGGGCCATCCACCAGGCTCATCAAAATGCTCTGGTTGCTGGTCAGTGTATTCCGGGTCGTGAAGGTCTTACTGATGCCGGCTTTGGACACATCAACCGCCGCCGTCATTTGCGTCGGCCCGAATTCCAGCACGCGGCTACCGGTGCAGCCTGGCAGAAAATCAGGATAGGACTTCACATCGTTTACCAGTTGATACATCTGTTCCGCGCTGAAAGGCACCAGCGCAGTACGGCTAATCTGAGGCATAGCAGGTTCCACATTTAAACACAGTGCAAATAATATCATTTATCTGCTGCTAAAAAAAACGCTGTGCCGCAACTCGTGCTAAGATGCGCAGTACACCTCGCAGGATGCGATCGAGGTAACTGTGTATAAGACGATGACTTCAGGACATTATGACTAAGAAAAAAGCCCACAAACCTGGATCAGCCACCATTGCGCTGAATAAACGCGCCCGTCACGAATACTTTATCGAAGATGAATACGAGGCTGGTCTCGCCCTGCAGGGTTGGGAAGTCAAATCCCTGCGTGCAGGCAAAGCCAACATCGGCGATAGCTATGTCATCCTGAAGGATGGCGAAGCCTTCCTGTTCGGCGCCAACTTTACGCCCATGGCCGTGGCTTCCACCCACTATGTCTGCGACCCGACGCGCACCCGTAAGCTGCTGCTCAACCAGCGCGAACTCGATACGCTGTACGGCCGCATTAACCGCGAAGGTTACACCGTTGTCGCCCTGTCGCTGTACTGGAAGAATGCCTGGTGCAAAGTGAAAATCGGCGTCGCCAAAGGTAAGAAACAGCATGACAAGCGTACCGATCTGAAAGATCGTGAATGGGCGCTGGATAAGGCGCGTATTATGAAGCACGCCGGACGCTAACCCCCTCCCCTGAGGGCCAGCTCTCGCTGGCCCTTACGCTATATCCTTGTTGATGCTGCTTTTTCGTCCACCCCTGCTGAAAGAATCCTGCGTTATGGGGCTGGTAACGACATTCACAAATCTGTTATACTTGACCTACACATTGGGGCTGATTCTGGATTCGACGGGATTTGCGAAACCCAAGGTGCATGCCGAGGGGCGGTTGGCCTCGTAAAAAGCCGCAAAAAATAGTCGCAAACGACGAAAACTACGCTTTAGCAGCTTAATAACCTGCTCTGAGCCCTCTCTCCCTAGCTTCCGCTCTTAAGACGGGGATCAAAGAGAGGTCAAACCCAAAAGAGATCGCGTGGATGCCCTGCCTGGGGTTGAAGCGTTAAATCTAATCAGGCTAGTTTGTTAGTGGCGTGTCTGTCCGCAGCTGGCAAGCGAATGTAAAGACTGACTAAGCATGTAGTGCCGAGGATGTAGGAATTTCGGACGCGGGTTCAACTCCCGCCAGCTCCACCAAATAATGATCCGGATACGTCCGGTGAAGTACAGGAAGCCCGCATGGCACAAGCCTTGCGGGCTTTTTTGTGTCTGTCGTTGTCCGAGAACATCCGGATAAATCCGGTGATTATTGGTATACGCTTAGGTATACGGTAGGATGTATACCTAAAAGCGTATACCAATTCATGAAGGAGCGGCCACAGTGGCACGGACAACACGCCCCCTGACAAACACCGAAGTTCTGCGCGCAAAAGCGTTAGAGAAGGATCTAACGCTGCATGATGGCGATGGGCTTTTCCTGATAGTGAAAACCAGCGGGAAAAAACTCTGGCGTTTTCGTTATCAACGTCCGGCAACAAAGCAACGAACAATGATGGGGCTCGGTGCCTTCCCTGCTCTTTCGCTTGCTGATGCCCGAGGGTTAAGAGCGGATTACCTTGCCTTATTAGCCAACGGAATCGATCCACAAATTCAGGCCGAAGTTGCTGAGGAACAGCAGCAAATCGCGCTGGACAGTATTTTTTCAACGGTCGCCGCTAACTGGTTCCAGCTCAAAAGCAAAAGCGTTACTCCTGATTACGCAAAAGACATTTGGCGCTCACTGGAGAAAGATGTATTCCCTGCTATAGGTGAGATCCCTGTTCAGCAAATCAAAGCCCGGACACTGGTTGAAGCTCTTGAGCCAATCAAAGCTCGTGGAGCACTTGAGACTGTACGTCGATTGGTGCAGCGCATTAACGAGATAATGATTTATGCCGTAAACACTGGCCTGATTGATGCTAATCCAGCATCGGGTATTGGGATGGCCTTTGAGAAGCCCAAAAAACAAAACATGCCGACGCTGCGGCCAGAAGAATTACCGAAGCTGATGCGTTCTTTAGTTATGTCAAATCTGTCTGTTCCGACTCGCTGTCTCATTGAATGGCAACTCCTGACCCTTGTGCGCCCGTCTGAGGCCTCAGGTGCTCGGTGGGCAGAGATCGATCTCAATGCGAAGCTCTGGACAATTCCAGCAGAGCGAATGAAGGCGAAACGTGAGCATATAGTGCCTCTATCTCCACAAGCATTAGAGATTCTGGAAGTGATGAAACCAATCAGTGCTCATCGTGAACATGTTTTTCCGAGCAGAAATGACCCTAAACAACCAATGAATAGCCAGACTGCTAACGCCGCGCTTAAACGCATTGGTTATGGCGGGAAATTAGTTGCTCACGGATTACGATCTATCGCAAGTACTGCACTCAATGAATCCGGATTTAATCCTGATGTTATAGAGGCGGCTTTAGCACATTCAGACAAAAATGAAGTACGAAAAGCTTATAACCGTTCAACTTACTTAGTTCAAAGAGTTGAGCTTATGGATTGGTGGGGAGGCAAAGTAAATAATTAAAAAGATTTGCGCTGTATTTATTCCCACAGCGCAATGAAATCATATTTTCCAATCTAGTTTATTTGATATCAATAATGAATCCGCACTTTTTTTCCTCCCTTCAATTCGCACCATAAAAGTAAAAAGAAAAATTGCAGATCGTACTATTTGTAATAAAACCTTAAAATGACGAGCGAAATCGGCTTCAGATATCAGTCTAATATTAGATATGTAATCATAAGAATTATACAGATCTAATGGCTTTGTACTTTTATGAACAATTACTATATTATGTTCTAAATCATTTCTCCAATCTTTATAAAAGGATAACTCACCACTCTTTCTATCATTTAGGTCAGTAGCAAGGCTATATAAAGCCAATAATGCTGGATTTTTTATTTCTTCAAACTTATCCCTTCGCCCATTTTGGTTTAATTGCCAAAAATTTTCAAAGTACACTATTTTATTGGCTGGATAAACATCGTACAGTTCACATATTGCAATGGCTATTTTATCTAATACACCAAAGCATATACGAAATGCATTTCTGATCTTCTCGATACCAGCATTTAAAACTTCGTCGTTATGCAGTTCTGAGTAACAGGCCACATCATCCACCTCCGCCATACACTCATACTCGAATAACGAACGTCTTGCCAATGCATACTCAGACTTTAGCCTATTCAAAACCATTTCCATGGGAATAATAAAATCACCAGAAACGCCATTATGCGTTGGTAATATTGTTAGGTTATCTTTAGCTCCAACTACGCAAGGACAATAAACTCCATGCTCAGAAAGAACAAAGTGGTTATCTAAAACGAACTTTTGATAATTATTAAGTTTGCTGTATTCTTCTAGCGTCTGTTTTTCATCAAGCTCATCTTCCTTTTCAGAAAATGGCTTTTCCGACATCTCAATTATATCTTTCGTGAGTTTTTCAGCACGTGATTGATAGAATGGTTTCCATGGTGGAGGCACCTCTGTTGATTCAATTGCCTTCATATATCCAAGTCTAATCTCTCTTATATGCTTTATAGTATGAGAACCAGAGAGTTGCAGCAGTTGCATTAAGGCTTCAGACCTATTAATCCATGCTTGCGGTATATCTTCCCCAGAAGAAATAACAGCATCATAATATGAAATAGACTCTACAACTCTAAACTGTCGCTTGAGTGAGTTTGCTAAATTAACCTTCAACTCTTTGCTATATATAGTATTATCATCACCAAGTAATTTAAATGCCTTCCAGTATAAATTTTTTACGTCCACCATATCCTCAATTGTTGTGAACGTTTGTTCAAAAACACCACCCTTATCAACCAAGTTTGACTTTGCATTTGCAAGGTTATAATAGAGCGTAGATTCATCCATGATTTTAGAAAAAGAGCCAAAATGCTCATTCATTAAGTTATAACCTAGCAGAGAAGCCTCTCTATTCGGTTGCATCCCTCCTATATCAACAAAATTCGCGGCCATATTATAAAGAAGTATATAATAATTATTCCCAAAGGTATTTTCGTCAAGGGATTTATAAATCTGCAACGTGAATTCATACGCCTTTTCAAAATTACCATCAGAAACAAGTTCTCTGGCTATATTACATAAATGCTGCATATCACTCGCCTTCATCACACGTATCCTTTTTTTGGCTATATGGTTAATTCTATCCTTCTTTATTAATTATATCTCGCTTGGCGCGCAATGCTCTCCCCGCCACGCCTGCCCGCCTGAGGGGGCGTTTTAAATGCAGGTGCATGAAACGGCGCAGGCCGCGCCGGGGCTGGCGTGGCGGAAGATGAAAAATACGGGTATTTGCATGCAAAATCATGCACCCTGTGAATGCATGACTTTTTTCGGCAAAAATGGCGGGATTTTCAGGTATTTTCTGACGGGCTACTGTGCAGTTAATTCAGCCCGGCGGCGGGCATAAATCATGTGCTGCGCCGGGGTGTATCGTTCCTGACTGTCAGTTCGCGAGGCCGCGTCGGGCCTCAGTCCGATGGCCATTAAAATTGCTGCATCCTGTTCGCAGTAAGCCGGTTTTTTTCCGCCCGCAAGCCAGAGAGAAAGTGCCTCACGCAGATAAATCACTGACCGGTCGACGGCACGGTCCTTTACGGTGCCGGTCTGTCCCGCCACGGCCATCAGTTCGGGGGCGAAAATGGACGCCAGCGTGTCGCCGTGCTGCTGCATGAATTCATCCAGCCGGTCGCGGATACTGATATGCTGCACCGCCTCGTGCGAGCGGATATAGCGCCCGGCGGCCCCATTAATTTCCCATTTTTTGATGTCAATAATCTCACGCAGCGCCTGCAAACGCCCGTCGGGGTGGTCAGTGCCTGCCGCAGTCTGTTCGCGGTATTCCTGTACAGCGGCGGCCAGCGCTGCTTTATGTTCCAGCCAGGCGGATTTGTTCGTTTCACAGGCGTCATACGCCTGTTTCAGGGTCAGGGTGGTCATGGTGCACTCCGGGATTAGTAAAAACGCTGTTTTCGGGTTTTGTCAGACTCGGTCACAATAAACGTATCTTCCGCGAGGTCGGTTTCCGCCGGGGACTGGATAATTTTGTCCACGGATTCCATCGCCCGGAACGAGGCCGAGCAGACAACGCTCGTGCACTGGTAGTAAATCTGCTTCACCGTTTCCGACAGATAGCGACTGGTGCGGGTGTGGGCTGCACTTTTGCAGAAGGGGCAGTGCATCATGACATCAGCCCCCGCGCTTTCAGGTCAGCCTCACGCTCGCGCATCTCCCTGAAGAAATTCTGACGGCTGCCGGATGTCGAGCCTGTGTGGTGGTTCATGTGCGGCAGGGTTTCAGCCGACAGCCCTGCCCGGAAAAGGACCGGCTCGTCGTTCAGGCGGACATGACAGTTTTTAACTGCCTCCTTAAGCCATGCCGTCACCTCCTGCATCACCTCCTCATCCGGCTCCACATAGCCTGTGGCAATCTCATTCTGTCTTTCGAGCACGCCGCCGCGCGCCAGAATTTTCAGCTTCATCGCCCGGACCAGCGCCCCGCACGAATCCCGTAGTGCTGCATCGAATTCATGCCCGGCATACAGGGTCAGGGTGTGGCGGTGCGCCTGGCGGTATTTATTGGCCGTGCCGTTACAGGACGCCTTAAGTTTGTCCCGCTCAAAATTCAGGACTTCGGTCATGGCGTCACACTCCTGCGCCAGCTCACGGGAGGCAACGCGCATCAGGTGGCGGTTTTTCAGCTCGTCGGAAAGGACAGCCCCGGCGGCACGAAAGGCGGTGCGCCATGCGGCGGTGTCACTTTCGCTCTCCAGCTCCAGCCCGGCTTTCTGTTCAGCGGTGCGGGCAATGGCCGCGACGGTGTCGTCCATTCTGCGGGCTTCATCAAGGTGGGCGGCGCGGGCGGTATCAAGCTGCGCAAAGGCCGGTTTCAGGTAGTCAGGGATAGTGTTGGCGGTCATGGTGGTTCTCCTCAGTCTGTTCTGTGGAGACAATTCTGCCGTGCCGGGCACAACAGGGCGATTCATTGCAGTTGTGGCACATCCCACACAAACAGACCCTAAAAACCGGCTTGCCAGAGAGAGGGTGCAGGCAAATACCCCTTCACCGTTTGTTTTTTTACTTATAACTGTTCACTACTGTTCACTTAAAATAAAAAGATAGCTAATACAGTAAGTTAAGCAGTGAACAGTTGGGAAAAGAGTGTTCACCGACTGTTCACAAGTGTTCATCCTTCGTTTGCCGGACACCTTTACGATTTAGACTCTTTATTTATATATAAACGAACAAAAATAAGTTTTTCGATATATAGGAATGGGCCAGAATGTGCCAGAAAAAGGTCACGATATACCAGAACATTGCCAGCGTTTGCCACTGTCTAAAATTCACTCTGTTGTGTGGTGGGCCGCTACAAAAAGACTTGTTGCCCTGAGAGAAAATATTCACAAAATAGAGAGCTACCCGAGGCCGGACGGACACGACCGGCACTGTATGGACTTTATGAGGTAGCCCGATGCACACCGCTTTTTCTTCCCCGTCTTCCGCCCCTGCCGCCCCGCTGATGCCGGTATCTGACGCCGCTCAGGAGCGCTTTCTGCGCCTGCCCGAGGTGATGCACCTCTGCGGCCTGTCACGCTCCACGGTGTACGACCTCATCAGCCGCAGCGCCTTTCCGCAGCAGGTTTCCCTCGGCGGGAAAAACGTGGCGTGGCTGCACTCTGAAATCACCGCGTGGATGAGTGGCCGCATCGCCGCCCGCAACCGGGGCTGTGACGCATGATGATGGCCGCTCAGCAAAAAGCCCCTTTTTCTGGCTTGCTTCTTCCGCCCGTTTCCAGGTATAGTTTTCCCGCTGCCGCAAAATCGGCAGCCGGGCGTGAGAACCCGAGTTACTCAGTGGCGACACCAGACGCGCCATGCGTCTTTTTTTGTGTCTATGCCTATGTGCACCTGTTGTTTACGCAGCGGTTCTTAAGCCGTTGCTGTATCCGCGTAATGGTGGCTCAGGCGGGGCAGCCTTCGGGCTGGCCGGTATCCATTGAGGCCGGTTTCTCACCCCCGTCTGGGCTGCCACCAGAGTGTGAGAACTCCGGTGGTAGCGATAACCGCTACTCAATGGAGGTTGCCACTATGGCTTCGACCCTCACCCTGTCTCATCCGCAGTTTGTCTTTGTGTTTGCCGCCGTCCGCCGCGCAGACCGTCAGCCCCGTATCTGCATGCTCCGCACCGTTGCCGGTGACGAGCGCGCCGCGCGCCGCACCCTTGTCCGTGACTATGTATTGTCCCTTGCGGCCCGCCTGCCGATGGAGGTGCGCGCATGAAACAGCCCGCCATCACCCTGAAAGACCTCGAATGCCTTGAGCACCTGCGCAACCTCGGCCAGCTCGTGACCGACATGGCGCAGGTGCAGGACTGCACAAGCCTGCGCCGCAGCCCGGCGCAGCATTTACAGCTCACCTCCGTGATTTACCTCATGACCGCCCAGCTCGACGGCGTGGTCGGCCGGTGCAGTCACCAGTGGCTTAACGGGGAGGATGACGCATGAACCGGACGCTTACCCCCGTCCTGCGCATCGCCCTTTACCGCCGTGCCGTGGCCTGCGCCTGGCTGAATGCGTGCGAGCGCCAGCACCGCTATCCGCACCTGACCCTTGAGACGGTGGAGAATGCCATCGCCGCACAGCTTGAGGGCTTCTACCTGCGCCGGCACGGGGAGGAGAAAGGCCGCCTGATTGCCTGCGCGCTGCTGGAAGATTTAATGCAGGCCGGGCCGCTTAAGACCGCCCCGGCGCTGACCTTTCTCGGCCTCGCCGTGATGGATGAACTCTGCACCCGCCACATCACATCGCCTGTCCTGCACTGAGGGAAACACCATGAAAATGAACGTAACGGAAACCGTGAAACAGGCGTGCGGCCACTGGCCGCGCATTCTCCCGGCGCTGGGGGTGAAGGTGGTGAAAAACCGCCATCAGCCCTGCCCGGTGTGCGGGGGCTCAGACCGCTTTCGCTTTGACGACAGGGAGGGGCGCGGGACATGGTTCTGTAACCAGTGCGGCGCGGGTGACGGCCTGAAACTGGTCGAAAAAGTCTTCGGCGTCTCAGCCTCAGAGGCGGCCGGAAAAGTCAGCGCCCTGACCGGCAGCCTGCCGCCGGTGGCAGCGCAAACCCTGAGCGAAGCGGAACAGGCTGAAACGGCGGCCAGCCGGAAAGCCGCTGCAACGCTTGCCGCCTCGCTCATGGAAAAAGCCCGCACCGGCACCGGCAACGACTACCTCACCCGCAAGGGCTTTCCCGCCCGTGAGTGCCTGATGCTGACCGCCCCGCACAAAACCGGGGGCGTTGCGTACCGGCCCGGCGATATGGTGGTGCCGCTGCATGATGCCGCCGGGACGCTGGTGAACCTCCAGCTTATCAACACAGACGGCCTGAAACGCACCCTGAAAGGCGGACAGGTGAAGGAAGCCTGCCACGTCATTGAAGGGAAGAAACAGGCCGGAAAACGCCTGTGGATAGCGGAGGGGTATGCGACCGCACTTACCGTGCATCACCTGACCGGGGAAACCGTGATGGTGGCACTCTCGTCCGTAAACCTTCTTTCTCTGGCGAGCCTTGTCCGGCAAAAGCATCCGGCCTGTCAGATTATCCTCGCCGCCGACCGCGACCTCAGCGGCGACGGGCAGACTAAAGCTGTGTCGGCCGCAGAAGCCTGCGAAGGGACTGTGGCCCTGCCGCCGGTATTCGGCGACTGGAATGATGCGTTTATGCAGCAGGGCGAGGACGCCACGCGCCGGGCGATTTATGACGCCATCCGGCCCCCGGCTGACAGCCCTTTCACGACCATGAGCGAGGCAGAATTTACCGCCATGAGCACCAGTGAAAAGGCCATGCGGGTACATGAGCATTACGGCGAAGCGCTGGCCGTGGATGCAAACGGCCAGCTTCTCTCCCGGTACGAACACGGTATCTGGAAAATCATTCCGCCGTCGGACTTTGCCCGCGACGTGGCCGGACTGTTCCAGCGCCTGCGCGCCCCGTTCTCGTCCGGGAAAATTGCCTCACTGGTCGACACCCTGAAACTGATAATTCCGCAGCAGGCCGCCCCGGCGCGGCGGCTGATTGGCTTTCGCAACGGCGTGCTCGATACCCAAAGCGGTATATTCGCCCCGCACTGTAAATCGCACTGGCTGCGCACGCTCTGTGATGTCGATTTTACCCCGCCGGTGGAGGGGGAGACGCTGGAAACCCACGCCCCGTATTTCTGGCGCTGGCTTGACCGTGCCGCCGGTGGCCGTCAGGACAAACGTGATGTGATACTCGCCGCGCTTTTTATGGTGCTGGCAAACCGCTACGACTGGCAGCTCTTTCTCGAAGTCACCGGCCCCGGCGGCAGCGGGAAAAGTATTCTGGCCGAAATTGCGACCATGCTCGCCGGAGAAGATAACGCTACTTCCGCGAGTATCGAGACGCTGGAGTCGCCCCGCGAGCGGGCGGCCCTTATCGGCTTCTCGCTGATACGTCTGCCTGACCAGGAGAAATGGAGCGGTGACGGGGCCGGATTAAAAGCCATCACCGGCGGCGATGCCGTCTCGGTTGACCCGAAATACCGCGACGCCTACTCGGCGCATATCCCGGCGGTGATTCTGGCTGTGAACAATAACCCGATGCGCTTCACCGACCGCAGCGGCGGCGTGTCCCGTCGCCGGGTGATTATTCACTTCCCGGAGCAGATAGCCCCGGCCGAGCGCGACCCGCAGCTTAAGGACAAAATAGCCCGCGAGCTGGCCGTGATTGTGCGCCAGCTTATGCAGCAGTTCAGCAACCCGATGAGCGCCCGCACGCTGCTCCAGTCGCAGCAGAACTCCGACGAGGCACTCAGCATCAAACGTGACGCTGACCCGGCCTTTGATTTCTGTGGCTATCTGGAGGCGCTGCCTGACGCTGACGGGATGTATATGGGGAATGCCAACATTGTCCCGCGTCAGCCGCGACTCTATCTGTATCACGCCTATCTGGTGTATATGGAGGCTCACGGGTATAAAAACACCCTCAGCCTGACGATGTTCGGGAAGGGGCTGTCAGCCATGCTGAAAGAGTACGGCATGCATTATGACAAGCGCCGGACGAATCAGGGCATGCAGACCAACCTCGCACTCAGGGAGGAAAGCAACGGCGACTGGCTACCGAAATGCGACAACCCCGCCGCAACATAATCCACTCAGACCGGCAGCCGCCGGTCTTTTTTTATCTTCCGCCCCCGCCATGTGAACAGTGTACTGTTCACTGTTCACCGGGTATTCACAACTTAACACACTGTTTTTAATGAATAAAAAGCACGATTGAACAGTGTGAACAGTTTTTCTAGAAAAAACTTTTTTACCCTCAAGATCTATTCAGCATATGAAACAAGTAACAGGCTAAAAGACATTGTTACCATGCTCATGGACAATAGAAATTTAACAGTTCCTGCAGTAACCCTAGAGCTCATTACTGGAGAGATAATCTTTCTATACCGTGCTCTACTTCTGCGCGATTACTGATATGCCCCTTCGCTGAGCACGCTGGTTTTCATCGTCATAGTACTCAAAACGTCCTGAGCGCTATTAGTGGTGCATACAATAGTAGATTTATGTAGTATTAGAGAGGGCTACCATTAGTACTTCTCAGATTGGTAGCAACCGATATAATATTCATTGTCTAAATGGGGTTTATATGAGTAGTTATACAAATGATGAAAATGGTGTTTGTCGTTTCATTCAGGATAAGGCTCTTCAAGCTTGGGAAGGAAACGGCTCTCCATATCTTTTAAGTAATGCAGTAACTGATTTTAGAGAATATGGAGATATGAAGTCGGCTATAGGTAACAAATCACTAAAGGCATGGCTGTCAAATAAACAAGATTCATTAAACGTAAAATTAATGACGCATCCTGTAGCGAAAGCAAGAATTGTTGTGGTCCCTAAAGATAGCAATTTTTCATTTGAATCAGCAGCAAAAAAACCATCAACCAATGAAAAAGAAGAATTAACCAACAGGGAAATCACAATTCTATTCCTGGAGGCGATAGGTTCTCTACCTCAGCATGACTTGGATGAAATTCAAATACCAGTAAGAATCATCGCGAAGTTGATGAGGTGATTTAATATGGTTAAGTTCATTATAATGTCAGGCAGACGAGAGTTCTGTGATTTCATTTCATCAAGAGTTGATAGTTTAAAGTTGATGGATTCCCTAGATAAGTTAGGTGGTGGCGATTTTCTTACTTACCATGTCACCGACGCTAACTCTAACACAGCTTCACTAATTGAGTTTATATATAGCAAAATCAAATATGAATATGATGATAATGTTGCCATATTGTCTGATGAATTTGCTTTTCCCAATCTATCTTGTATAAAAAATGCGTTTCTTCTTTGCCAGCTCGATGGTATTTATTCAATCAAAGAAAAACAGTTTCATAACTATATTTCCAGCACAGCAAATAAAGCAGTAAAAAAACTTAATCTGATGAAATCTATAGTTAATGACGGTGGTCTTGGTGAAATGGCCAGATTACCAATAAAAAACTTTTCGTCGGATAAATTAAAGGATTTCATAAGAGAAGCTGCTATAAGATATAACTCAACAGTTTCTGATAATGATTTCCAGAAGATGGCTTCTGATTTGAAAATGATGCGAAAGCCGAAAAAAAGAAGTGAGTATAGAAATAAGTACTATATAGATGATAAAGGCCGTCATTTCTCATTGGGCGATGAGATTCATTCGTCGTACGACACTAAAGGACATGACTATCTTTGTGATATTTTAGCCAAATATAGATTTGGATGTAAAATTGATTCAAGAAAGCACTTTAATGTTTCAGCTGGAGATAACGACAATAGTAAGTTGTCCACTGAGTTTCATCATTGCCACGGTGATGAAACTATTATTATAAGGGATAGAAGCCATGTAAATATGTTTTCTAATGATTTTATCTCTTAAAAATGATATGGGAGCTAAATTTAGCTCCCATGTTGTTTATCCATTAAATTTTTACCTTAGCAGCATACTCGAAAACCAACACAGCACCATAGCTGGCGATCCCCAACGTAGCCATCTAACATCGGCAAAGAACAAAAAAATTTACGCAGCATTAGAATTTTTGCTGGCTATCCCCTGAAAAACCAACAGACATCTGGTGCGGTACATATGAAAACTCGCGCAATCATTGGCGATCCCCATGTGCCCATCGTTCGATCCTGTAGTAATTTCAAAAAAGAGCGCTAGCCAAGAGGTTCCACACTATTTCAGTCGCGATCTTCACGAAAAACCACGCTAAGTAGGCGCTCCCCATGAGATCATCTGTCGAAAAATGCATTTAACCTACTGATTATGCTGGCAATTCCCTCGTTTTCATCCGGCATCATTAAGAGCTTTAACCTAGCTATCTTTAGCTTATCGGTGCTTTTCAACTCGTTAATGGGTTTTAATGGATACTGCGTGTAAAGATAGCATATTTTTTAAGACATCAGAACCTTTTCCTTTACTGAGGATAGATACAGAAAGCGCAGTCACTTAAAAAAGATATTTATTTGTTTATATTCAAAGAGTTACCAAGTATTTTTCATCAAAAACGCACTTCACGTAAAAAATTTCAGCTTCTCAAGCTGTCTGCTGACTGAATACACAAACAACTTCTATTGATCAATAAACATTATGTAATGACGTCTTGTGAACTTCCGTTCCTCGCTCAAAGCGGACGTTCAACTCATAGTTCGTCCGCTCCTCGCTCATATCAGACTATAAAGCTTGTAGCTATAGCCGGTGAAGGTGAACAGTAAAGTGTTCACTGTTCACTGACTATTCACCCCCTATCTTGCTGAAATAGATACATAAATTCACATAGTGAACAGTGTGAACAGTTTTCTGTAAAAAGATTTTTCTTGATGTGAGCCATGCAAAAATAGATCTACTTAACTTCATAAAATGCTCAAATAACTTTTATTGGTATACGCTTAGGTATATCAATAAAAGTTGAATCAATAAAATTACAATAAAAACAAAGCATTGAGCAATTAAGTCAGACTCCGCCAGCCCACCAAACATTCATTCATGATGCATCATGAACCTTAAAAAAGCCTGTAACTTCAACGAGTTGCAGGCTTTTTTGTTGCATGTGTGGTCATGATCTCTGTATGAATCTTAACCTTTTGGCACCATGTTTAGCCCCACGGTATCGTGGGGCTAAAAAAGCGTGGTGCTAAAACATGCCTAAGCAACTGAAACCCTTAACAAATGTGGAGATCGCTGGCGCGAAGCCCCGTAGCACGGACTATGAGCTACGGGGCGGTGAAGGCCTGTACTTGCTGGTTAAGACTTCAGGGAGGAAGGCCTGGCATTTCGAGTATTATCATCCCGTCACCAAAAAGCGCACCAAAACCAGCCTTGGCCCTTACCCGGTCGTTACACTGGCCATGGCTCGCGAAACTCGCACGAAATACAGACGACTGCTCTATCAGGGCATCGATCCCCGTCAACACTTAGCAGGAATAGCTGAAGAAAAACGCATCCAGAATGAATGCACGCTGGAAAAAGTTGCGGAACAGTGGCTCAAAGAGAAGAAACGGACCAGCGATCTTAGCGAAGATCACGCCAAAGATATCTGGCGCTCGTTGGAGATGCACGTCTTCCCTTCTCTGGGTAACACGCCCGTCACCGAGCTCCGCCCTAAGATGCTCAAGGAGCACCTCACACCTCTGGAAGAACAAGGCATCCTCGAAACACTGCGACGAGTCATTTCACGGCTTAATGAAATCTTCCGCTTCGCCATCTCCGAAGAGCTCATCGAGTTCAATCCGGCTGACAACCTGGTCGCCCGCTTCAAAAAACCGAAATAGCAGAACATGCCCGCCCTCCACCCCAGCGAGCTGGGCAGGCTGATGCTGGCGCTACAGAACGCCTCTATCCGCAAGGAAACCCGCTGCCTTATCGAATGGGAGCTACTGACCTGGGTTCGCCCCGGCGAAGCCGTCAGCGCCCGCTGGTGCGACATCGATATGAAAAAAGCGGAATGGCGCATCCCCGACACCTTTATGAAGATGAACCGTTCGCACACGGTGCCGCTCAGCAAACAGGCGCTGCGCGTTCTTCAGGTTATGGAGCCCGTTAGTCGCCATCGCCCGTGGGTCTTCCCCAGCATCCGTAAACCACTGGAGCACATGCACCAGCAAACCGCGAACGCCGCGCTTATTCGGATGGGGTTTGGCGGCGAGCTGGTCGCCCACGGCATGCGCAGCATCGCCAGAACGGCGGGCGCAGGTCATTTTCCCCGTGAAGTCCTGGAGTCTGCGCTGGCGCACCAGAAAGAGGATGAGATCGAAGCGGCCTACAACCGCAGCGACTATCTGGAACAAAGGCGACCGCTGATGCAGTGGTGGGGAAACTACGTTGATGCCGCCAGACGGCAGGCATTGCTCGGTGAAGAAGAACCGCTGCGGATCGTGGAAGGAGAATAATGTGACCAGTCCCATTCGTCAGAATCTGTTTGAACGGGAATGCGATATGCCGCTGCTGGAAGCGCGGCATCTCGCCCTTCTGCTTCTCGGCCTCGATGCTTCCCAACCTGCAAACGCCCTGCCGGAAGAACATCAGGAAAATTACCGTATCCTGCACGACGCCATCAGCCGCACCATAAAAGCCACAGGCATGGTCAGCGCCCCGGCGAATAAACGCATGTTCTATGCCGATGAGATGTTTGCCCTGGCCTGGCGGCTTATTGATGACGAACTTACGCCGCCAGAAATTAAGACCCGCAGCCTGAAGGCAGTGATGAAACTGTCGCGTAATAGCCGTGGCCGCAAGTGGTTAAAGACGCTCGGTGACGACGCGCTGCCGGATCTCACTGCTTCAGCACAACCTTCCCTGCGTGGAATGCATAAGCGTGACAAAGCGCGGGAGAATACTGCCCGACTCTGCTGGCTACTGGTTCAGCTTCTCGTTGAGGAGACTGATGGGCGGTATGGGACGTCTGATAAACCGGCTTCGGATCGGATACTTAGTAAGCTGAAGACGCTGGCTCAGGAGCGGGGATTGTCGTTTGATGGGCTTGGACGAGGGACGTTTTATGAGGTGTTGAAGATGGGGCGTGAGGAAGAGTAAGTGAGAGCTATTTATTACAGGTTATGGAATACAACTAGATTATAGTTTCTGAACATTTAAGTCTTAGCATCTACTTGATTTATATATAGCAAACACTTCGGGTATGACTTTATAGAAAGCAGTTCAATTTCCCTACTGCATCTTCACCTAATCGTTGTGTTTCGTGAGGCATTGATGTGCAGTATTCGATACAGTAGACTGAGAGGGTCCTTTAGCGTTTAGACGATTACGTCTAGTCGGGTGATTAGCCAGACTCTAACTTATTGTGGGGTTTCGTGGTTGCGGTAGTCGTTCTCCGCAGCCGCTTGAACCCATCGCGGCTGCGGAGAACGACTACCGCATCCTTTAGTAAAGGACAGTGGCAAACCGATACTCGGTTTGCCACATTTTCTTTGTCTATGTTTATGATTCCCTAAGGACTAAGGATGCGCCTTAACCTCTATGCAAAACTGGTCAAAATTCAGCCGAGAAACCGTCGGCAAATTGACAGCTTCCTTTTTAATGCACCTAATCGATATAAGGTTTACACCATACCTAAACGAAATGGTGGAGAGAGGATTATCGCGCATCCCTCGCGTGAACTTAAGACTTTCCAATATGGTCTTATAACTATTTTGGAAACTCATTTCCGTATCCATGAAAGTGCAGTTGCTTATAAAAAAGGCTTGGGTATTAAACAAAACGCAACTCTACACTCTAATAATCCTTATATTCTAAAGATGGATTTTTCTGATTTTTTCAATAGCATTACTCCTGATTTACTCTTCATGGCATGTGAATGGAATGATTATGAGTTATCTTCTGCAGAGAAGAGAGTTCTTACAAAAGGTTTATTCTGGAATAAAGCTAAAAATCAGTCTGGTAGGCTTTCATTAAGCGTCGGAGCGCCCAGTTCTCCGCTTATTTCAAATGTAATTATGTATCTCTTTGATGATTCATTCACCAACTTTTGTCAACAGCGAGAGATCACCTATTCACGTTATGCTGATGACCTTACATTTTCGACCCATCATAAAAATGCTTTATTTGATTTACCTAATGAAGTCAGACATTTTCTCAATAAAGAGTATCAGAACAGAATAACATTAAATGAACGAAAAACGGTTTTTACTTCGCGAGCTCATAATCGGCATATAACTGGCGTAACGCTGACAACACAAGGGTCGCTTTCAATAGGGCGAGAACGTAAAAGATTCATTTCCTCCTTAATTCATAAATATAAACTTGGCTTACTTGATCCTGACACCTCTTATTATCTACAAGGACTACTATCATTTGCAATTTATATCGAACCTGATTTCAGAGTCAGAATGTCTAAAAAATACTCAACCAATACCGTTACAGAAATAATAAAACTGAGGAAAGAAGATGAAGCCTATAGAAAACAATAAATTCATTAAACTTGCCTCTAAATCAAGAAAAGGGGATATTGACTCCTCCTACGAGTTATATACACTTTATCAGACCGGAAAATTTTTAGAGCAAGATATTCATAAAGCACAGGAATATCTTGATTTGGCACTTAAACAATTTAGCCAACAAAAAATAAGATTCACACAACTGTCTCTTCTGAATTTTAGGATTATAGATCGCCTTAATCTAGATATGACAAAAAGTCAAATTCAAGTACTTGTTGGAAACAATGGTGCGGGAAAAACAACTGTACTGGATGCAATTTCTTATAGTCTGAGTTGGCTTATACAACGCATTGTACACAAAGGTGGAAGAGCCAGAGACATAGAGAAATCGGATATCAGTATAGGTAATAATGATGGTTATAGTTCTATTATAGCCAAGATTGGTCTCAAACATAATTATAACTCAACACTTGAGTTATGTGAAGTTGAAGAAGGAAGTATTGTAAACAAAAAGAGTTATTATTCATCTTTCACTAGGTTAGGTAATTTGTATAAACTAGCTTGCGATAAAGATGAACGTTTTGAACTGCCACTTCTAGCGTACTATGGAGTGATGCGCTCTACAGATATCAATTCAAAAGATGTATCTGACTTTGATGAAACATCAGCCATAGAAATTAGCAATCGTTTTGACGGATATAATAATGCTCTTACTGGGAAAGCAGACTTTAAAGCTTTCTTTCGTTGGTATAAACGTCTTGATGACGTAGTTAAACACGAAGCAACTTCAGCATTTCAAACTGATCCCAAAATACTCGCATCACTGGAAACATTAGCATTAACGGATTCAAAGTCTCGTAAACTACTAGATGATCTTATCCTTAGTCTTAAGGAACGCCAAGAGTACGAAGGAAGCAGTAGCGCTAAAAGAAAACAAACAATCATAAATAATGCTGTTTCGTTATTTATGGAGGATTTTAGTAACCTAAATGTAGAGTTGAAACCAACACTACATCTTTCAATTGAAAAAAATAATAAAAAAATAAATGTTCTTCAACTATCTCAAGGTGAAAAATCACTTTTGGCCTTAGTCCTTGATATATGTAGAAGAATGATGGTACTCAACCCATTATCAGAAAACCCGCTACTCACTGCAGGTATTATTCTTATTGATGAGGTGGATTTGCATCTACACCCGGAATGGCAACGTAATATCTTGAAAAACTTCAGTAGAGTTTTCCCAAATTGTCAATTCATTGTTTCGACTCATTCACCTCAAGTGATAAGCGAAGTAAAACATCATCAAATTTGTATACTGGGTAAAGATAGCAATGGAAACTTTAATGCATCCAAACCTGAACAATCATATGGACTGACATCAAATGAAGTTCTTAATGAAATAATGAACACTGGCTTTCAAAAACTAGATCGTTCACCTGAAGTACAGAAAGAAATTGATGATGTATTCATGCTTATAGAGGAAGGTAAAATAGAAGAAGCGAAAAATAAAATTAATAAAATAGAATTAGACCTCAATGGAGAAATACCTGAATTAGTTAGTGCTAAATTTGACATCGAACTTCAGGGATGGGACAAAGAATGAGAGAGATACGAAAAGGATCTGAGCCGCGCTTACTCACAGAATATCGTTCCAGAGGGGGAGAATATGATGGACCTAATTTTACACCTGTAAAAAATGCCATCAGATCATCTTTGTTGACAGAGCAGGGATATCTCTGCGCCTATTGTATGACTCGCATAACGGCCGAAACAATGAAAGTGGAACATTGGGCATGCCAATCAAACAACCCGCGACTCCAGCTTGATTATTCAAATCTGTTAGGTTGCTGCATGGGATCTGAAGGAGAAAAGTTCACTAGTCAAACTTGTGATACAAAAAAAGGTGATAAACCATTAAAATATAACCCCAGCAAACAACAAGATCAAATTAATAACATCATAAAATATGATGGGCAAGGAAAGATATTTTCAACAGATAGAGAGTTCTCGGCACAAATTAATACTGTACTCAACCTTAACAAGGTCAGGCTAGTACAAAACAGATCATATATACTTACATCTGTACGCCAAAAACTTTCCAGTAAAACGGGTAAGCGCAGCAGAACAGAAATCAGGCGTTTTTTAGATGATTACCTGACTCTCAATCAAGATGGGCAATTGAGAGAATATTGCGGGCTTGTTGAATACTACCTCTTATCAAAAATATGATTACTCAATCAGGAGTTAAGCAGTCATTTAACAAGGTAATCAAAATTTAATATCTGTATGAAATATTTTGGTGCTTATTCTTCCTTCCAAACCTCCATCTTATTTTTTGCAGACCTTAAGATAAGGTCTGCTATTATGAAGAGTTCACTGTCGTACGTTGCCATCCATTATATGTAGTCCCGTTAGAATTACAGCTTGTTAACTTCTCTTTTTTCAATTAATTCATTCATATCCATTAGGGTTTAGGTCTCTTCGGACTCATTACTTTCTATCCGGACTTAATTTTTTCACCCGGACCTATACCTCCCCTTCCCGTTCCGCGCTATAACCGCTCCGATACTCTGTTCCCGTGAGGTGCAATCATGAAAACCCGTGCTGACAGTAACGATGCTTTTCCCGAAAGCGGTAATGTGCGTATGCGGCAGGTGGTCCAGTTTCTGGCGATGAATGAATCGTCAGTTCATCGCCTGATTAAAGACACCGACTTTCCCCGCCCCGTCCACCTCTCTTCCCGACTGGTGGTCTTCGATGCTGCTGAAATCCGCCAGTGGCAGTGTAAGTATCCCGGTAAAGCGGACCATTCACATTTAGAGATCTTCCTGCATACTGATTATGTTCCTGGACCCGATTCACCGAACACCAGATCATTGCCGTTCTGAAGTCCGTCGAAGCCGGACGCACCGTCAAAGATGTGTGCCGCGAAGCCGGGATTTCTGAGGCCTCGTACTACAACTGGAAAGCGAAGTTCGGCGGTATGGAAGCCTCTGATATCAAAAAGATGAAGGACCTCGAAGATGAAAACCGCCGGTTGAAACAGATGTTTGCGGACCTGAGCCTCGAGTGCCGCGCATTGAAAGACGTTATTGAAAAAAAGCTTTAAAACCAGCGATAAAGCGTGAGCTGGTCAGCTATCTGACCGCGCAGTTTGCCATGAGCTTACGTCAGGCATGCAGGATATTGTCGCTGAGCAGGACGGTATTTCGTTATCAGCCGGATACGCAACGTGATGAGCCAGTCATTATGGCGCTGACCGTGGCGGCTGAACGCTATCCGCGATACGGATTTAAAAAGCTTTTTCAGGTGCTGCGCAGGCAGGGCAAAAGCTGGAACCATAAGCGCGTTCACCGGATTTACTGCCTGCTGAAACTGAATTTTCGCCGTAAGGGAAAACAGCGCCTGCCAGTGCGCAATCCGGTTCCGCTGGTGACGCCAGAGGCGATGAACCAGAGCTGGTCCATCGATTTTATGCACGATGCGCTGGTGTGCGGCAGACGCTTCCGGACCTTCAACGTGGTGGATGATTTTAACCGCGAAGCACTGGCGATCGAAATTGACCTGAATATCCCGGCGCAGCGAGTCGTGAGAGTGCTGGACAGGATCGTGGCAAACCGCGGATATCCGCTAAAGATGCGGATGGATAACGGTCCGGAACTGGTCTCGCTGACGCTGGCACAATGGGCAGAAGAGCATGGTGTGATGCTGGAGTTTATCAGGCCCGGCAAGCCAACGCAGAATGCCTTTATCGAACGGTTCAACCGGACATACAGAACAGAAATACTGGATTTTTAACTGTTCAGAACACTGAATGAAGCACGGGAAATTACAGAGCGCTGGCTGGCTGAATATAACGGCGAGCGCCCCCACGAATCCCTGAATAACCTGACGCCGGAAGAATACGGGCTGATGGCTGAAACCGCGGAAATCTCAAAAAGTGCGTGGAACTAAAACGGGTGCGCTTACACTAATTATTTCCACACCTACGATTCGTAAATACATCCTCTATAAGGTACTATTAAAATTTAGCACCACAATATTTTTGTGAATCTCATCACATAAAGAAATGAAATAATCTCTTATTTTTCATTCATTAACAAAGCACATTTTACTTAAGTACAAGTTGACGCTTTGAAAGCCAGAGATAAAATAATTCCTTAAACCTAGTTATCAAGGCTAGCTATGAGCAGAGAAAAAGCATTCGAAAAATTTAAGACACTTCAGGAAAACTACATCACTCACAAGGAAACTCTTTTTGAAGCTAATGAAGCTGAGATCAGACTCCTAATGATCGATGAAATTTTACAGATTCTTGGCTGGAAAAAAGAAGAATTTACACCAGAAGCCTTTTGTGGAACCTCAGGATATGCCGACTATATACTGAGTATAGAGAGGAATCCACGACTTGTCGTCGAAGCAAAAAAGATAGGTGTTACCTTTGGTTTACCGACGAGTTCATTAACTTCTAATGAATATACAGTCTCATATTTTAAAAAAGCATTCAAGAAAAAGCTTACTGATGTTATAGATCAAGCACAAAGATATTGCGTCGAAAAAGCAGTGCAATATGCAGTTATAACAAATGGCGCTGAATGGTTAGTTTGCCCTATGTTACCAAAACCTGGTAAAACTATTGATTCAATGAAAGGGATTTATTTTGGTAATTTATTTAACGGGGAGTTTTCTTTTGATCTTATGTATGACCTAATGTCGAAGGATAGCATACATAATAACAATCTTGACAATTATCTTTCAGAACTCAATTATTCACCATCAGAAGTATGTTATATCTTAAAAGATCATTTTAATAATTTTACGTGGGACAGCAACAAAGATAATGAATGGATTGACGATTTTTATCAAAATTTCTTCTCTCAAATAACTGAAAAAAATCAGCGTAAGATGCTTGAGCATTGCTTTGTAAGCGACTCAAAACTTGACCAATTTAAAGGTGAGATTAAAAGAGCATTAAAGGATTCCAAACCTAGTTTTCTACCAAATGATGCGCTAGATTTGTCTCCATCTGAAGGGAAAGATTTTATTCTTGAGCACAATACTGGAAAAGTTATCATCATAACTGGCGCTGTTGGTTGTGGAAAAACAACATTGGTCACAAAATGTCTAGTAGAAGCCAGACAGTCAAAAAATATTTATGCCACGCCAATTATAATTGATTTGATAAATGATGTGTCTAAACACAGTATTGATGTGAAAAATATAGTTTTTGATTACCTATATGAAAAAATAAAGAATGACTACGAAACAGAGTTTACTTTAGATGAACTAAGAGTAACATTTGCACATGAATTAAAAGTATTAAAAAATGGTGCTTATAAAGAAATTTTCAATAAAAACCCTGAGTCTTTTATACTTAAAGAAGCTGAACTTCTAGAAAAAGAAAGCTCTAACAAGAAAAATATGGCATTACGCATATTTAAAAAAAGAGCTAGAGAAAACAAATCTGTAATTATTATTATTGATAATGTAGATCGAGCAGCAGAAAGTTTCCAGGAAGAAATTTATGCGTTATCACATTTAATCACGCAGGAATCAGGTGCCACTGTAATTATCACTCTTAGGGAGTTTACTTTTTTCAAAAACAAAGATAAAGGTTTCCTTGATGTTCGTCCTGAGGATAAGATAATACACCTTAAATCTCCAGATTTTAATAAACTAATATCAACCCGTATAAAATACATTAAAGAACATTTGGGTGAGGATTACAGGATTAAAGATTGGAGGAAAAAATATCAATTAGATAAATTCCTCGAAAGGATGAACTTTTACGCAGATGTTCTACGCAAAAATCTTCAGCTATCAAATGAATCCATACCTATCCTTGAGATATTATCATCTGTAGCATGGCATAATATTAGAACTTTTTATCAGTTGATAAAGCATGTACACTATCAACTAGGGAATAAAATAACGTGGCGCAAGCAAGACATTATATCTACTTTGACCTATCATCCAGACCATACTGAAAAAGCTTACATTCCAAATGTATATTTGCCATATCAAAACATTAACCAATGCTATTATCTAAAATTACGGATATTATCTTTTCTAAATGATGCAGTTTCACCTGGAGAAACCTCAAGAGGAATATCTTTAGATAGAGTAATGAAGTTTGCATCTTTATATGGTTATAAAAAACAATGGATTGTTAAAGCAATTGAAGGTTCTGTTAAAGAAAGAATTATAGAATGTATTGAGTTACCTTCAGATAGTGATCTCAATATAGAATATAATGTTCAACCATCACATACGTTTCGGATATCTCCTCTTGGAACCTGTCTGATACTTGATATATGCCACACTCCTATATATCTTTCTTTGTCCTCAATCCATCTGCCTTTTCATGAGAAAAAACCATATAATGAAGCGAAAGATGAACTTAATAAGTTAGTTAACTCTATATATAATGATAGAACAATAAATAACAACCATGAAATTATAGATCTGGTTGAACATAGCAAAATGCCAAGTTTAATATCCAGTTATTTATCTTCTGAATATGAGAAGGAGAAATTATCATTATCAATATTAAAAACACAGACTGATGTATTTTTAACTGAAAAGAGAATAAGCAAACTAATAGCTTCCTTTAATTATACAAACGAAATAAATGAAGACAATAGCTGTAATAAAGAAAAAACAAACCAGATTAATTTATCTTTTAACTTTGATGATATAAATGAACCAATAAACACAGATATTACATATGGAGATAAGGAGGTCCCTTCTACGATAAAACCATTAAGCTTAAATGAAGCTATGTCTCGTGGCAGTGAATATGTTCCACTTATTTTCGTGGCATTGGTAATTAGAGCTTACTTAGGCCATGAGGCAAGTATTGGAACTGAAATTACTGAGGCAATAAATGATCACCTTGTAAGTGAAGATAACAAAAAATTTACAAATAATGTTTCTCGAGCATTACGCTCTAGTGCATTAACTAAACAGAAGTGGTTATTAATAAGGACAGATTTACACCATAAGTTCAGAAAGTTTTCCTTAAGCAATGACTGGCAATCTCAGTGGGAGGAGATTTTTAATGAATCACCACCTGAGATCCAACTATAATATTCACTTTTTCTTTTGGATATTTTGAAGTCACGGCCCATACGTAGGTAGCTATGGGCTAAAAATATTTCAGAACAAACACTCTTTCAATCTGACAGTTCTAAGTTAGAGAGCTTAACTCAGCCTTTCTCAAGCATGACAGCCACTTTTTCATGTTTTTTCCAATTTCAATAGCCGTTGAGTTAACAACAGATCCTATCAATTCTGAATGAGAAGGGATGTGACAGATTTTCTTTTCGGGGAATTTGTTCACAGTATCCGACAATGCACATCGCGATTATTCATTTTGCTCCGTTGAAAACAGAACTCAAAACGTCATATTTCTTTTTCCATTAATCATTATAAAAATCATAAAGTTACAAAAACCCCTTCCATATCAACATTATCGCCACTCTTTTTGCGCCTTCCCTTCCCCGCAAAAAATCAAAATCACCAACAAACTCAACCACCTCCCCCACCAATTACAAGGACGCCAGCCCAAAATTCTCCATCGGTGATTACCAGAGTCATCCGATGAAGTCCTAAGAGCCCGCACGGCGCAAGCCCTGCGGGTTTTTTTGTTACCTGTGCGGTCATATTCTCTGTATAAATCTCGAGCATCATCTATGCTTGTTTTGCACCACGATGCCATATCGTAAAAAACCATGGTGCAAAAAGATACCTAATCAATTGAAATACCAAACTAATACCGAGTAGCAACTACGCGATGGCGACGGGCTGGCGTTGTTGATTAAGCCATTCGGCAGAAAGATCTGGTTCTTCAAATACACTCCCCCGGCGCTGAAAAAAAGGGCCACCATCAGCATTGGACCCCACCCCGCTTGGTGCCAAATGCCAATGCTGCAGCCATAATCTCACCATGGCGTGATGTAACAGATGACGACTGATGGTTATCTTCGTCAGGTACGTGATGTTTCTAAAGACAAAGAAAGGCGAATCATGGGCAGATTTCAAGGTAAACGCATCCTTATCACTGGCGGTACCAGCGGTATGGGGTTTGCAGGCGCACTGCGCATTGTTAGTGAGGGCGGCAATGTTGCCATTACGGGCCTCAATAATGAAAGGCTGAAGCGCGCCCGTAGTCTACTGCCTGAATCATCTCTCATTCTGAAGAACGATGCAGCCAGCGAAGCAGATATAAGCGTTCTTCAGGCAGCGATAAGCGGCTGGGGTTCACTCGACGGACTATGGCTTAATGCTGGCTTCGCAGAAGTAGGTGCTCCGGAATCGGTGACAGCGGATGCTTTTAACCGCATGATGAATGCTAACGTCCGCGGCCCGATGCTGCAGCTTGCCGCTCTTTCTGGATCCCTCAATTCAGGCGCATCTGTTCTTGTCACCTCATCTTCATCTGTATATGAAGGTGCGGCAATGACCAGCCTCTATGCAGCAACGAAAGGCGCAGTTGTCGCAATGGTTAAAAGCTGGGCCTCTGCGCTGGCTGTGCGGGGGATTCGCGCCAATACGCTGGTACCGGGTCCGATCGAAACGAACTTTAGACATTTCATGCCGGAAGAGTCGCGTCAGCAGTTTGAGGATTTTGTTGTCAGCCAGGTCCCCCTCGGCCGGGCAGGAACCGCGGAAGAAGCATCTGCTGTCGCACTTTTCCTGCTTTCTGATGATGCATCCTATGTCACCGGCAGTCAGTACGCGGTAGATGGCGGGCTGGTGCATTACTAGATATGGCAACACCGGCATCATTTCCTGATACAGATCCTCAAACCCCCACTGTAGAAGTGGGGAAAATAACGGCCCCTGCTTACATCAATAAACAATCCGTTACTCCAGAATCATCCATTTTTCGCTTAAAACAGCCCGGCAACATCCGAACGCAACGAACAGATTCAATGTGCAATATCTCCCGTTACCCAGACTGCCCATCAAACCGGTGAACACCAAAATGGTTCATTTGAAAGGATAAACGTGGTATTCAGGCATGGCGGGCGCGTGAAGAATCACTGACTGTTGATGCAGCGATGACATATCAGGCCAGCGACAGCAGTGTTATGTCCCTACCGCAATCTCAACTGGGCGGGGCGTTTATTCGGATGAGAAGGACTCACTCGGGGAGGGAGGCAATAATGGCAGATTCTGAACGCGATAAACCAGCTGCGTTGTCATTAAATATCGGCAGTAAAATAAGACGACTACGGCAGTCCCGGGGGATTTCGTTAAACGATCTGTCTAAATTGTCAGGGGTTTCAAAGGGAGCGTTATCCAAACTGGAATCAGGATCTTCCAGTCCCCGAGTTGATACGCTGGACGCTATCGCCACCGCGTTACGTTTACCGGTCGGCGATTTGCTAAGCGGCAGCAGGATGTATCCCCGCTTTGAAAAATATCGCCCTGTGCCGGGCGATTATTCGCAAATGATGAAATTCCGCATCGGCCCCGGCAATACCTCCGAGATATGGTTGCTGCAAATGGAACCGCGGGTCACCATCCACAGCCCCGGACATTCAGAGGGGGCGCATGAACATATTCTGGTACACAGCGGAACTCTGCGCCTGCGCTTGAGCCAGTATGAAGTCATCACCCTGGAGCCCGGGGATTTTTATGCCTTCTCTGCAGAGATTGCGCACACGTACAGCGCAACGGAAACGGCGGTTAGCGCGACGGTGGTGATGACTCACCTCGAGCCCGGTTAACTCCGCCGCGCCATTATCGAACCTGGAGACCTGAGATATGGCGCCAGAGTTTCGGGCATCTGTTCACTTAAAGAAACAAAAACGGTCCGCTGAATGCCTGAGGGAAAATTATTTTAAAAATAAAATTAATTAAATTCAGTCGATTGATTGCGAACTGATAAATATCTTCCCCCGTCATCGGGAAACCCGTTGTTCAGTTTGCGGGTTAACTGTATTGTTATTTCGAACAGCAGAACCGGCCTGCTTGCGCTGTATTTTCCCACAAAGCAAAGCAGGCGTAATAGCCGGAAAGCTGGCCATAATACGGTCACTTTCCTGATGATCCTGGCGTCTTTTTATTAGCGATCAATATCGCCTAACCCGGCTGTGCGCCGTGCGGCCCAATGCCTGCTCTTTTTTTATGACGAAATCAACCCACCCGCATTAAATATGTGTGACGGAGAAGATGAATGCGTAAAGTTAATTTAAAAGACAGTTTTGCTCTGTTCAGCGATTACTGGAGCCCGAAAATTGTCGGCGAAATGAATAACGAATATGTCAAACTGGCTAAATTATCCGGAAAATTTGACTGGCATCATCATGAACAGGAGGACGAGCTTTTTCTTGTGGTCAGCGGCCGCTTGCGAATGGGCTTAAGAACAGGCGATATCATTCTTGATGCCGGAGAGTTTATTATTGTGCCGAAAGGAACTGAGCATTGTCCTGAAGCGTTAACCGAAGAGTGCTGCGTCGTTTTACTGGAGCCAAAATCGACCCTGAATACGGGTAATATCGTCAATGAACGTACGGTGCGTGAACTGGATAAACTCTAATCGTCTGGCGGTGCGGAATAAACCGGGCCAGGGGAAGTTTTAGCGTTACCGGTTACCCGGCCCCCCTATAAGGATAAGCCCCCCCACGACATCTCGCGCAACCCTTTCATACTCCGGCCGCGTCAGCGGCCGGAGGGATAGATTTACTCCTTGTCAGAATAGGCGTCCAGCATGGCAAAGACCGCCCACCGCGCCGCATCGTCTGCAATATTGTCAGGCAGCGCATCAGCCCGCAGATTGACATAAGCGTCGGCAGCCCTTCGGATGGCAATCCCGACAGAGTGACGATCGTGCGTTGCCAGAGTGGAAGTCAGCAGGCCATCGGGATCAATGCCGAGGGCTTCTATTCGGCGAACCCCGCGTTGCGGTAGATTGGCGCGACGGAACAGCATCGGTCCCAGCACTTGTTCGCGGAAGAAGGACAGCATCCCCAGCGCTTCGAAGAGTTCGCCCCGGCCCAGTTTAACCCCGGCATAATGCAGCCAGATCCAGGCTCGGGACTCAAACCACTCCGGCGTCATGTTCGGCCAGTAAGCGCTAAATTTTGCCAGCTGGCGCTTGAGAGCATCGCTATCACGGGTAAATAGCACGGCAGGCTCCTCAACGCGCTGAGTGAGCATGTCCAGGGTGATAAATTTGAGATCGACATGCAGAAGTTGCGGGCCAAACAGACAGATCAGCAGGCGAGGCTCGCCGACGTGTTCCCCGGTGAAAGCATGTAGCAGATGGCCGAGGGTTCCGGCGAACGCCATACGCTGAGCCATGATTTCGTCATAATAGAGAGGGTCGACCACCACCACGAAATCGAGATCGGAGTATTGATCAAACCCGCCATGGATAAACGAGCCGCCGGCGAGAAGGGCGAGGATCCGCGGGTCAGACTGTAATTTAAGCTTCAGTTGCTCTGCAAAACTTCTGTGTAAATCGGGGAGCGTATTAAACATACTTTTTCCTGTTCACAAAAAAGACAAAGCATTACAGAATATCGAGTGATTGATCGGCAGACCAGATATTTCTGCAGGAGCCCTGCGCTCCCATGAGGGGCTCCCGAAACGATACTTCCCTCAAACCACCTCGCTCATCCACTCAGCAAACGCCCGCACGGCGGGAGAGAGAAAGCGCTGGTGCGGATAGAGCAACGTGACGGGTACCGGGGGCGGCTGCCAGTCCGCCAGCACTTCCACCAGCCTCCCCTCCCGCAGGTGGTCAGCCACGATATTCTCCGCCAGCTGCGCCAGCCCAAATCCTGCCAGGCACATTTTTATATAAAGCCCCGTTTCATTCACCGCGGCGGTGCCGCTGACGGGTACAGAAAAAGTCTCGCCGTGGCGAAGGAAGCGGAACTCATCGGCCCGCCTCGCCTGGCCGGAGAAATAATGCACGGCCCGGTGCTGAGAGAGCGCCTCCGGTGATGGCGGCACGCCATATTCCCTGAGATAGTCCGGTGACCCGCAGGTGACCCAGCGAAAGCGGCCCAGAGGCCGGGCCACCAGGCTGGAGTTGTTCAGCTCTCCCGTGCGTATCACGCAGTCGACGCCTTCCTGAATGAGATCGACCTGCCGATCGCTGACCCCAATCATCAGGTAGATATCAGGGTAGCGTCGGTAAAAGTCTTGCAGATGGGGCATGACGATGAAATGCGCGATGCCCGCGGGCATATCAACCCGCAGGCGCCCCTGAGGCCGCGCGACAGACTCGCTCAGGCTGGATTCGCTATGTTCGATGAGGGCGAGAATTTCCCGGCACTGCGCCAGATACTGCATCCCTTCCGGAGTCAGGCTCACCCGCCTTGTGGTCCGGTTCAGCAGCCGCACCTTCAGGTATTTCTCAAGGTTTTTAATGGTACTGGTGACAGTGGAGGCCGGCAGGGAAAGGGTTTCCGCGGCACGCACGAAGCTTCCTGCCTCCGCGACGCGCATAAACATCTGCATAGCCTGGATACGATCCACCTTCTTTCTCCCCTGTAGCGAGCAGCCTACCGACAGGCGGCATGATTATTCGTTGATTATGAATAATGAAAACAATTTACGCATCTTTTTGCGCTTAATCGCCTGGCGTATCGTTGCGCTGTGGATATCGCGTGAGGGGCCAAAAATGACCATGCCCTCAATAAATATCCAGAGAATCAACATATTAAATAACACGCATAAAGGAAAAATAATGTCCGTTCAGCCTGTCGAATTAAGTAAGGCGTATCGTTTATTGCAGGTCGGGTCCACCACCATGATTTCCGCAAAATATGATGGCGTCGAAAATGTCATGTCAGCCGCCTGGGTTGGGCTGGCAGGCGAGCGAAAAGTGGTGGCCTATATCGGCCCCCAGGCCTTCACTCGTCAGCTGGTGGAAAAGAGCGGCTATTTCGTCGTGCAGATCCCCGTAGTCAGCCAGATGGCAACCGTCCTCTACGCTGGCGGGCGCAGCTATGCCGACGCGCCGGATAAAAACGACACCATCCCCTTCTTTTATCAGCCGGGGTTCGATCTCCCCCTTGTCGCCGGCTGCGCGGGCTGGCTGGTGTGCAAAGTGATGCCTTACCCGGACATCCAGCAACAGCACAATCTGTTTATGGGCGACATCGTCGCCGCCTGGAGCGATGACCGGGTATTCCGCAACGGACACTGGATCTTTGATGATGCGCCGGACGAGCTGCGGACCGTTCACTATGTCGCAGGCGGGCAGTTCTATGCCATCGGCAAAGGCAGCAAATTCGATCATGGACCGGGTAAGGACTGACCCTCCCCGGTCATGAGCATCACTGACGAGATGTCTGCGCGGCAGAGCGGCTGATACTCCGGCGCCAGACGCCGGGCGCCTGGCCAAACTGGCGCTTGAAGCTGCGGTTGAAGGACTGCTGGGAGTCAAAGCCGAGGGCGATCGCCACGTTGAGGATCGGCTCGTTGCTGTGGGCTAAGCGTTCGACCGATTTTTGCAGCTTTTGCGCCCGGATATACTCCCCGAGGGGGTGCCCGGTATGTTCTTTGAAGATCCGCTGCAGGTGCCACTTCGAATAGCCGGCTCGCCGGGCAACGGTATCAATATCCAGACGGCTATCAAGATGGTTGTCGATCCAGTCGATCAGATCCTGAATGATGGCGCCAGTGTTCATCATATTTCCCCCTCGCGGCCGGTTAAAAGCATCTTTAGCAGTTGCATTAAAAGGTGGCCTGGTTTTACACAAAATGCAAGTTTTATTGTTGCATTTAAAACCCTGCCAGGATCGCGCCTTTTTTCTCCGGTGAGGATCGCACATAAAGTGCAACAATTATTCTTGCACTTAGTTAAGCGCCTTCCTACAATCGCCGCGATAGTGTATTCGAAATTGTTACAATTTTGTGGCGATGATCGACACAAATGGCCTTAAGCCAGCCCGGACAAAGGAAGTGGCGCAGCCTCTCAGGCTGCGTCTTGCCCGGCGGCTACAATGACTGGAATAAAAATAATGAGCCTGCAAAAAACCTGGGGAAACATTCACCTGACCGCGCTCGGCGCGATGATGCTCTCCTTCCTGCTCGTCGGCTGCGACGACAGCGTCGCGCAAAACGCCGCGCCGCCCGCGCCTGCCGTCAGCGCCGCTAAGGTGTTGGTGAAGTCGATCAGTCAGTGGGATAGTTTCAACGGTCGCATTGAAGCGGTGGAGAGCGTTCAGCTCCGCCCCCGCGTCTCGGGATATATTGATAAAGTGAATTACACCGACGGCCAGGAGGTGAAAAAGGGCCAGGTGCTGTTCACGATAGACGACAGAACCTATCGCGCCGCGCTGGAGCAGGCGCAGGCGACGCTGGCGAGAGCCAAAACGCAGGCCAGCCTGGCGCAAAGCGAGGCGAACCGCACCGATAAATTAGTCCATACCAACCTCGTCTCCCGTGAAGAGTGGGAGCAGCGCCGGTCAGCCGCGGTACAGGCGCAGGCCGATATTCGCGCCGCGCAGGCGGCGGTGGATGCCGCGCAGCTTAACCTCGACTTCACCAAAGTGACCGCCCCTATCGACGGCCGCGCCAGCCGCGCGCTGATCACCAGCGGCAACCTGGTCACGGCGGGCGACACCGCCAGCGTGCTCACCACCCTGGTCTCGCAGAAGACGGTGTACGTCTACTTTGACGTCGACGAGTCAACCTACCTTCACTACCAAAATCTCGCCCGCCGCGGGCAAGGCGCGTCCAGCGATAATCAGGCGCTCCCGGTGGAGATTGGCCTGGTTGGCGAGGAGGGCTACCCCCATCAGGGCAAAGTGGATTTTCTCGATAATCAGTTAACGCCGAGCACCGGCACCATCCGCATGCGCGCCCTGCTGGATAACTCGCAGCGGCTGTTCACGCCGGGTCTGTTTGCCCGCGTGCGTCTGCCGGGCAGCGCGGCGTTCCAGGCTACGCTTATCGACGACAAAGCGGTGCTCACCGATCAGGATCGTAAATATGTCTATATCGTTGATAAAGATGGCAAAGCGCAGCGACGTGATATCACGCCGGGGCGGCTGGCCGACGGTTTACGCGTCGTGAAGCAGGGTCTGAAGCCTGGGGATAGCGTCATCGTCGACGGCTTACAAAAAGTGTTTATGCCGGGTATGCCGGTTAACGCCAAAACCGTTGCCATGACCCCCAGCGCCGCCCTCAACTGATCCCTAATCAGAGAATCCAAGACATGGACTTTTCCCGCTTTTTTATCGACAGGCCAATTTTCGCCGCGGTGCTGTCGATTTTAATATTTATCACCGGGTTAATCGCCATCCCGCTGCTGCCGGTGAGCGAATATCCTGACGTCGTGCCCCCCAGCGTGCAGGTGCGCGCGGAGTATCCCGGCGCCAACCCGAAAGTGATTGCCGAGACCGTGGCGACGCCGCTGGAGGAAGCGATCAACGGCGTTGAAAACATGATGTACATGAAATCGGTCGCCGGCTCCGACGGCGTGCTGGTGACCACCGTGACCTTCCGCCCGGGTACCGACCCGGATCAGGCGCAGGTTCAGGTGCAGAACCGGGTCGCGCAGGCGGAGGCGCGTCTGCCGGAGGATGTGCGCCGTCTGGGGATCACCACCCAGAAACAGTCCCCGACGCTGACCCTGGTGGTGCATCTGTTTTCGCCAAACGGTAAGTACGACTCGCTGTATATGCGCAACTACGCCACGCTGAAGGTGAAGGATGAGCTGGCGCGTCTGCCCGGCGTCGGCCAAATCCAGATATTTGGTTCCGGCGAATATGCGATGCGCGTCTGGTTGGATCCCAATAAGGTGGCGGCGCGCGGGCTGACCGCCTCGGACGTGGTCACGGCGATGCAGGAGCAAAACGTCCAGGTCTCTGCCGGGCAGCTTGGCGCCGAGCCGCTGCCGCAGGAGAGCGACTTCCTGATCTCGATTAACGCCCAGGGCCGTCTGCATACCGAAGAAGAGTTTGGCAATATCATTCTGAAAACAGCGCAGGACGGCTCGCTGGTCCGCCTGCGCGACGTGGCGCGCATCGAGATGGGTTCCGGTAGCTATGCGCTGCGCTCCCAGCTCAACAACAAGGACGCGGTCGGGATCGGTATCTTCCAGTCCCCGGGGGCTAACGCCATCGATTTGTCGAACGCCGTGCGCGCCAAAATGGCCGAGCTGGCCACCCGCTTCCCGGAAGATATGAAGTGGGCGGCGCCGTACGACCCAACGGTGTTCGTGCGCGACTCCATCCGCGCGGTGGTGCAGACACTGCTGGAGGCGGTGGTGCTGGTGGTGCTGGTGGTGATCCTGTTCCTGCAGACCTGGCGCGCGTCGATTATCCCGCTGATCGCGGTGCCGGTATCGGTGGTCGGTACCTTCAGCATACTCTATCTGCTGGGCTTCTCGCTGAATACCCTGAGCCTGTTCGGGCTGGTACTGGCGATTGGTATCGTGGTGGATGACGCCATCGTGGTGGTGGAAAACGTCGAGCGCAATATCGAAGAGGGGCTTGCGCCGCTTGCCGCGGCACATCAGGCGATGCGAGAGGTCTCCGGGCCGATTATCGCTATTGCGCTGGTGCTGTGCGCGGTGTTCGTGCCGATGGCGTTTCTCTCGGGCGTGACCGGTCAGTTCTACAAGCAGTTTGCGGTGACCATCGCCATCTCCACGGTGATCTCGGCCATCAACTCTCTGACGCTCTCCCCGGCGCTGGCGGCCCTGCTGTTAAAGCCGCACGGCGCGAAAAAAGACCTCCCTACCCGGCTGATCGATCGTCTGTTCGGCTGGATTTTCCGTCCGTTTAACCGCTTTTTCCTGCGCAGTTCGAACGGCTATCAGGGGCTGGTGAGTAAAACCCTCGGCCGCCGTGGCGCGGTGTTTGTGGTGTACCTGCTGCTGCTCTGCGCCGCAGGGGTGATGTTTAAAGTCGTCCCCGGCGGGTTTATTCCCACCCAGGACAAACTGTACCTGATTGGCGGCGTGAAGATGCCGGAAGGTTCGTCGCTGGCGCGCACCGATGCGGTGATCCGCAAAATGAGCGAGATCGGGATGAATACCGAAGGGGTCGATTATGCGGTCGCCTTCCCCGGTCTTAACGCGCTGCAGTTCACCAACACGCCGAATACCGGGACGGTCTTTTTTGGCCTGAAGCCGTTCGACCAGCGCAAACACTCGGCGGCGGAAATTAACGCGGAGATTAACGCCAAAATCGCGCAAATCCAGCAGGGATTTGGCTTCTCCATCCTGCCGCCGCCGATTTTAGGATTGGGTCAGGGCTCCGGCTACTCCCTTTACATCCAGGATCGCGGTGGGCTGGGCTATGGCGCGCTGCAAAGCGCGGTGAATGCCATGTCCGGGACGATTATGCAGACGCCGGGGATGCACTTCCCGATCTCGACCTACCAGGCTAACGTGCCGCAGCTGGATGTCCAGGTCGATCGCGATAAGGCGAAAGCGCAGGGGGTATCGCTGACCGATCTGTTCGGCACGCTGCAGACCTATCTCGGCTCGTCTTATGTCAATGACTTTAACCAGTTCGGGCGTACCTGGCGCGTGATGGCCCAGGCTGACGGGCCGTACCGCGAGAGCGTGGAAGATATCGCCAATCTGCGCACCCGCAATAATCAGGGCGAAATGGTGCCGATCGGCAGTATGGTGAATATCAGTACCACCTACGGGCCGGATCCAGTGATCCGCTACAACGGTTATCCGGCGGCGGACCTGATTGGCGATGCCGATCCGCGCGTCCTCTCCTCCTCGCAGGCGATGACGCTGCTGGATGCCATGTCTAAACAGGTGCTGCCGAATGGAATGAATATTGAATGGACGGACCTCAGCTTCCAGCAGGCCACCCAGGGCAATACGGCGCTGATCGTCTTCCCGGTGGCGGTGCTGCTGGCGTTCCTCGTGCTGGCGGCGCTGTATGAAAGCTGGACCCTGCCGCTGGCGGTGATCCTTATCGTGCCGATGACGATGCTCTCCGCGCTGTTTGGCGTCTGGCTGACCGGGGGCGATAACAACGTCTTCGTGCAGGTGGGGCTGGTGGTCCTGATGGGCCTGGCCTGTAAAAACGCCATTCTGATCGTCGAGTTTGCCCGCGAGCTGGAGATTCAGGGCAAAGGCATCATGGAAGCCGCGCTGGAGGCGTGCCGCCTGCGACTGCGCCCGATTGTCATGACCTCCATCGCCTTTATCGCCGGGACCATTCCGCTGATCCTCGGCCACGGCGCAGGGGCGGAAGTCCGCGGCGTCACCGGGATCACGGTGTTCTCCGGGATGCTGGGGGTGACGCTGTTCGGTCTGTTCCTGACGCCGGTGTTTTACGTGACGCTACGGAAACTGGTGACCCGCAGTAAGCCGGTCGAGGAGGATCTGCCCGCCTAGCCTGCGGCAAATAACAAAAAACCGCCTTCAGCTGAAGGCGGTTTTTTTTCGTCAGGACCAGGATTAATGCGCTTTTTTAAAGCGGGCGATCATTTCCGGTACCGGGTCGCAGCCGCTGGTATCGGCGTTTTTAAGCGCCTCCAGCGCGCTGGCCACGGTATGGCGAGCGAGGACGTTTAGCGAAGCCTGCTCCGCTTCGTCAGCGACCGATTTGAAGTACCAGCAGGCGTTGGCGCTGACCACGCAGCGGGCCGGGACGTCAGGGCGCGACGCCCACAGTTTTTTATCTTCGATAACGGAAAGATAGATATCACGCAGAGTGATTTTGTCCGCCGGGCGGCCAAGATGAATAGAGCCGTTGCGGCCAAGCGTGGAGACAATGATGCCGTCACGGGTGAGCGGAACCATTAATTTGCGGATAAAGCTCGGGTTGGCTTCCAGGCCGTAGGCCAGAATCGCACTCGTCGAACGTTCACCCATCTGCTCCGCCATTGCTACGCTGAGAACCATCTGCAAAGCTGTCGGGAAGCGGTAATCTAACATGGTATTGTCCTGGGTTGCGGTGAATCTTGTTCTTTTTGGCACCGCAGAGGTGAGTAATCAATGAACAACAATATAACAAATACGGGAATTTTTTTGAAGCAATCTGCGGTTAGCCTGCGAAGTAAATTTTCCTATTTCGTCTGCACAGGCAGGCTGAGAAACCGCGCTCTTCCGAAGCGGTTTGACTGGACGGCAATCTCCTCAGCGCTCCCCGGTGGCTGCCCCGTGGTATAGAAATCCGCTGCCATAACGGCAGCGGATCCTGCGGGAGGTTACGCCGTTAACTCCAGCTCGGTTTCAAAGGTGGTCACCGGCACAAACGGCAGATAGGAGATCCGCAGCCTCTCGGCCACCTTCAGGCGATGCCAGCCGGCCGGCAGGCCGCCGGGTTTGAGCACCGTGATGGTCGCCTTTTCACCGAAGTTCCACCGGTCGTCGTAAACGCTCTCCAGCTCGTCGAGCGTCCACTCCCGGCCGCGCAGCGCCAGGCGGATCGCCTGCCGCGGGATGGCTTCGCCGTTGAGGGTCACGGCGATATCTTCCACCATCGACAAACCCAGACCGCGGTAGTAAGGCAGACGGGCCAAAAAGCGCACGCCGATAATTTCCCCGTCGCGGGTGACGTTGCCGAAACCTTCGCGGCAGATAATATGCTGATCAAACATGATAATGCTCCTTACTGACCCAGCAGCGCCGGGGGTGGGGTTTCATCTAACAGGCGACAGAACATCAGCTGCTGGCGGCGGACCTGCTCCAGGCTGTCCACCTCCTGCGCATCTTCCACCCAGCGGTTGCCTTCATACTCGGAGCACACATACCCCTCATAGCCGCCCTTCTGCAGCACGCGGAAGATCTCATCGTAGGGAATTGACCATTCGCTTATCTCGTCGGTCATTTCGTAGAATTTGGCATGAATGTTGTGGATCCGCGGCATAAAATCGAGCATCCGCTTCGGCTCGAACGCCGCGTTGTGGCGCAGCGTTTCCGCCATCGCCAGCTGCGGGCCCGGCCCCCATTTTTGCATCACATCCAGGATCACGTATTCGCTGAGCGTCCGCTCCTCATAGGCTTTCTCGATAAAATCCGCCGCCGCCTGCGGGCAACCGTTACGAATAAAGCGCTCTTTCCACACCCGCGGGAAGCGGGCTAAAAACATCCCCATATCCGGCAGGAAGCCCAGCGCCCGGGTGTTGGCTTTTTCATAGGCTTCGGCATGGCGAATAATCCACGGATGGTCGAAATGCAGCGGGGCGTGCACCTCCAGCAGAATGGTGATCCCTTTGTCTTCCGCATAAGGCGCCGCCGCCACCAGCACCTCCGGCGCCACGGAAACCAGAGAGCGGATAAAGCGCATGCCCAGCCGGGCGGCAAAATCGATGTCGTTTTGCACGCTGCGCACCTGCTCGTCAAACGGCATCGGCCGGTCTTTATAACGTTTATAGTCGAGCATAAAGTCATGGCACACCGGCACCGTGTCATGGCGCTGCATCAGACGGCGCCAGTCGGCGATCGCCGCCTCCGGCATGCCGCACTCCGGCCAGCCGGCGAAGGTCTGTTCGCCGACGACTTCAATGCCGCGGGCGCCGAACGCCGCGCAGTGACCGATCGCCTGATCGAGGGACATCTTGCCGAGATAGGTCTCATTCTGAAAGCTGTACAGACTGACGCCGCGTTTTATTTTCTGAGTCATAAAAGTACCAGGTAAGTTGGTTAACAGGATAAGCCGGTCGCTTCGCGGGCGCGGGCCACCGAGGCCGCTGCGGGCAGCGACGGTTTATACTCCAGGCCAATGGCCCCGTTGTAGCCCAGGCGTTGCAGCCGGGCGATCACTTCTGGCCACTCGCCGCTGCGCGGATCCGGTTCGTTACGTTCCGGCGCCTGCGCTATCTGCACGTGTCCCACCCGGTGCATTCTGCCGCCGAGCACCTCCTCCATCTCCTCTTCCATCACCAGCGAGTGATAGACGTCAAACAGCAGCTGCAGCCGCGGGCTGTTGACCGCCTCGATAATGTCCAGCGCCAGCCGGGTGTCGTTTAAGAACATCCCCGGATGATCGATGCGGGTGTTGAGCGGCTCCAGCAGCAGAGTGACCCCGGCGGCTTCCGCCAGCGTCGCCGCCTGGCGCAGGATGTGGATCGCCTGCGCCTGCTGTTCGGCGATCGCCACCCCTTCGCGGCTGAAGCCGGAGGCCACCACCAGCGGCGGCGACCCCAGCTGGCGCGAGGCCGCCAGGCTGTCGCTCACTGCCGCCAGAAACTGCTCATGCTCCGCCGGATCCACCAGGCTGCGCCGGGGCTCCACCACGAAGCTCGACAGCCTCACGCCGGTCTCCTCCAGCGCCTGCGCCAGCGCCGCCAGCGGTTTATCACGCCAGAGATGAAACTCAACGTGGCTGAATCCCTGCGCTTTCGCCGCCCGGACCCGATCGCTGAAATCGGGATACTCTTCACGAAACAGCCATTCAATACATGCGGACAAATACATCCGACCCCCTTCTCTACTTGCCAGATCAAAACAAACAAAATTAGAATAAGAATTCTTATTCTGTTTCGGAGCGGCAGTGTGACGCCTTCCCTTCTGGCTTCGCGATCAACAGCAGGATCTGACGCGGCATAACCAGAATGAGTGCTCTAATTCTAATCTCTGATTGCTATAAATTGTCAACATTATTTAACAAGTTTTTAACCAAATCTGAAGGTATATCATGCTCAATAACGCTTCGGCGGCCGCGGTTCAGGCGCCTCCCTATACCAGCGAGCGGCAGCGCACGCTGGCCACGCTGGTGGTTTCGATAGCGCTGGTACTGGAGATCATCGACGTCTCGATCATTAATGTCGCCATCCCGGTGGTACAGCGGGATCTGCTCGCCAGCCCGCGGCAAATTGAATGGGTGGTCACCGGCTACCTGTTCTTTTTCTCCATTCTGCTGCTCACCGGCGGTCGGCTCGGCGATCTGTATGGCTACCGGCGGCTGTTTATCAGCGGCCTGCTGGCGTTTGGCGCTGCGTCGGCCGGCTGCGGGCTGGCCGCCAGCCCGGAGATGCTGGTGGCGATGCGTATTGCGCAGGGGGCCTGCGGGGCGATGATGGGCCCGCAAATCCTCTCCCTGATGCAGGTTCTGTATCGCCCGCACGAACGTTTCCGGGTGATGAGTATTTTCGGCCTGCTCGGCGGCGCCGCCGGGATCCTCGGCCCGGTGCTCGGCGGGATCATCATCGAAAGCAATCTGTTCGGCCTCAGCTGGCGGCCGATCTTTTTGATCAACGTGCCGGTGATCGTCGTCGCCGTGATACTGGCCTGGCGGGCGCTGCCGGCGGTGCGCAGCCCAGCGGCCAAAGGTATCGATCCGCTGGGTACCCTGCTGGCGGTGGTGGGCGGCGGCGCGCTGCTGCTCACCCTGATCGAAGGCCCCGCCCTGCGCTGGCCGCTATGGATGGCGCTGCCGCCGCTGCTGTCGCTCATCACGGTGGCCCTCCTCTGGCGTCATCTGCTGGGCCGTGAACGCCGGGGCGGCACGCTGTTGTTACCCCCCGCGGTGCTGCGCGACCGCTTCTTTCGCGCCGGGATCGTCATCACCCTGCTCTATCAGCTGACCACCGCCTCGCTGCTGCTGGCCACCGCGCTGGTGCTGCAGAGCGGGCTGGGCTTCAGCCCGTTCCATACCGCCCTGCTGCACATCCCCTTCGCCCTCGGGGCGATGTTTTCCATCGCCGTCGCCGGCCGCCGGCTATCGCCTCGTCTTGGGCGTAACGTGACGCTGGTCGGGGTGGCCGTGCAGATGAGCGGCCTGCTGCTGATGGGCTACGGGATCGCCGCGGCGCCGGGGACGCTGCCGCTGACCGCGCTGGGTCTCGGGTTCGGCCTGTGCGGCTGTGGGATGGGGCTTATCTCCGCCCCGCTGCCGGCCTTTGCCATGGCGGCGATCCCGGTGGCCCACGCCGGCGCGGCGTCGGGATTATTTCGCACCGGCCAGCAGTTCGGCGCCGCCCTCGGCATGGCGACCCTTGGCGGTTTCTATCTGGCGCAAAGCGCCTCCGCACCGGACGCCTGGCGCGGGGCATTTATCACCCTGCTGACCCTCGGCGCCCTGATCCTGCTGGCGATTGCCGCCCTCAGCCGCCTGCTGCCCGTCTCGGTGCTTCCCCCGCCAGGGAAGCCATGACCTATCGCGTCCGGCAATGGCTGCTATCATGAGGAACCATTTATCAGGACGCACAAAGCTGTAGTACCTATTTTCTGTACACCTGCAACGGGCATGCGCCCGGAGAACAACAAAGGCAAGGACTGATATGGATGAGAACATCGATGTACTGATTATTGGCAGCGGCCCGGTAGGCGCCGCTTTCGCGCGGCGGATTGCCGACCGCCGCGCCGCGCGGATCCTGGTGGTGGAAGCCGGCGAAGCGCTGACGCCCGCCACCGGGGTTAATATCCGCAACCTGGCGCCAGCGCAGCGGGAAACGGCCTACGACCGCGCCCGGGCGTTTCCGCTGGCCGCCCTGCCGGAAAATCTGCCGGCAGACGCCCTGCAGGCGCGGCCCGGCACCCACCTTCTCGACCCGGCGGCGCCCCACAGCGGCATGCCGGCCGCCGCGCTCTCCACTAACCTCGGCGGCATGGGCGTCCACTGGACCTGCGCCTGTCCGCGCCCGGGCGGCAGCGAAGTCATTCCCTTTCTCGATCCCCGGGAGATGGCCGACGCCTGGGAGTCGGCAGAGCATTATCTGCAGGTGACCCGCGAAGGATTTCCGGCCACCGCCATCGGCCGGCAAATCGTCGATGCCCTTAATCAGCACTTCGCCAGCGACCGTCCGCCGGCGCGGCTGGCGCAGCCTATGCCGCTGGCCTGCGCCGCGACGCCGGAGGGCAAGCCGCGCTGGTCCGGCGTCGACGCGGTGCTCGGCGAGCTGGCGGAGGAAGAGACCCGCCGCCAGCGCGGGGTGGAGATCCGCACCGCCACCCTGTGCACGCGGATCCTCAGCGAGGACGGCGTCGCCCGCGGGGCGGAGCTGCGCGATCTGCGTACCGGCGAACAGTATGTGGTGACGGCCAAAGCGGTAGTGGTCGCCGCCGATGCGCTGCGTACGCCGCAGCTGCTGTACGCCTCGGGCATCCGTCCGCGGGCGCTGGGGCGCTGGCTCAACGATCAGCCGCAGGTGATCGCCCTGATTGAAGTGGACGCCCCGCCGGCCGCCGTCGCGCCGACCTCCCCGGTGCGCGACGGAAGGGACAATGTCTCCGGCGTCACCTGGCTGCCGTTCCATGAGCCCGATTTTCCGTTCCACGGTCAACTGATGCAGATGGATACTTCGCCGATCGCCTTTGCCCAGCCGTCGGGTACCCCGGCGAAGCCGGTGGTGGGCCTGGGGCTGTTCCTCGCCAAGGAGCTGCGCGAGGAGGATAGGATCGTCTTCAGTGATGAAACCGACGCCGTAGGGCTGCCGAAAATGCAGCTGAACTATCAGTTAACCGACGGCGATCGCCGCCGTTTACAGCAGGCGGTGGCAGTGACTGAACGCGTCGGCGCCGCGCTGGGCCGCGTGGCGCCCGGCGGGGAGGCCATGATCCTGCCGGCGGGCACCTCGCTGCATTACCAGGGAACCTGTCGCCTGGGAGAAGCGAACGACGGCAACAGCGTGGCCGACCGCCGCTCGCGGGTCTGGGGTTTTCACAATCTGTACGTCGGCGGCAACGGGGCGATCCCCACCTCAACCGCCTGCAACCCGACGCTGACCAGCGTCGCGCTGGCGATCCTCGCCGCTGACGATATCGTGGCGCGGCTGCTGTAGCGCCTCTGGCTCACCGGGGCACAAGCGGCCCCGCTCCCCGCGAAAGGCGACACCGGTCGCCTTTTTATTGCCGCAATAACCATACAAAACCAATGGTATTTTTGTTTGTGATGGATCACATACGTAATCACAATTTTTCCCCGCGCCGTTCCTGCTCCTACTCTTAAATCCGCGGCTATTCCCGCCGCCACCTGTATCCCTGACCTGCATACTAAAAAACCGCGCCGCCGCCAACGACAGGCGACCCGCGCGATAAAAGGAGAACGTCGTGAGCCATAGTCTGAATCCGCCCCACGCGCCGCAAGCCGGCGCGATCCAGGGCATCATCATCGCCCTGACCGCCTTTCTGCCCATCCTGGCGATCGTTTCCCTGGCGCCGGCGGTCCCGACGCTGATCCAGCACTTCGCCGGCGTGCCTTATGTCGAAACCCTGGTGCCGCTGATGCTCACCGCGCCCGGTCTGGTGATCGCCATCGCCGGGCCCTGCACCGGCTGGCTGGCGGATAAATTTGGCCGCCGCAAACTGCTGCTCAGCGCCACGCTGCTGTATGGCATCTGCGGCACAATGCCGCTGTACATCACCTCCCTGACCGGCATCTTTTGCAGCCGCCTCGGCGTCGGGCTGGCGGAGGCGGTGGTATTGACCATCGCCAACACCATGCTGATCGATTACTTTGACGACAAACAGCGCCGCTTCTGGCTGACGGTGCAGGGGGTGATTGGCCCGGCGCTGGCGGTGCTGGTGCTGGCCAGCTCCGGCTATCTGACCGCCCTGCGCTGGAACGGCGCCTTTATGATCTACTTTGTCGCCATCCTGCTGTTTCTGGCAATGTACTTCTGGATGTTCGAACCCGCTCAGGCGGCCCGTCCGCAGTACGCCGCCCAGGCGGCGCAGCATAATCCGTTTCCGTGGCCGCGAGTGATCGCCCTCAGCGTGCTCACCTTTGTCTGCGCCATCATTTATTACGTGTACACCATCAACGGCGCCAACGCCTTTCATACCCTGCAAAACGCCAGCCCGCAGCGTATCGGCCTGATTATGTCGCTGGTCAGCCTCGCCGTGCCGGTCGGTTCGCTGCTGTTCGGTCTGGTCTCCCGCCGCTATACGCCGGAGCGCGTGCTCGCCATCATGCTCTGCCTGATGGGGATCGGAATGCTGGTGGTGGGCGAATCGCGAACGCTGATCGCCATGGGGATCGGCTCCGCCATCCAGCAGCTGGGTGCCGGCATGGCGATTAATGCGATGATTTACTGGGTAGGATCGTTGATTCCGCCCGCCTACTGCGGCCGGGCGATGGGCGCCTGGTCCGGGGCCTTCTTCGCGGGCATGTTCGTCAGCCCGATTATCGTCGGCGCGATCCGCCTGCGGGCCGGGAACGATGTGCTGAGCGCCTTCCTGACGCTCGGCATCGCGGCGCTGGTGCTGGCCGCCGCGATATTTCTTTATACCTTCTCCCGCCATAGCCAGCGCCTGCGTCAGCACAAGCAGGCCAGCGCCTGGCAGTTAGCGAAGTAAAATCCCGCGGCTTAGCCGGCCTCGACGGGGGTAACCAGATAGCTCAGACACATCATGCCCAGATGGCGTTTGAGCTGTTCCCAGTCGCCCTCGCCGGCGGCTTCTGCCGCCGACCCCAGGCCGAGGAAGCGCGCCAGCGCGGCATACGAAACCGTAAAGCAGAAGCGGGCGGCCTGCTCTGGCTCCGGGTGGCGGATCTCCGCCGCGGCGTCGAGCAGCTGGTCGATAAAGGTCTGCTCATTTTTCTGGTAAGCGGCTTTACCAATCCCCGCCACGCGCTCATCATCCGCCCGCGCCATAAACGGCCGCAGGATCCCGGCATGGCGACGCAGATACTCCGCCTGGACATCCATCAGCGCCGGAAGCCGCTGGCGCAGCGGCAGATTGCGCGCGTGCAGCTGCTGGATCAGCTGCTGCCATTCGGCGTCCAGCTCCTGCATCACCTCCATCATGACGGCGATAAACAGATCTTCTTTGCCGCCGAAGCGGGCATAGATCGAGCCGACAGAAACGCCCGAGCGTTTACTGATTTCAGCAATGGTCAGCAGCTCAAAGGTGCCTTCATGCAGGATTTCACGGCTGGCGGCCATCAGCCGCTCCAGCGCCACCCGGCTCCGGTCCTGTTTCGGCTGGCGCATCGCGGGAAGATCGGTCATCGCAGTTCTCACCTCTTTATCCATAGAAAACCCCCGCAGTGTATTGCAGTTAGCGACCACGCTGCAAATTGCCCACCCGACTCCCCCGTCGGCGATGTGGCAAAAGTGTGATGGCGGTCATTTTCATTCTTTGATAAACAACTAGAATCATAATTCTAGTTCTATTTAATAATAACAACCACCACACAACCCAGGAGTTGCTATGCGTTTCTCTGTTTTCCTCGTCGGCCGTTCCACCGCCCCCGAGCAGGATCGTTTTGTCATGCAGTCGCTGATCGATCATGCGCGCCAGGCCGAAGATCGCGGCTTCGATGCGGTCTTTATGCCAGACCATCACTTCACCGGCTATGCGCCGATGTCCAGCGATCCGTTTGTCTTCGCCGCTTACCTGGCCGGCCAGCTGAAAAAGATCCACTTCGGCATGTCGGTGACCACCGTCCCGCTGCACCACCCGGTGCGCTTCGCCGAGCGCGTTAACCTGCTGGATCAACTCACCGAAGGCCGCCTGCTGGTGGGCATCGGCAGCGGCACCACGCCGGAAGAGATGATCGGCTTTGGCGTGAACTACAAGGACGCCTCCAGCCTGCTGCAGGAGAACCTCGATCTGGTCCAGCGGCTGTGGGAGAAAAATATTGAAGACGATCCGATCATTTTCGAAACCGGCCACTATAAGGGCGCGGTAGTCCAGCGCATCGTTCCTGCCCCCTGGCAAAAACCGTTCAACCGCATTATGCCGGTGGCGCTGCGTGAAACCAGCATGCAGCGCGCCGCCGATAACGGCTGGCCGGCCTTTATTCCCGCGTTTACTCCGCCGATCCCGGCCAGCAACGATCCGTTTGGCCAGCTGACCCACTATTTCACCCGCTACCGCGATGCCCTGCTTAACGCCGGCCATAGCGACGAGGTGGTGAACCACTGCCTCTCGTGGACCACCCACACCTGGCAGTGCGTCCATATTGCCCCCACCGACGAGCAGGCCCGCGAAGAGATGCTGCAGATCATGGGCTGGTACCAGCAGGCCATCGACCGGGAATATGAGTACAACAAGCGGGCGGAAGAGTTCAGCGGCGTTACGCTGCACCGCCATCCGGACTGTTTCAGCGAAGAGTGGATCAAAACCTGGTGCCTGTACGGCAGCCCGGAGACCGTCGCCGAGGAGCTGGAACGCCATCAGCAGCTGGGCATCGGCAACGTGCTGCTCGGCTTCACCAACGGCCCGCTGACCGAGGAGCGCCTGCGCCTGAGCCAGCAGTCGATCTCGTTGTTTGCGGACCAGATCCTGCCGCGCTTTCGCTAATCCGACCGGGAGATCCTGCTATGAATAAACCTGCTTTCTCACGCCCGCCGCTGCTGATCGGCATCGGCGGCACCACCCGCCCGGGCTCCAGCACCGAGCGCGCCCTCGCCGCCGCGCTGGCCCACGCCCGCACGCTCGGCGCGCAGACCCAACTGTTCGGCGGCGCTGAACTGGCGGCCCTGCCGCCGTTTAACCCGGAAGTCACCACCCGCACGCCGCAGGAAACGGCGTTTGTCGACGCCGTGCGCCAGGCCGACGGCATTCTGCTGGCCTCGCCGGGCTACCACGGCGGGGTGTCTGGCCTGGTGAAGAACGCCATCGACCTGCTGGAAGATTTGCGCGGCGACAGCCGGGTCTATCTTGATGGCCGGGCGGTGGGCTGCATCGTCACCGCCGCCGGCTGGCAGGGTTGCAACACTACCCTCGGCGCCATGCGCGGGATCGTTCACGCCCTGCGCGGCTGGCCGACTCCGCTGGGGGTGACCCTCAACACCGCCGGCGTGTCGCTGTTCGACAGCGAGGGCCGCTGCACCGACGACGCGGTCCAGCGCGCGCTGGCCACCGTAGCCGAACAAGCGCTGGCCTTCGCCCCCGCCGCCCCCTTACGGAGACATGCCCATGCCTGCGCTCAGTCTGTCGCTTAGCGTTGCCGAAAAAGCGCGGCTCACCGCCGGGATGGGGATGTGGTCCACCCACCCTATCCCCCACTCCACGCTGGGTTCAGTCACCCTGTCCGACGGCCCGATGGGGATCACCGGCGGCCGGGTTGACGAGCGGGATATTGCCCTGCTCAGCCCCTGCGGGCTGGCGCTTGGCGCCAGCTGGGACCGCCTGCTGGTCAGCCGGGTTGGCGGCGTCATCGGCGAGGAGGCGCTGCGCACCGGAACGCAGGCGCTGCTGGCGCCTAACCTGAACCTGTTGCGCAGCCCCCTTGCCGGCCGCGCGTTTGAGCTTTTCGGCGAAGACCCGCGGCATATCGCCGAGCTCGGCGCGGCGTGGATCGACGGCGTCCAGCGCCAGGGGGTAGGCTGCATCGTCAAGCATATGGTCTGCAACGATTCGGAAACCGATCGGCGGACCATGAACGTGGTTGTCGATGAAGCCACCCTGCGCGAAGTCTATTTCTGGCCGTTCGAAGTGGCGGCCAGCCGCGGCGTCTGGGGCATGCTGACCGCCTATAACCGAGTGAACGGGATCTATTGCGCCGAGCAGCATCAGGCCATCAGCCAGTGGCTGAAGCGCGATCTCGGCTGGGACGGGCTGGTGATGTCCGACTGGTTCGGCACCCAGAACGGCCCGGCCAGCTTCCGCGCCGGGCTGGATCTGGAGATGCCGGGCCCGGCCCGCCATATGGGCGAGCGCCTGCTGCCCGCGCTGATGGACACCGACAGCGACGCCCGGCGGCTGGACGATGCCGCCGTCCGGCTGGCGCGGCTGGCCGAACGGGTCAGCCATCCCCTGCCCTGGGATGGCTCTGCCGCCGCCGAGGCGCAGCGGCGTCACACCCTCGAAGAGGCGGCGGCGGCGGGGTTTGTCCTGCTGCACAATCGCCAGCGGCTGCTGCCCCTCGCCGCGCAGGCGGGACAGCGGCTGGCGGTGATTGGCCCCAACGCCACGACGCCCTGCTTCCAGGGCGGGACCTTTGCCAGAGTGGCGCTGATGCCGGGGCTGATCTCTCCTCTGGAGGCCATTCACCAGCGCTTTTCCGCCGCAGGGGTCGAAATAAGCTATGCCCAGGGGGTGGAGAGCGATTACCGCATCCCGCCTCTGCATCATCTGCCGCTGCGCACCGCCGCCGGCGAGCGCGGCCTGGACGTTGCCTACGCCACCGCCGACGGGGGCGTGGTTCATCAGGAGGTACGCGACGCCTCCTCGCTGATCTGGTTCCGCGATATGCCGGGCGTCGGCGACATGCTGCGCCTGACCGAACGCGCCACCGTGACGGTAAGCTGCCAGTTCACCGCGCCGGTGAGCGGCCGCTACGGCTTCTGGATCGGCGGCACCGGGGAGATCGCCCTGCAGCTGAACGGCGAGCGTATGGCGACCTTTAACGGCGAGGCGCTGGAGGGGGATATCATGGGCAAGCTGATGCAAGCCCCGCATACCCGTCTCGACTTCCCGCTGCAGGCGGGGGAAACCCTGACCTTCCGGGCCGAGATGGCGCTGGGCAGCAGTATCGGCCACGGCATCTGGTTCGGCTGCCAGCCCCCGCAAACCATCGACCTGCTGCAGCAGGCGGTCGACCATGCCCGGGCGGCCGACAGCGTGGTGCTGGTGATCGGCGAAACGGCCGATGCCGGTCTGGAGAGCATCGACCGGGACGCTACCGCGCTGCCGGCGGATCAGGTCGCCCTGATCCGCGCCGTCTGCGCGGCGAATCCGCGGACGGTGGTGGTGCTCAACGTCGCCCATCCGGTGGATACCGGGTGTCTCGCCGACGCGGCGGCGGTCATGGTCGTCTGGTATCCGGGCCAGGAGTTTGGCCCGGCGCTGGCCTCGGTGCTGGCCGGGGATCGTGAGCCTGGCGGTCGCCTGCCGGTGACCTTCGCCCAGCGTCTGGACGACTATCCGGTGCGCAGCCTGACGCCGGACGCCGCAGGGGACCTCTGGTACCACGAGCGCCAGCAGGTGGGCTATCGCTGGTTTAACGCCCGCGAACGCCCCGCCGCCTGGTCCTTTGGTCACGGTCTGGGGTATGCCGATATCACCCTGAGCGCCGCCGCGCTGACAGGCGACGAGGTGGATGCTATGCAGCTGCGCTGCCGGCTGGAAAACCGCGCCGCCCGCGCCGGAAAAGCAGTGGTCCAGCTCTACCTGCGGGGGCCGGAGACGGCCTGGTCGGCGCTGGCGGAGTTTGCGGCGGTCAGCGTCCCGGCGCACGAGGAAGCCTCCCTGACCCTTGCCCTGCCGCGTCACGCGCTGCAGCGCTGGCAGGTGCCAGCCCAGGAATGGCGCCTGGCCAGCGGCCCCTGGCAGCTGGCGGTGGGTTTCGCCAGCGACGATATCCGGGCAACCTTCGATTTCGTGCTGACTCCCGACGGGAAAATCAGCCACCGGGGCTAAGCCCGGATCGATGTCAAAGAGGGTCGGCAACGTGCCGGCCCTCTTTTTTTATTCCTGCGCCAGCCGATTCGCGTAAAAAAAAACCGCCCGGCGGCAGCGTACCAGCGGGCGGGGTTAAAAGCCTGAGACGATCGGTGTCAGAAGTTCCAGTACATCGAGGACTGCCAGAGGACCGCCGACTCATGCTTCGGCACCAGCGTCGGGTTATCCTGCCAGGTGATACCGTTGATCCAGTAAATACCTTTCGTCACGCGCAGGGCGTGCGACAGGGAGATGGCGTTGATGCTCTGCGGCGCTTCCATCCCCGCCTCGCCGACATAATCGCGGAACTTCTTACTGATAAAGGAGCGGGTGTAGCCCAGCGAGGTCATATCCTGCTCGCGGCCAGGAAACAGGCCGATGTCAAAGAAGGTCACCTGGAAGTCGCTGGTGTAAGCATTGCGATCGTCCGGCGCGTAGTCCGCTTTCACATCGAGATACAGCCCCAGCGGAAGCCCTTTTTTCGGCTGGGTCAGCTGCATGGTGTTGGCGACGTAGAACGCATAGTTACTACTGCTGTCGCCGGGCTGGTCAAAATACTGGTAGTGCGAGGTGTTATAGATAGCCCCGGCGCGGAACCACAGCGATCGCTGCGACTCGCCCGCCGCCTGCTTAAAGCCAAACTCATTCACCAGGATCGGGTTGGCGCCATCGACGTGCCATTTCAGCCCCGAGGGGTTCTGCTCCACGTCGTCGAGATGTCCGGCAGGCGACATACTGCGGCTGACGGCAAAGTTGTTATAGAACTTCTTATCGCTGTCGCGGACGATGGCGGTGAAGGTCGGCGTCGGCGCGTTGAGGCTGATCCCCACCTGCACCGGGATCACGCTGGTCGGCCCCAGCGCGGCTGACGAGGAGTTCCCCCCCAGCACCATGCCGTAAAACTGACGAATTAACGGATAAAAACCATACTGCAGTTCCAGCTGGCCGTTTAATAAGGGCTGGTTCACCGCCAGCACCGCAATATTATGCAGTTCCGGATAGCTATCATGATAATTCGAGGTCGCCCACTGGGGAGAAAAAGTAAATTGCGCGTCTTTGCTAAAACCAATTCGGCTTAAATCGTAGGTGACGTTCAGCGACATATTTTGCGACCAGGTAAAATTCTGCCCGGCATATTGTTGCGGGTCGGCGGACTGGCCTTTCAGATCGTACATCACCATCGGGTTCCAGCTTAACTGGACGCCCCACCCGCGGTCGGCCAGCGCGCTGCGAAAGCCGCCAATATCGCCGATGAGCGATTCGCAGGTCGACGGAGGGCTGACGACCTGCGCGGAGCGGGTATTCAGTTTATCCAGTTGCTCACAGGTCCAGGTATCGGCCAGCGCGGTGCTGGAGAATATCGCCAGCGTCAGCGCCGAAAGTGGAAACACTATTTTCTTACTTACGTCGGTACAGCAGAGACTCATAATAAACCCTCATTTTTATTTTTTGCAGGTAAGATGCGCCATATCGTGAAAAATAAATTAGTCACAATACGTTTATTTACAGGGATTAATTAGGCTGAAAGTTAACGCTAAATAAGGTGTACGCTTTTTCTAAATAATGGCCTCCCCTTCCCGCCGGAAGACCGGCGGGCGTGTGGTAATTATGTCGTCAGGTGAAATTAACGAGCCAGCGCGCGGCGGCCCCCCATCCGGGCGCTGGCGATACCCGTCGCGCCGGCGATAGCCAGCGTCAGCAGCGCAAACAGCAGCAGGCTGTCCTGCATACTGCCGGTCATGCCGTTCAGCAAGGTCATCAGAACCGGGCTGATGAACATGCCGAGGAAAAAGAAGGTGTGCCAGATGCCGATCCCCGTCGCCCGGTGCGGCGCCGGCAGGGCTTCCAACATCCAGGCCAGCATCAGAGGGATCAGCATTCCGTTACCAACCTGCGCGACGAACGCTGCCGCCACGCCGGCCAGCGGATTGTGGGCCACGGCGATAAACAGCAGACCGAGGCCAAAAATGGCGTAAAAAAGGAAAAACTGCCTGTCGACACGCTGCCTGCCGCTGCGGCCATACAGCCAGGCGCCCAGCGGCACGCCAATGCCCGCAACGGCGGTGGCGATGCCGATCTGGCTGCTGGAGGTCAGCCCGAGCTGACTGAACACCTGGCTTATCTGCAGCGGCTCGAGAAAGTAGAGGATCGCGCTGGCGAGGGTAATCAGGCCGATCGTCGCCATTTTGCGCCGTGGAAAAGCGACAGGCTCCTCGTCAGCGACGCTGTCCGCGCGACGGCGAGTCGCCGGCTCAGCGGTGAACAGACACAGGCCGATAAAGACCGGGATCGCCAGCGCATACAGGTAGATCGGGCCATACCAGCCCAGGGTGCCCAGCAGGCCAGCGCCCAGCACGATCAGCGTCGACAGTATCGAACCGATGCCGCTCTGCACCGCCAGCCATTTGCTGCGCGCCTCGCCGGCAAAGTAGTCGCCAATCAGCGCATTGGCGGTGGTAAGAATAAAGGCGTCGGCGATGCCCATCACCAGTCGCGCCAGCAGAATGGCATACAGATCGTCGAGCATCACCGGCAGCAGGCCAAACCCCGCGTACAGAGCGGTGGCGGCAATCAGCAGGCGACGACGGCTCAGGCGATCGCCCACCCTCCCCGCCAGCGGAGCCAGCAGCGCCATGCTCACCGCCGGAATGGTGATGATCATCGGCACCAGCAGCTGGGCGTGCGGCTGCGCGGCAAAATGGCCGAACAGGAGCGGCATCACCGGCAGCATGGTCAAGGTCCCCATGATCGGCAACAGGGCCGCCAACATCAGTAAAATCGCCTGTACGGCCCCCGCCTCGCGCGGGGTTGCTGAAACCTTGTGCATCACCATCTTCCGCTCTCCGTCACTGCTCTTTATTTAGAATATGAATTACAGTTCTATTTTTTATCGATAAAGAAAGGCGCTCTGTCGCCCCGGTATCCTGGCTGAACACGCCGCAGCGAACTCAGCACACATACCGTTCTACCCTACCGGATGCAGGTGGCATGGACTGCGATTGCTATCACAATTAACACAATGCATTCACATTAAATTAACATAACCATCGACTCCTTCAGGCGTCGACAATCGCCACCGCGCGGATAAAACCGGCCGAGCCGCGGCGGATCTTGTAGGGAAAACAGCTCACCCAGAAGCCGTGGTCGGGAAGCTGCTCCAGGTTGCTCAACTTCTCCATTTGCCCATAGGCGATCTCCCTGCCGGCTTTATGTCCTTCCCAGATCAGCCCGGCGTCGCCGCTGGCCTGAAAGCGTTCGCGGGTAAAGTGGAAGGGCGCATCCCAGCTCCAGGCGTCGGTGCCGACCACCCGTACCCCCTGCTCCAGCAGCCACAGCGTTGCCGCCCGGCCAATGCCGCAGCCGCGCTGCAGATAATCCGGCTGGCCGTAGCGGGCGCCGGCGGCGGTATTGATTAACACGATATCCAGCGGCGACAGGCGATAATCGATCCGCGCCAGCTCGCGCTGCAGATCCTCCGGCTGGAGGATCGCCCCGTCGGCGACATGGCGAAAATCCAGCCGGACGCCGGGGCGCAGGCACCACTCCAGCGGCAGCTCATCGATGCCAAACGCCGGTTCGCCGCCGTTGGTGGTTGAGCTGTAGTGCCAGGGAGCATCCATATGGGTGCCATTGTGCGGCGTCACGGTCAGACGCTCCGAGGCCCAGGCCTCCTCTCCCGGCATCTGCGTTTTTTCCAGTCCCGGAAACATCGCCGCCATTTCCGGCCATCCCTGCTGATGATCCTGATACTCAATGTTCGGCAGCAGCGGCGGCGGGTCGGTCCAGGGATTGTTATCCAGGGTGACGGAGAGGTCGATCAGCCGACGCCCCTGTAAAAGATTGATCATGGTTTACTCCGTTAACATCACAACATGTTGATCCAGCACGCCAAACAGCGGCCGGCCATCAGGGGCGTGGGCTTCCATCGTCACCCGCTCCCCCGGGGACAAAAACGGCGTGCGCGGCTCGCCGAAGGCCAGCATCTCTATGGCCCGCACCTCGGCGATACAGCTGGCGCCGCGGCTGGCGTCCGGCCCGGACACCGTGCCGGAACCCACCACCGTCCCGGCGCGCAGGCGGCGGGTCTGCGCCGCATGGGCAATCAGTTCGCCAAAATGGAAATGCATCTCGCTGCCCGACTGGCAGCCAAACGGCTCGCCATTGCGGGTCACCTGCAGCGTCAGCGCCGCCCGCCCGTGCTGCCAGGCCTCGCCCAGTTCATCCGGGGTAAGGGCCACCGGCGCAAAGGCCGAGGCGGGTTTGGCGTGAATAAAACCAAACCCGGTCTGCATCTCGCGCGGCGCCAGCGCCCGCAGACTGATATCGTTGAGCAAGACGATCAGGCGGATACAGCTCAGCGCCTGCTGCGGCGAGCACCCCTGGGGTACCTCGTCCACCACCACCGCGAACTCGCCCTCAAAGTCGAGACCGTCCTCGACCCGGCGGCAGACTATCCCGGCGTGGGGGGCAAGAAAGTCGTCCCCGCTGCCCTGATACATCAGCGGCGTCTGGTCGGCGCCGGCAATCGGCGGCAGATGAAAGGCCCGCTGCATGCGCTCGCCATGGCTGAGGAAGGCCGAGCCGTCCAGCCACTGCCAGGCGCGGGGCAGCGGCGCCAGCAGGCGCCGGGGATCATAGGGCTGCGCCGCCGGGTAGCGGCGCGCATTGAGCGCCTGATAGCGCGCCTGCAGCGCAGGCCAGACCCGCGCGGCCTGCTCCAGCGCCTGCTGAAGCGTCGGTGCGATATCCGCCGCATCGGCCATCAGCGTCAAATCGCCCGAGACCACCACCAGGCAGCCGTCGCGTTCACCGTTATCTCGTGTTGCCAGTTTCATAACCTGCCTCCTCCAGCAGACAGAGCCAGCCGTCGGCGTCCACCTCGCCAGCCAGCGGACTCAGACGTTGGCCTACGCAGGCGCCCTGCACGCAGAGGCCGCTGTCCGGCATAAAAATCGCCCCGTGGGCGAAGCAGACCAGCCGGTCGCCCCGGGCGTTGAAAAAAGCGTCCTGCCGCCAGTTCATCGGGGTATCCAGATGCGGACAGCGGTTACGCCACAGATAGAGCATTCCCTGATAGCGGCAGGCAATCACCGTCGCCTGCCCGCTGCCCGTAGGGTCAAATCCCCGCGCCTGGCCCTCGGCCAGGCTGTCGGCACGGCACAGGCGAACCATCAGCGGGCGTTATCCGGACCGGGGGCCCACTTCTCGCGATACCCCAGCAGGAAATATTGCGAGTTATCGGCTCCCGGCAGCGCTTCGCGCGGCTGCCAGTGGTCATCGTGCTGATCCATATCGGCGTCGTATTCGATGTGACACCCGAGCGGGCTGTTGAAGTACCAGAACCAGTTCGATCCCAGCTGATGGCGCCCCGGCCCCCAGAAGGTCTGATACCCCTTCTGCTGAAAGCGGCTGCCGGCCATCATCAGCTCGGTGGGGCCGCCGAGATGAAAGGTAAAGTGTTCAATACCGGTCATAAACGGCGGGGCCTGGATCAGAAACAGGGTATGGTGATCCTGGGTGCCGGCGGGCCGCAGGAAGGGGCCGACGTGGGTGAAGCGATCGGTACAGACAAAGCCCAGCCGTTGATAGAAGGCTTCCGCGCGCGCGGCGTCCGGCACAAAATAGACCACATGGGAGAGCGAGCGCGGCTCTGCCGCCATGTCAGCGCTGGCCCCGGTCTGGTTGACCGGCCGCCCGGCGCGATCCCCCGGGGCGTTGATTTTCTCCCCTTCCCGCTGCAGCGGCTGACGCTGGCTGACGCGAAACCCGAGGGCAAAGCCGGCATCATCGACGCAGCGCAGCACGCCGTCGGCGCCGAGCTTCACCTCGCGATCGCGGCGCAGCGTCTCGGCGATTGCCTCAAGGGTGGCGCTATCCGCCACGCCATAGACGGTTTCCCGCAGCTGGCTGCCGCTGGGCAGCGCCGCGGGCAGCGACGGATCGTCACGCTCCCGCAGCAGCACCCCGGTGCCATCCAGCGCGCTAAAGAAACCGTTCTCCTGCTCGCGTAAACCGTAGTCGAGAAGAAACTGTCGGCAGCCCGTCAGGTCATCGACGCCAAATACCAGATAATCCGGACCAAGAATATTCATCGCGGTTGTTCCTTATGCGTGTTCAGGCCACCCGGCCGCCGAGGGCTTCCGCCACCCAGTCAGCGATGTAGTGCCCGGCGTTAATCGAGTTGTCGAAGCTGGAGTGCTGCACACCGCCCTCGCGGTCAGTAAAAATTTTCAGCTCGCGGCGCGGACTGTTCACCAACTGGTCGTAGGTGCGCTGCGCCCATTTAACCGGGATCTGCGAGTCCTTTTCACCATGGGTGACGAGGAAAGGCACCCGTATGCGGTCGAGAATGCCGTCGAGATGGACGTTCTCCGCGATGCGCATAAAAGCGTCGATATCCTCGCCCCCCCACACCCAGCGCACATGCTGCCAGTAGTGCGGTACCGGAAAATCGCCTTCGCGTTCGCGGCGGCGCTGCTGTACCTCCCGCCAGTCGTGATTGGCGCCCCACACCACGCCGCAGGCGAAGCGCGGCTCAAACGCCACCGCCCGCGGGCAGTAATAGCCGCCCAGCGAGACCCCTTCCATGCCGATGCGCCCGGCATCCACCTCCGGGTGCTGTTCCAGCCAGTCAACGATCCGGCTGGCCCAGTGCTCGCTGTCATAGCGGGCCTGCATGCCGTGAAGACGCAGCGCTTCGCCGGTTCCCGGCTGGTCGACCACCAGCGAGGAGACCCCGCGCCGCGCCAGCCACTGCGGCAGCCCCACCAGATATTTCATCTCTTTGGTGGAGTCGAGACCGTTGACCTGCACCAGCAGCGGCGCGCGGCCGGTCGCCCCTTCGGCGCGGACGTAAAGCGCCGACAGGGTTTTGCCCTCGTAGGGAATAGTCACCCGCTGACAGTTGGCATGGGTATGGTGCAGCCCGGCGGCAAAGACATCGAGAAAGCGGCGGTACAGCGCATCGCGGTCCGGCGCGCCATGCGCCTGCAGGCGCTCGCAGGTCAGGTAATAGTTGGCCGCCCGAAGATATTTCTCTCCTGCCGACAGCCGCCGCCCCCGCGCCTCATCTTCGCCGGCCAGCGCGCATAATTTATCGGCCATGCGGGACCAGGTTTCCCGGAACGCGCGGGTGCCTTCGGCGTCGGGATGCTCGGACGCGGCCAATAGCGGCGCGCACATCTCTTCGATCTCACCGATGCGGGCGCCCATCTCGATGGAGAGATCCACCGACAGGTTCCAGACATAGTTTTTAGGGAAATAGCGAAACATAGGGTCATCCTTCAACATTCAGTCGCAATCGCTGTAGCGCAGGCACTGTCACATAAAGCACCTGCGGGCGACCAATCATGTCTCAGGATGTCAGGTATCGACGGGAGCAATACCAGTGGGTTAGCGTGCGCTGGCGACGATTTTCGCTTTCAGCCAGCCGAAGATAGGATCGTTATCCAGCGAGCGGTGCCAGCCAATAAATTCGCGCATGACCGGCAGCGTCACCGGGACCGGGAAAAGACGCAGCGGCAGCATCGCCGCGTACTGCTCCGCCAGCCGCCGGTGCAGCGTGGCGATCCGCGAGGTGCCGATCAGCAGCTGCGGAACGCAGTGGTAGCTGTGGGTCACCACCTCGATACGGCGGCTCAGCCCCGACTCGGCAAACAGATTGCCCTCCAGCCCCGGCTGCCGCTCGCGGCCAAAGACCACCGACACGTGCCCCAGCTGTTGCCAGGCTTCAAGGGTCAGCGCCTCGCCGGTGTGGGGATTGTCCGCCCAGGCCAGGCAGACAAACTCTTCGTCAAACAGCGCTTCGGCGGGATGGTCGGCGGCCATAAAACGCTCCGGCGCCACGATGATATCCAGCTCGCCGCGGTTGAGCATGCCGGTGGACTGGGCGTCCGGCGAGAAAAACTCAAAGGTCATATTCGGCGCCTGCAGGTGTACCGCCTGCAGCGCATCCTTCAGCATCACGTTGATAACGTAATCCGAGGCCATAATGCGGAAATGGCGCTTACTGGTTGCCGGCTCATCCACCGGCCGGCGGGCAATGGAGGTCTGAATTTTCATCAGCACGTCGCGGACCGGCTCCCGCAGCTCTTCCGCCAGCGGCGTGGGCCGCATCTTTCTGCCCACCTGGGTGAGCAGATCGTCCTCAAAGTAGGTGCGTAGCCGGTTGAGCACCCCGCTGGTGGCAGACTGGGTCATATGCAACCGGCCCGCGGCGCGGGTGATGTTCTGTTCATCGAGTAACACATCCAGTGCCACCAGTAAGTTCAGATCAAGATGTTGGTAACGCATGGGTCCCCCGGCGAGAAATGGCGTGCTTATCCTGTGGCTTAATTTAACTTTTCTGCAACTTTTTGTTTTCAATTTCCACGGCGATATCGTTTTTTGCGATAGCGATCATTCTTTATCGCGATTAGTCAGCGCGCCGCTGGCCTGGTTAACGTCCTCTACTCTGTACCCTGGAGAAAACAGCTACGATGAACATCAATAACGTATTAATCGTTGGCGGCGGCATCGGCGGTCTGTGCACCGCCATCGCCCTCCGCCAGGCCGGCGTCGCCGTCGACGTGGTGGAGATCCAGCCGCAGTGGCGGGTCTACGGCGTCGGTATCATTCAGCAGAACAATGTCGTGCGGGAAATGCAGCGGCTTGGGGTGCTGGAACGCTATCTGGACGCCGCCTGGCCGTTTGACAGCGTCTCAGTGCACACCCTGAGCGGCCACCAGCTGGCCAGCTTTCCCGGCCAGCGGCTGGCGGGTGAACAGTTCCCGGCTAACGTCGGCATCTCCCGCCTGGCCCTGCACAACGTCCTCTGTTCCACCGCCCGGGAGCTGGGGGTCCGACTGACCACTGGCGAGAGTATTGACGCCTTTCGTCAGGTTGACGATGCCGTGGAGGTGAGCTTCAGCCGCGGCGGCCAGGGGCGCTACGATCTGCTGGTAGGCGCCGACGGGATCTACTCCCGGGTGCGCGGCATGCTGTATGGCGAGCGCTATCGTCCCCGCTTTACCGGTCAGGGCGTTTGGCGCTACAACTTTCCGCGTCCGCCGGAGGTGGACCATCTGATGTGCTTTATGGGCGAGAGCTGCAACTGCGGGCTGGTGCCGCTGGGGGAAGATCTGATGTATCTGTTTATCACCTCCCACGAAGCGGATAACCCCCGCTACGCCCGCGACCAGCTGGCGGCAGAGATGCGCCGCCGTCTGCCGCCCGGCGCGGGGTTACCGGGGAGCCTGCGGGAGCATATCGTTAACAACGACGAGGTCGTCTATAAGCCGCTGGAGGAGCTGTTCGTCGACGATCCCTGGTATCAGGGACGAGTCGTTCTGGTGGGCGACGCGGTTCACGCTACCACCCCGCACCTCGGTCAGGGGGCGGGCATGGCGATTGAGGATGCCATCGTGCTGCGCGAAGCGCTGCAGCAGACCGACAGCGTCGCAGCCGCGCTGGCGCATTTTGACGCCCGCCGCCGGCCGCGCTGTCAGCAGATCTGGGCCGCCTCGCTGCAGGTGGGCGAGAGCGAGATCCACCGCGATCGCCATTTTGACCGCCAGCGGGCGATCGGCGATATGATGACCCTGACGGCGAGACCGATATAAACGCCGCCCCCTCCGCCGGCCAGGCCGGCGGAGTATTCTCTTGTTCATTAGTCGACACGACCGCCCTCTCCCCTCTTTCACCAGACGCTCACCTTTCGCCATGGAAAATATACCGGCGTGCCTCGTGATATTTGACACCCCTCCATCATGATGGCTAAGGTATATTTCAGCCCGCCCCGTTATCATGGAAAGGAAAATACGGAGATGAATATTATTCCGACTGAGATCTTAAAATATGCTATCGCTATTATCCCGCTGATTATTCAAATTTTTGCCGTGCGTTCTGGCTGGGTATTCCCTAAAGATAAAATATTCACCTCGCGCAAAAACATCAGTGAGTTCGCCGCTGCGCTGCATAAAAACAGCGACGATCCCGATCTGCAACGGATCGCGTACGAATATGGTATCGCCGCGCTGACCAAAGATAAAAACCTGACCATGGAGCAAAGAAAAATACTGTTGAAATGCAAAAATCCGGTCAGCGATATTGATAATTACAGCAAATGCCAGCATTTAATTTCCGTCAATAATGAAAAGCGGATATTCAAATGGAAAAAGCCGGGCTATCGCTTCTGGCTCTATCGCAAATGCGTCGAAGTCATCAGTCTGGCGCTCTATTTTATTGGCGGCTTCTTAACGGCTTTGCCTTTCCTGTATGAAGGCCTCGCCAGCCCGGCGGTGATTGAGCGGATTAATCATTTATCCCGTCTGCAAAAATTCTGTATGGCAAGTTATCTGTTCGCCTGCGGGGTTTGTCTGGCGCTGATCTGCCTGCATAAACTCTCCACCCTCTCGATCGCGGAAAAAACCATCAAAGCGAATCGCTAACCCGCCCACCGCCCGGCGACCTGTCCACATCAGCGGCCCCTAACCCTGTGGATAACCTGGAGGCAGTTGCCCGGCAGCCCCAGCACAAGCGGGCTACCGGCCGCCGTTCGTTTTTTGAACAGGAAAACACCCCCGCCGGACCGCGCGCTGAGCGCGAACCCCGCCACCACGGCGGAGGGAAGCGTCCGCCCCGCTTAATAATTCCACTTCGGCCGCGCCACCGTGTTTTTCTTCAGCAGATCGCGGAACGCTTTCAGATAGGGTTCATTACTGCGCCCGCGCTTACAGATGGCCGAGAACGGCGACTGAAAGCCAAACTCGTTGGGCAACAGCACCCGCAGGCGGTTCTCTTTGATCCACGGCCAGGCGTAATGCTCCGGCAGATAGCCAATATATTTCCCCGAGAGGATCAGCAGCAGCTGGGCGTCGACGGTCTCAACGGTGGCGCTGCCTTTGCTGAAGCCCCGGCGGCGGAGATCGCTGGTGTTCCAGTAGCTGCGGGTCACCAGCGGACACTGGCTGATCTGCTCTTTATCGAGCTGGCGGCTGAAGAACATCGGGTGCAGATCGCTGCAATAGAGCCAGTGCTGCTCGCGGTACAGCGGCTCGCTGATGATGTTATGCACCTGCGAGTTGTAGCTGCCGATGGCCAGGTCGATATGGTTGTTCAGCACCCCGTTCAGTTGCTCCGCCGGGGTGCGAATAATCAGTTTGATATGCACATGGGGAAATTTGTCGCTGAAGCTGCGCAAGACCACCGGCAGCGAGAGTGCCGTTTCGGTCTCGATGGAGTCGAGCGTCGAAATGCACAGGGTGCCGCTGTGCTCCCCTTTGAGCAGGGCCGACTGCCGCTCCAGCTCATTGAGTTCGCTCAGCACGCGGATCGCCTGCTGTAAAAACTGCTGTCCTTTTTCCGTTAAGGAAAAGCCGCCGCGCCCGCGCTGACAGAGGGTGAAGCCGAGCTGCCCCTCCAGTTGCGACATCGCATTGCTGATGGCGGAGACCGAAATGCCCAGCTCCTGCTGGGCCCGGCTGTAGCTCTCCAGGCGGGCCACCGCCTCGAAAACCTGCAGCTGACGAATATTGAGGCTGGCGTCGTGATGCATCGTATTTAGTTCACCAATAAATGAACTGAGTATTTACGCCAGACGATGTAAAGTCCAGCGCGGGTTGCGCACTATCTCTCCTGTTACGTTTCATCCGTCAGATTCAGGAGCAGACATGGATAACCTCTTTCACCAACCGCAGGGTGGCAATGAGATGCCACGCTTCGCCGGCCGCGCCACGATGATGCGCCTGCCGTTTATCGAAGATTTACAGGGACTTGATGCGGCATTTGTCGGCATTCCGCTGGATATCGGCACCTCGCAGCGCTCAGGCACGCGCTACGGACCGCGCTATATTCGCGCCGAATCGGTGATGATCCGTCCGTACAATATGGCGACCGGCGCCGCGCCGTTCGACTCGCTGTCGGTAGCCGACATCGGCGATGTGCCGATCAATACCTACAGTTTGCTCAAATCGGTGCAAATTATTGAAGATTACTACACCGGTTTGAATAGTTATCCGCTGATCCCCCTCACCCTCGGCGGGGACCACACCATTACCCTGCCCATCCTGCGGGCGCTGACCAAAAAACATGGGCCGGTGGGGCTCATCCACGTCGACGCCCATACCGACACCAATGATGAGATGTTCGGTGAGAAAATCGCCCACGGCACCACCTTCCGCCGCGCCGTTGAGGAGGGACTACTCGACCTCAAGCGGGTGGTGCAGATTGGCCAGCGCGCCCAGGGCTATGCCGCCGGGGACTTCCAGTGGGGCGTCGACCAGGGCTTTCGCCTGGTGCAGGCGGAGCAGTGCTGGCATACCTCGCTGGCGCCGCTGATGGCCGAAGTCCGCCAGCAGATGGGCGACGGGCCGGTGTATCTCAGCTTTGATATCGACAGCCTCGATCCTATCTGGGCCCCGGGAACCGGGACGCCGGAAGTCGGCGGCCTGACCTCCATTCAGGCGCTGGAGATCGTCCGCGGCTGCCGCGGCCTGAACCTGATTGGCGCCGATCTGGTTGAAGTCTCGCCCCCCTATGACGTGAGCGGTAATACCTCCCAGCTGGCGGCCAACCTGCTGTACGAGATGCTCTGCGTCCTGCCCGGCGTGAAGTACGCCTGAGGAAGCCGCCATGGAGCTGAAATGCTTTCGCACCCTCTGGGGAGTGACGACCGCCTGGCCGCAAACGCTGGATGAACTGCAGCGCGTCGGCTGCTGCGGTATCGAAGCCCGCGTCCCGTTAACGGCGGAGGAGCGGCGGCAGCTCGCCGACCGCCTGCAGGCGTCGGGGCTGGAGTATATCGCCATTCTCTTCAGCGGCGGCGGGGTGCTCCCCGCTCAGCATGAAACGCCGGAGCAGCATCTGGCGCGCCTGCGGATCCGCTTCGCCGAGGCTAGCGGCCTTAACCCGCGCTTTGTCAATCTGCTGGCGGGCAATGATCGCTGGCCGCTGGCGCAGCAGGTCGATTTTCTCGGCAAGGCGCACGAGCTGGCCGCCGGGTTTGGGTTGACCTGCAGCTTTGAAACCCATCGCGCCACCTCGCTGTACAGCCCGTGGCTCACCCTGGAGATCATTCAGCAGCTCCCCCAGCTGCGCTTTACCGCCGACATCAGCCACTGGGTGGTGGTCAGCGAGCGCCTGCTGGATGACCCCTGCGATGACTTCAGCGCCTTTATCGACCGCGTGCATCACGTGCAGGCCCGGGTGGGCTACGACCAGGGGCCGCAGGTGCCGCACCCGGCGGCGCCGGAGTATCAGCCGGCGCTGGCCTTTGCCGAGCGCTTCTGGGAGCAAATCTGGCATTCGCAGCGCCGGCACGGCTACCCGCAGACCACCCTGACGCCGGAGTTTGGCGCCGACGGCTATCTGCACCATCTGCCGTTCACCAACGTTCCGGTGGCCGACCTCTGGTCGCTCAACGCCTGGATGGCCGCGCGCCAGCAGGCCCACTTTCAGCAGTTTTTAACGCTCACTGAACAGGAACCGCAGCCATGACCGCCGTGAAGCACGCTTTTACTGAACTCCCGACCATCGATATCCGCGATCTGGCCGGCGACGATCTCGCCAGGCGCCAGGCGGTGGCCGACGCCATCGGCCGCGCGGCGCGCGAGGTGGGCTTTTTCTACATCACCGGCCACGGCATCGACCCGGCGCTGATCGCCGGCGTCCGCGAGGCGGCGAAGCAGATCTTCGCCCTGCCGATGGCGGAGAAGATGAACTATTACATCGGCCGCTCCAAAAGCCATAAGGGCTACGTCCCGGAAGGAGAAGAGATCTACGGCGCCGGCAAGCCGGACCATAAAGAGGCCTTCGATATTGGCTTCCAGGCGGCGGACGACCATCCGCTGGTGCTCGCCGGTACGCCGCTGATCGGCGCCAACGAGTGGCCCGACCTGCCGGATTTCCGCGCGCGGGTGCTGGCCTACTACGACGCGGTCTTCGCCCTCGGCCACCGCCTGTTCGACGCTTTCGCCCTCGCGCTCGGTCTGCCGGAAGGGTATTTCAAACCGATGGTGACCTGCCCGCCGGCCAAGCTGCGGCTCATCCATTACCCGTTCGACGCCAGCGTCGAAGATGTTCCCGGAATTGGTGCACACACCGACTATGAGTGCTTCACCCTGCTGCTCGCCGACCAGCCCGGGCTTGAAGTCCTCAATGAAGAAAGCGTGTGGATCGACGCGCCTCCCGTCACGAACGCCGCCGGAGAAGAGGCGTTCGTGATCAATATCGGCGACATGCTGGAAGTGCTCAGCGCTGGCACATTTGTTGCTACAGCCCACCGGGTGCGCAAAGTGCCGCAGGAGCGGTACTCCTTCCCGCTGTTTTTCGCCTGCGATTACCACACGCTGATCCGCCCGCTGCCGACCTTTCTCGCCGCCGGCGAAGCCAGCGAATATCAGGAGCTGAGCATCGGCGAGCATATGTGGAGCCAGGCGCTGCAAACCTATCGCTATCTGCGCGAGAAGGTCAATCGCGGCGAGCTCCAGCTGCCGGCGCGCGCGCGCGGCACCCATACCTTTGGCCATCTGAAAAAACAGGCACAGCAAAAAAAACCCTAACCACCCGTGAGGATCCATGATGACTAGCACCCTGAAAAAAATCTCGCGCCGCGTCGCGCTTACCCTCGCCGTCAGCGCCTGTTTCTCCTCTGTCACCCAGGCGGCGGAACTGCTGACCGAGGGCGTCTTTAAGGTGGGGATGGAGGTCACCTACCCGCCGTTTGAGTCCTATGACAGCAATAACAATATCGTCGGTCTCGACCCGGAGTTCGCGACGCTGATTGCCGAGCATCTGCAGGCCAAACCGCAGCTGATCGACACCAAGTTCACCAGCCTGATCCTCGGCATCGGCAAGAAATATGATGCGGTGATCTCCGGGATGTACGTGACGCCGGAGCGCCAGAAGCAGGCCGACGCCATCCCTTACGCCCTTTCCGGCGCGTCGATCATCGCCCTCAAGGGCGGCGCGGCGCAGCCGAAAACCGAAGATGAGCTGTGCGGCGTGAAGGTCGGCCTGCAGGCAGGCACCACCTGGGTGACCAGCCTGAAAAAACACTCCGATGAGTGGTGCCTGAAAAACGGCAAACCGGCCATCACTATTCAGGAGTTCCCGACGGCGCCGGAAGCCTCCCAGGCGCTGCTGTCGAAGAACATCGACGCCCAGCTTGAGATAGCCCCGGCGGCGCAGATTATCGTCGATAAGAGCCGCGGTCGCCTGGGGATAAGCTCAACGCGCCTCGTCTACCCGCTGCCGTTGGGGATCTATGTCGCCAAAGGCAACACCGAGCTGGCGGAGGCGATCAAGGCCACCCTCGCCACGCTCAAAGCCAACGGCAAATATGCCGCGCTGATCAAAAAATACAACTTAGAAAGCATCGATTAAGACAATAAGCACTGCGCAACAGGAGTCAGTATGGCGTTCGATTGGGGATACTTTTTTTCATTATTTAGCATTGGGGCATTCTGGCAGGCGTGCGTGACGGTTATCGTAATCAGCACCTTGTCCTGGGGGATCGGCCTGGTGGTAGGTTTTCTGCTAGCCTGCGCGAAGCTCTCGGCGCCGCGCTGGATCAAGATCCCCGTCGAACTCTATATCTGGTTTTTCCGCAGCGTGCCGCTGATGGTGCTGCTGGTGTTTGTCTACAACCTGCCGCAGCTGTTTCCGCTGACCCAGCCGCTGCTCGGGGTGCCCTTTATCGCCGGGCTGGTGTCGATGACCGTCACCGAAGCGGCCTATATGGCGGAGATCCACCGCGGCGGGCTGTTGTCGGTGGCCAAAGGGCAAAGCGAGGCGGGCCATGCGCTGAGCTTCAGCTTTATCGGCATCCAGCGGCTGATTGTAATTCCTCAGGCGTTTCGCATCTCGTTGCCGACGCTGATCAATGAATACATCACCATCATTAAGCTGAGCTCGATTTTATCGGTGGTCTCCTTACCCGAGCTGCTGCTCACCGGCCAGCGCTTGTATGCGCAAAATTTCCTCGTGATGGAGACGCTGCTGGCGGTGGCGGTGTACTACGTCATGGTGGTTACCGTCTTCACCTGGCTGTTCCGGGCGCTGGAGAATAGCCTCGATATTCAGCGCAAGCGTCCGCAAACGCTCAGCGAGGCGGAATGCCAGGCGCTGCGCCAGAGCCTGCCGGCGATGACGGAAGCGATCAACACCCCGGCCGTCAACGGCGCGCCGCCGGCGCTGGATCTGCGGGGCATCCGCAAATCCTGGGGCCAGCATGAGGTGCTGAAAGGCATCGACCTGCAGGTAGATAACGGGGAGGTGATCAGCATCATCGGCCCGTCCGGCTCCGGCAAAACAACCCTGATCCGCACCATCAACGCCCTCGAAAGCATTGATGGCGGGGAGATCATTCTCTACGGCGAGGACTATCTGAAAGGCGGAGCCATCGTCGATAAGCGCAAGATGCGCGCCGGGGTGCGGCGCATCGGCATGGTCTTCCAGAGCTTCAACCTGTTCCCCCACCGCACGGTGCTCGACAACGTGATGCTGGCCCCGCGCTACCACCAGCTGCTGGATCAGCCGGTCGCCCGCGAGCAGGCCCTGGCGCTGCTCGACCGCGTCGGACTGCTGGCCCATGCCCACAAGTACCCCGGACAGCTCTCCGGCGGCCAGCAGCAGCGCGTGGCGATCGCCCGGGCGCTGGCGCTGAAGCCGGACATCATGCTGTTTGACGAACCGACCTCGGCGCTGGATCCCGAGCTGGTGGGCGAGGTGCTGAAGGTTATTCAGTCGCTGGCCCGCGAAGGTATGACCATGCTGATTGTCACCCACGAGATGGACTTCGCCCTGTCGATTTCCGACCGCGTGGTGCTGATGGAGAACGGCGTGGTGCAGGCCGACATCGCCCCGCAGGTGATCCGCAGCCCGCTGGAGGCCCCTTCTCTGCAACGAATCCGTGAATTTATGGGAGTGCACTAAATGGCAACTGAGCAACACCTGCGCCAGCAGCTGGCCGCCGCCTACCGTCTGGCGGCGCTGTTCGGCTGGGAGGATACCCTCTACACCCACTTCTCCGTGCGCCTGCCCGGCGACGGCGAGCCGCGCTTTTTAATTAATCCCTTCGGCATGATGTTTGATGAGGTCACCGCCAGCAATCTGATCGTGGTGGATATGCAGGGCAAGGTCGTAGAGGGCGAGGCGCCGGCTAACTCGGCGGGCTTCACCATCCATAGCGCGGTGCATATGGCCCGGGAAGACGCCCACTGCGTGATCCACACTCACACCCTGCCGGGGATGGCGGTGGCCGCCTGCGAGGACGGCCTGCTGCAGCTCAACCAAATCAGCACCGAGTTTTACCAGCGCGTCGGCTACCACCCCTATGAAGGGGTGGCCTTTGACCTCGACGAACGGGCGCGCATTCAGCGCTCGCTGGGGAATAATATCGCCATGATCCTGCAGAGCCACGGCCTGCTGTCGGTGGGCCGTACCGTGGCTGACGCCTTTTACATCATGTTCTACCTCAATCGTGCCTGCGAGATCCAGATGGCCGCCGCCCAGCTGGCGGCCCTCAGCCCGATCCACACCATCGCCCCGCACCTCAGCCAGCACGCCTGCGAGCAGCTGATGGGCGTGGAGCATGAACGTCAACAGGTCTGGCAGGCGTGGTTGCGCCGTCTTGACCGTCTCGATACTTCTTACAAAGACTAACGCCTATGTCCGATATCACTATCGTGGTGGATTGTAACGACGCGGATTTCGCCCGCGATATCTGCGCCGCCCTGCAGCAGTTTCCCGACGTCACCGCGCTCCTGCCCCATCACCAGGCGGCGCGCGACGCGCAGTACGCCAGCTGCTGGTTCCCTAGCCCGCAGCTGTTGACCCGCTCGCCAGGGCTGAAGCTGATCCAGGCCGCGTCCGCCGGGGTCGATCATCTGCCGCCCGCGCTGTTCGCCAGCGATATCCCGCTGTGCCGGGTGATCGATGAGGACTTTCGTCACGGCATGTTCGAATATGCCCTGTGGGGCGTGCTGTGGTTCCAGCGTTATTTTGACCGGGCGCTGGCCCACCAGCGGACCCAAACCTGGAAGCTCTATCCCCAGCGCGCCGCCGCCGACTTCCATATCGGCATTATGGGACTCGGCGAAATTGGCGGCTATATCGCCGACCAGCTGGCCCGCCTTGGCTATCGGGTCTCCGGCTGGTCGCGCAGTGAGAAGCAGCTGGCTGGCGTCACCTGCTACCGCGGCGAGGAGGCGCTCGACAGCTTCCTCGGGTCGCTTGACGGGCTGATTAACCTCCTGCCGCTCACCGCGCAGACCCGGGGTATTCTCGCCGCGCCGCTCTTCAGCCAGCTTCCCGCCGGGGCGGTGTTAATCAACTGCGGGCGTGGAGAGCATATGGTCAATGAGGATGTGCTGGCGGCGCTGGAGAGCGGCCAGCTCGCCGGAGCGGTGCTCGACGTCTTCCCGCAGGAGCCATTGCCGGCGGACGATCCGCTATGGCGCCATCCGCAGGTGGTGATCACCCCGCATATGGCCTCTGCGGCCCCCGCCGAGGTGATCGCCCGCCAGCTGCTGGAGAACATTCAGCGCCAGCGTCGCGGGCTGCCGCTCAAAAACCTGGTCAATAAGCACGCCGGTTACTGATCCCCACCGATACCGCCGCTGCTACGCTTAATGGGAGATCCACAACCAGAAGGCAGGAACATGAAGATTGATTTATCGGGGAAAGTCGCGCTGGTCACCGCCTCCACGGCGGGTATTGGCTTTGCTATCGCCAAAGGCCTGGCGGAGAGCGGCGCAGAGATCATCCTTAACGGGCGCAGCGAGCAGAGTGTGAACGCCGCGATCGCCCGCTTGCAAAATGAGGTGCCGGGGGCGAAAGCGCGCCCCGCCGTCGCCGACCTCAGCGGCGCCGACGGCGCGGCACAGCTGCTGCAGGCCGTGACCGGCGTCGATATTCTGGTCAATAACGCCGGGATCTACGGCCCGCAGGATTTTTACGCCACCGATGACGCGACCTGGGAAAACTACTGGCAGACCAACGTCATGTCCGGCGTGCGCCTGTCGCGGGGGCTGCTGCCGGCGATGGTCAGTAAAGGCTGGGGGCGGGTGGTGTTTATCTCCTCGGAATCGGCGCGCAATATCCCGGCGGACATGATCCACTATGGCGTCACCAAGACCGCCCAGCTGTCGCTGGCCCGCGGCCTGGCGAAATATGTCGCCGGCAGCGGAGTGACCGTTAACAGCGTTCTGCCGGGGCCGACGATTTCCGACGGCTTTGCCGAAATGCTGAAAGACGAAGTGGCGAAAACCGGCCAGTCGCTGGAGGAACTGGCGAAAGCGTTTGTCATGACCCATCGTCCGAGTTCGGTGATCCAGCGGGCGGCCTCGGTGGAAGAGGTCGCCAATATGGTGGTTTACGTCTGCTCGCCGCAGGCGTCGGCCACCTCCGGCGCCGCGCTGCGCGTTGACGGCGGCGTGGTGGATGATATTCTCTGACGTCCTCTCATTCAGGGGAGTCCCCCTCCCCTGTCGTCTTTCCCGGCGCTAAAAAGCGCAAAACGTTAAAAAACCGCCGCAAAGTCGCACAAAGTGAACAGGAACATGTATTCCCAAAACTTATGATATTTGTTTTAAATATAAGTTGTGGTGTTAATGTCTCTGTTACGAAGCTTGCTTTTCTTTCTCGGCGCGGCGGTCGCGGCCGCCATCGCGGTACTCTGCCTGTGGGTGGATATTCGGGTATTTGGCAACGATATCCCGGAGGTGTCGCTCACCGAAGTGGTTCAGGAGAGCGTGCTGGCCGTCATCGTGCTGGTTCATCTTCTGCTGGCGCGCAAATATGCCCACCTGCGCTATAGCAATATCCTCATCGGCGGCTTCTTCCTCGCCATGCTGATCCGCGAACTGGATGGCCTGTTTGATTTACTCTCCCATGGCAGCTGGGTGTGGTTTGCCCTGCTGGCTACCGCAGGGTCCCTGCTGATGCCGCTGCGCCATTTGCGCCAGACCCTGTCGCAGCTGGCGGATTATACCCGCACCCCGTATTACGGGATGATGATCAGCGGCCTGCTGGCGATTCTGGTCTTCTCGCGGCTGTTCGGTATGCACGGCCTGTGGTACGCCGTGCTGGATGAGAACTACGCTCGGGTGGTGAAAAATACGGTGGAGGAAGGCAGCGAGTCGTTTGGCTATATGCTGTGCCTGACCGCCACCCTCGGCTACGCCTGCTACTTCCGCGACCTGGCGCGACAGACGCTGTCGCCGCAGCGCTGACCGCGGCCGACAACCACCGCCGGACGCGCCCGTCGGCGGTGGGGCGCCTCAGCGCTTAACCGCGAATTTTCCACTTCCGTTTGAGAACCTCTTTATCCTGGCTATCCAGCCACTGGTTCACTTTCTCCAGCAGCTCCGGATTATCTTTACTCATCATATACACCTTGTCGCTGGCGGTGCCGGCGAACGGCGTCTCGTTGGCGACGCAGAACACGCCGGGCTCTTTGCTCTGGTAATAGTCGCCTTCGATCAGATCGGTCACCATCATATCGGCCGTTTTCTGCCGCAGCGCCTCCAGGTTATCGACGTTGTTCTTCACGCGAATGATCTGCGCCTGCTTAATATGCTCATCGACAAAGCTCTGGTTGGTGCCGCCAGGGTTGACGACCACCTTCACCTCCGGACGGTCTATCTTCGCCAGCGATCCAAGTCGGGGGGCGGCCTGACAGTTGGCTAAGGCGATTTTACCGTTCGCCACCACCGGGTGGCTGAGGGCGAACTCCTTCGCCCGCGCCGGGGTCTGCGTCACGCCGCCCATCGCAATATCAAACTTGTCCGCCTGCAGATCGGCGGCGAGCGCCGGCCAGCTGGTGTAGACGAAGCTCACCTTCAGCCCCAGCGTGCGCCCGAGATCGCGGGCCATGTCCACGTCATAGCCCTGCAGCTCGCCGGCGGCATTGCGAAACGCCAGCGGGGCGTAGTCGCCCGGCACGCCGACCTTCAGTTCACCGCTGCGCTCGATGGTTTGCATATCGCGCGCCTGGGCGCCGCAGGTCATTATCGCCAGCGTCAGCGCCAGCCCCACCGTCAGTTTCATCTCGCCATCCTTTTTGTTATCGGGTTTTCGCGCCGGGGTGGCCGGCCGCTTCTCAGTCAACACCATCCGCAGCGCGTAACAGGGAATTCATCCTATTTTTAAACATCGGGACATACAACCCGACGATCGGGTTGCCGATCGCAAATCTGAAAACGAAACAGGGCTATCGCCCGGTGAATGATTTCTCATCCGCCGGGCGTAGCTTTACGCCAGCGATCGTATTTTCCAGACTGAAACCGTGCCGAATTAAGCACAAAAAACAGCAGCAAGAGAGAAGCAACCAATTGAATAAATTAATAATTTATTTAAATGCACGATATTTCGCGTTCAGACACCGATAACTACCGTCTTATTTACTCCAGCATTCCTCCACAGTACTATCCCGGAAAACGCAGGTAATAAATAACAAGCATATATTAATTCCAGGCGACAATATATTTGCCAAATAAATGAATTAATAAAAAACATGCTCGATTAAAGTCATTTTGTGCCGTATCTGACCCGCAAAATAATGACCCTGGCGCCAGGTTTACCGGCACGACAGGAGGAATGAACATGAAAATAACCACCCTGGGTCTGGCGATGCTCTTCGTCGGACTGGCCGCCGGCCCGGTTTACGCGGCAGACGGCACGCTAAATTTCATCGGCAGGGTCGTGAACGGCGCCTGCAAACTCGAAGGGGCGGGCAATAACGGGGTCATCGACATCAGCATGGGCGATATTCCGCTGTCGAGACTGAAAAACAGCCAGTCGGGTACCGGGCCAGCGGTCGGCGTCGATATTCGCGTCAAAGATTGCGAGAAAGGCACCTACTACATTGTGGTGGATGGCCCCTCTCCCACCGCCATGCCTGAAAATCATGTGTTGGCCCTCAACGATAGCGGTAAGCCGGCCGGCAGCGTGGGTATTCTGCTCACCGACCGTACGGGGACGCCGCTCGGCCTCGATGCACACCTCGATCCGCAGCACGATCCCCGCATCGAGATCCCGGTGGACGGCGGCTCCGGCACCTTCAGTCTGAAAGCCTTCTATTACACCTGGGATAAAGCCCACGTACTCCCCGGCGACGGCAACGCAACGGCCCGGTTTACCATTATGCAGGAATAGCTTCCCGGTCAGGGATGAGACGTAAAGGGAGCGAAGATGAAAATACAGCTGGCTGTGCTGTTGAGCGCCATGACCTTTCAGGCCTGCGCCGGGATCACCATCGATGCCACGCGGGTGGTCTACTCAGGAAAAGACAAAGCCGCCACCCTGAACATTCATAACCGCAGCCGCACACCCTATAAAGTGCAGATCTGGCTGGACGCCGGGCTCAACAGATCGCGCGTCGGCCTGCCGATGGTGGCGACCCCGCCGCTGGTCTATTTATCCCCCCAGCAAACCGCCCAGCTGCGCTTTATCTATCTCGGCGGCGGGCTCCCCGCCGATCGGGAAAGCCTGTACTGGGTCAATATTCAGGAGAATCCGCCGCCGTCAGACGGTAACCATACGCTGCAGTTTATCGTCCGCACCCGCCTGAAGCTCTTTTATCGTCCTCCCGCCATCGCCACCACCCTCGCCAGAGAGGTGCGAAAGCTGCAGTGGCAGCAGAGCGGCAATAACCTGCGCTTAACTAACTCAGGCCCACTGCATATCACCCTGGTCAACGGGGCGCTGATCGATAATAAAGGCCACATTTCGCCGATGAGAAACGTGATGCTCCGGCCGTACAGCAGCTATACCGTGTCAACGACCGACAGCGCTCGCCTGTACAAGCTGAACTATATCGACGATGACGGCGCGGTGGTGGCGATCCCCCTTCAGGCGGCCTATGCTCCGGCCCCACGCTAGTTATACTCGAGGGCGAAGGTCACCATGCTGTCGGCTGTGCCCGCCGTCACCGTGGCGTCAGTTTGCACATACTGGGCGTTAAAATTGATGGCCTCAGCCGTGCCGGCGTTACTGCCGGTTACCCTTTTCAGGATCGGCAAGTTGCTGGCCTCATTGATTTTAACGCTGGCGCCATCGGACACTGCCGCGCCGGGGTTATTGCCGTAGGTCAGCTTCACGCCGACGCCGCTGGCGCTGTTGCTGGCCTTGCTAAGCGCCAGGGTATCACTCTCCACGCTGACGCCGAAAAAGCCGATGCGCACATCGGTCGGCGACGGACAGAACACCGGGATCGAAAAGCGCTTCGCCTGGCCGCCGGTGCTCCCTTTACCGTGAAACTCCGCCCGGTTTACCGTGCCCAGACTGACCTGGATCGTTGAGGTCGCCACCTGGCAGCTGCCGCTGCTGCCAATGTCCACGTTCAGGGCGGCGATATCAATGCTGACCGGCGCGCTGGCGACAAAGCCGGCGTTTCCGTTGGCCTGCTGTTCAATGGTCACCTCTCCTACCTGCGGCAGCGGCGACGAGTTGGTATGCGTCCCGTCCGCCAGCTGTACCGTACCGGTCTTATAGAAGGTTACCGCGATCCTGACCGTCGTCTGCTGCTGCGTCATGAGCGCCGGGAGCATCGTGCTGTCGCAGACCACCACCGACTCGCCGCCAGCGGAGTGGCTGCCGTCGATAGCGCGCATCGGGCCGCCGGCGCACTGGAAGCTAAGCGAGTAGCCGATGCCGTCGATGGCGCTGGGGTAGACGTGCTGTCCGTTAATCACCACCGGCGAGCCGCCGGTTTTCAGCTGTTTGTAGACAATGCGTTTGGCGCTCGCCGTCGGCAGCTGCAGGTCGCAGGAAAAGGGGATCCCGCTGCCGTTATCCGCCATCGCGCTGGTCATCTGAGTATTGACCGGCAGCGTGGGCAAATACTTGATATTGGGAATATTGACGGTGGTCTGGCCGATATTCGCGCGGCAGTTTTCAGCCCGCGCGCCGGGAAGATAGCCGCTCAGCGCCAGCAAAAAGAGAAAAGGAAGTAGACGAAAAACAGATTTCATAGCCGCCTCAGCGTGACTGGCACAGCCCGGAGACGGTTTTCACCGTATTCAGACTCTGCTGTGGGTTATCCGCAAGATGAAAATGCATCGTGCAACTCTGCGACTGGTTATTGACGACCCAGCTCACCGCCAGGGTTCCCTCCTGCGGCACGCCGCTGAGGTACACCTGACCGCCGTCGGCTACCATGCCGCCCGGCGCATTGCCGCTCTCCTCCGTCCCGACCAACCGTGCGCTGGCGCCAAAGGGTAACGGCCCCTGCGCGTTGCGCAGGGTAAATAGCACCCGGTTGCCTATGCGGGTCCGGTAGTTGGCCATCACCACCGCGCCGCCGCCGGGGATCACCGTCTGACCCTGCTGGTCGACGTCGGTATCATCCGCCATCGACTCCGTGTCGAGGGTAATGACATTTTTCCGGTAGGTGGTCAGAGACGGCACCACGGCATAACCGCGCCAGTCGGTGTGCACATTGTTGCCGTTTTGCACCGCCACGCCGGCAGCCCCCGGCGCGCGGACGATGGCGAAGCTCTCGCCCACCGTCTGACCGAAGGTCACGCCGTGCGGATGCGCGACCACCGAGCCGGCGCCTCCCCAGGTCAGCTGATTACTGGCGGCGTCATGGCGATAGCCGAGCTGCGCGTTGCCGAAGCCGCCGTGGTAGTCCAGGGCGACGCTGCTGTTGGTGCCCCGCCCCTGGTTGCCGTAGCCCTGCTGAACCGAGTAGAACAGATTCGGCCGCGTCGGCACCGCGCCATACAGCGACACCTGCTGCGAGGTATAGCCATTGCTGTCCGAGGTGGTGTTGTAGCTCACCGCGCTGTCGGACAGCGGACCGCCCAGCGGAATATTGATATTGAAAGACCAGGAGCGGTCATTTTTTTGCTGGCCGCTGGCGCGGGTGTAGTAATAGCCCACGCCCCAGGAGATCCCTTTCCAGGCGCTGTAGAATCCAAGATGCACCGTCTCATCCCGACTCTGCCGGTGCCAGTATTCCTGCGACCAGGCGGAAACCGCCAGACTGCCCAGACCGCCGAGGCTTTGTGACACCGACACTTCCTCCCGGCGGCGCCGGTTATCCACCTGCCCCTGCGCGCTTTCGAGGGCGCTGGCTTCGGCAAAATCGTAATAGCCGCTGGAGGAGTAGCGATAGCTGGCGAGGCTGAACGTGGTGCCCGAGCTGACGAAATCTTTCTGATACTGAGCGCGCAGCGAATGGCCCGCATAGCGCTTGCCCGACGGCGTACGGGTGACGGCCTGGGTGACGTCGCCTCCCAGCGAACCGAACTCGCCAAAGCCGCGGCCCAGGCCCAGCGCCCACGACTGATAGTCCTGGGCCAGCTGCGTGCCGCCGTAGAGGGTAAATCCCGCCGACAGACCATAGAACAGGGTGCCCTGCAGGAATTCCGGCGAGCGCACCGAATCCGCCCCGGAGTGGTAGCGACCAGCGCTGAGGCTGAATTTGCCGCGCCCTTCGCGCAGCATATACGGCACGGCGGAATAGGGCTGGGTAAAGGTGCGCACCGAACCATTGCTCTCGGTCACCTTCACCTCCAGATCGCCGCTCTGCGAGGTGGGATAAAGATCGCTGATGGCGAACGCCCCCGGCGACACGAAGGTTTCGTAGATCACATACCCGTGCTGGGAGACGGTCACTTTGGCATTGCTGTGCGCCACGCCGCGGATGGTAGGGGCAAAGCCGCGCTGGCTGTCCGGGAGCATCTCATCGTCAGACATCAGCTGGACGCCGCGAAACGGGATGCTGTCAAACACATCGCCGGTGGTGTAAGTATCGCCGATCCGCAGCAGACTCTTCAGCGAGCGGACGTCGCGCTGCAGCCAGGTGCTCTGTGAATCCCAGTGCCGGCGCTGCTGGTCGTACTGCATTGAGGAGATATTGCGCAGCCGCCAGGCGCCCAGGTTCACGCCGCTGCGTAAATTGAGATAGTTTGAGCGGCTGCTCTCCCCTTCATCGGCATTCTTTATCTGCGCGCCGGAAAAATAGTAATCGACAAACGCGGCCGGCACGCCATCGTCCCAGCGCGAGGGATCGACATAGCCGCGGCTTTGCACGTTCATCGCCGCCTGGGGAATGCTCAGCGTCAGGCGCTGGTTAGCGAAGGTGAAGCGGCTGCTGGCGTCGGGAATAAACTTCTCGATCCGGGTGAAGGTCTCACCTTCGTGCAGCGTTTGAAAAGCCGGAAACGCGCTGACGTTGACCCCATAATCCGCCAGCTGCCCGGGCGTCAGCACCGGCTGCAGCTGCCCGCCATCGTCAATAAAGGTGATATTGGCCTGGCCCAGCTCCTGGTCGTTAACCACCACGGTGACAGGGTAAGTCCCCGGCTGCTGCCCGCCGGGTTTGGCGAAGTAGTGCAGATCGGAGGTTTGCTGCTGCGGGTCGGCAAACTCCAGCGCCGCCGGATCAAAATAGTCGTCGGCCAGCGCCCGGCTCAGCGGGCTGAGACAGCACATCATCGTCGGCAGCGTCGCCAGCGCCAGCGCCAGCGCCCGTCCGGCGGTGACGGGCAACGCGGCATACTCCCGCACCCTGGCTGTTGTTATTCTTTTCATGCTGGCGCCGTCCGGTAAGCTCATCACAAAGGGGAATTACTGCTGGGCGTAATCGCTGACGCCGCCGTAGTCGTTAATCGCCCGCCATTTGACGGTGCCGTGCCCGCTCACCGGCCACGTTTTCTCGCCAAAGGGGGCCACCATGCCAGGCTCGTCGATTGCCTGCCCGCCCACCTCGACGGCGTAAAAAGAGACAAAATAGGGAGTGGGGTTTGCCACCGTCAGATGACCGCCGGACTGGCTAAACTTCAGCTGCTGCCAGGCTTTAGCCGGGTCGCCCGCCAGGCCGTTGGGGCGATAAAAGATTTTGAATTTCGACTTAATATTGACCTGCAGCTTGTTCACCTCGCCCTTGGGCGTCGGGGCGATACTTTTGACGTTCAGCCAGTAGACCGATTCACGGTCGCTGGGCAGCGAGGCGCCAATAAAGTTAATGCGCAGGACGTTATTTTGCTCCGGATCGAGACGGAATAAGGGCGGCGTAACAATAAAGGGCACCTTGGCCTTATCGTTTTCCGCGTAATTTTCCACCCACGACTGCACCAGATAGGGCGTATGGGTATCGGCATTAGTGACTGAAATAGCGGCTTCACGCTTCCCTTCCTGATAAATCACACGGGTTCCACCCATGACAATACCGGCCTGCGCTGCCGTGGAGCACAGCAGAAAGGCCGCAACGGCAATTATTTTCTTCATCATGACTTACCATCAGGTAAAGGTTGAACAAACAGTAAAATAAAGCAGGGAATATCAGAGCCAGTACCCGTCGGGATAATTAGCAAAAACAACTATACCGTCACGAATATATTTCGTGACTTTATGACAATTATCACTTTAGCTATCTGCAATTAATCAGGACGCAGTGGACTGACTCTGAATAGCGCGCAATATGATTAGTTATAAATCATATTGAAATTAGCCGTACCGTTGGCATCGCCTGCCGTCACCGCACCGGTGGAGATATAGTCGGCGAAAAACTCGAGGTCGGCAGTGCCGGTGCCGGCAGTCGCGCCCGCAACGACATTTTTGGCTTTAGACACTTTGCCGAGGCTGACCGCCGTAGACTTGTCATCTTCATACAGCTTGATCGCCACGCCAGCGGCGCCGCCGGTGGTCGCCAACAGCGTGTTATCGGACTGATCGCGCGCGCCGTCAAACAGCACCGCGACATTTGTCACGCTGGCAGGGCAATCTTTTACTTTGATATGGAAAGGAGTTTTGGTGGTTTCAAAACCTGTGCTGGTAAAATAGGTGCTGGCCCATTTGCCCAGATCCACCGTCTGGCTGGTGGATGCGCTGTCGATATTGCAGGAGCTGTCGGTGATTGATCCATTGAAGATAACCTGTCCGCCGGTACCCTGGGTACCCGCGTTGGAGCCTGGGTTAACGTTAATGGTTGGCGTAGTAACAGAAATTGCAGCGCCAGAAACCAGCGCTCCCATGAGAATTGCCATAATACGAAGTTGCGTTTTCATTATTTATCTCATCGTTAACGAATATATTTTCCCGTCATCGACAATAGCCCCATGGCTATCGCGAAACGGCTCGTCCGTTCCTCCCTGTAAATGTTCATTGCGTTCCTTCCGCAGGATAATCGGCACACGTCCTTTAACTCCGCTTTATTTCGCCGAAAGGTGGCCATGAATAACAAGCAGAAGAAAAGAGTTATTTTGATGTGCGAAATAAATATATTACCCGATGTAAAAAAAGGCAACCTAATGAAATGTTACATACAGGTTAATGACTATAATCGGCATAAAGTTATTTTTTGAAATGGCATTTCAATGTTAATTTACATATCTATACAAAAGAAAATTAAATACCTCTCAACAACAATACGTCCATTTTATTAACAAATTTAAAGGTAATTGCTCAAAAAAACGTCTTGTTTTATTGTGCTCAAACCCGGTGCCACTAAAAAATTAGGAATTTTCCTGGTATTAATCTTCATCATTTCTACACAAATTAAGGCAAAGCGCTCCTGAGCTGCGCTGTAATTTCTTGTTCTGGAAGAATTTTTATTTTCAAATGAAAGCCATTACTTCATTAACCCAAATGTATTGCCGTTATCCGCCACCGTAACCACTCCCTTTCACAGGGTTATTTTGACGCAAAAAAAATCCGCAACCCGAACGGATTGCGGACTGAGGATCAATCAGTAATGAGATGGGCTTTAGAACAGGCCCAGCGGCGCGGTGCCGTAGCTCACCAGCAGGTTTTTGGTTTGCTGATAGGCATCCAGCGCCATCTTATGCGTTTCCCGCCCGACGCCGGACTGTTTATAGCCGCCGAACGCCGCATGTGCCGGGTAGACATGATAACAGTTGGTCCATACGCGACCGGCCTGAATACCGCGCCCCATGCGATAGGCGAGATTGGTATCGCGCGTCCACACCCCAGCGCCGAGGCCAAACTGGGTCTCATTGGCGATAGCCAGCGCTTCCGCTTCGTCCTTAAAGGTGGTCACCCCGATCACCGGCCCAAAGATCTCCTCCTGGAAGGAGCGCATATCGTTGCGACCTTTAATCAGCGTGGGCTGAATATAAAAACCATTATCCAGCGCCGGCGCGATCGCCGCCCGCTCGCCGCCGGTGAGGATTTGTCCGCCCTCTTCCCGGGCAATCTGAATATAGGAGAGGATCTTGTCGAACTGCTGGCGGGAAGCCTGGGCGCCGATCATGGTGTCGGTATCTAACGGATCGCCGCGACGGATCTGCGCCACCTTCTCCATGACCCGCGCCATAAAGGGCTCATAGATGGATTCATGGATCAGCGCCCGCGACGGGCAAGTACAGACCTCACCCTGGTTGAAGAAACCGAGCACCAGCCCCTCCACCGCCTTCTCAATAAACTCCTCTTCACCCTCCATCACGTCGGCGAAGTAAATATTGGGCGATTTGCCCCCCAGCTCGACGGTGCAGGGGATAATATTCTCCGCCGCGCAGGCGAGAATATGTCGCCCGACCGGCGTGGAGCCGGTAAACGCCAGCTTGGCGATACGCTTGCTGGTGGCCAGCGCCTCGCCCGCCTCTTTGCCGAAGCCCTGCACCACGTTCAGCACCCCCGCCGGGAACAGATCGCCGATCAGCTCCAGCAGCAGGGTAATACTCAGCGGCGTCTGTTCCGCCGGCTTGAGCACCACGCAGTTCCCCGCCGCCAGGGCCGGGGCCAGCTTCCACGCGGCCATCAGCAGCGGGAAGTTCCATGGGATAATCTGACCGACCACCCCCAGCGGTTCATGGAAATGGTAGGCCACCGTGGTTTCGTCAATTTCGGCAGTGCTTCCCTCCTGGGCGCGCAGGCAGCCGGCGAAGTAGCGAAAGTGATCCACCGCCAGCGGCAGGTCGGCATTCAGCGTTTCGCGGATCGGTTTGCCGTTGTCCCAGCTCTCCGCCACCGCCAGATATTCCAGATGCTGTTCAATACGGTCGGCGACCTGCAGCAGCAGCCTGGAGCGCTGTTGCACTGAGGTTTTGCCCCACGCCGGCGCCGCACGGTGGGCGGCGTCGAGGGCGAAGTCAATGTCTCTGGCGTCCGACCGGGGAAACTGCGCAATGTTGCTGCCGTCTACCGGGGAGGTATTCATAAAGAATTCACCGCTCAGCGGCTCGACAAATTTACCGTCAATAAAGTTGCCGTAAGCGGATTTCAATGAAACCAGGGCGCCGGGCTGGCCAGGGTGTGCATAACGCATCGCAAATCTCCTTCTGTAGGGTTGAGACGCAGCGGCATATTGATTTTTTAAACTTGCCGCCGAACGCTTCTCACTTTGCAGGGGTTATGCCAGTTTTTCATTTTCTCTAAATAGGTTTATTTATTAACAGGTTGCATTTACTAACTGGGCAGATGGTCAGCCACTGTCGCACGGGTTTCCACTTATGTGTTGCAAATCGCAACACCAAATAAACCAAATAGCTACAATATTGCAACACAGCAACATCGACCCAGAGGTGCCCTGTGCCAGGCAATCCCTTTCTTCTCGCCCCAGAGGTTAACGCCAATCCCCTGCTGAGCGATTCATGGTCTCGCTGCCAGCGCTACGGCCTGGATCCCGCCACCGAGGATTTTCCCCGCCTCGACGCCGGCGAGCTGGCGGACCGGCTCGCCAGCCACCGCAGCCTGCAGCAGCTGGCGCAGCCGGTGGTGGAAGCCCTGTCGCGCCAGGTGGCGGACCTGCAGTCGGTGGTGATCCTCTCCGACCCCGGCGGTCTGGTGCTCCATACCGTCGGCGATACCCAGGCGATGCAGAAGGCTCAGCGCGTCGCGCTGGCGCCGGGCAATCTGTGGAGCGAAAGCGGACGCGGGACCAACGCCATCGGCACCGCGCTGGCGATTGACGACGGCTGCGAAATCGATGGGCGTCAGCACTTTCTCACCCGCAACCAGAATTTGTACTGCGCGGCGATGCCGCTCCAGCGGCCGGACGGAAGCATCGCCGGCGTGCTGGATATCTCCGGCCCGGCGGATTTTCCCCACCAGCACACCTTTGGCTGGGTGAAAGCGGCGGCAAAGCAGATTGAGTATCTGTGGGTGAAGCAGAGCCTGCATCCTGAGCAGTGGCTGATGAGCCTCCACCGGCAGGTGGACAAACTCGACAGCGTGGAGGAACTGCTGTTGGTCTTTTCCGACAACGTCCTTACCGCCGGCAACCGGCTGGCGATGCGCGAGTTCGGCCTGAGCGCGGCGCAGTTTGGCCAGCTCACCTTTGCGTCGCTTTTTCCGACGCTGACGCAAACGGCGGTCAGCGTTCCCCTGCCCCTGACCACCCCGCAGGGCCGCTATCACTATCGCCTGCGCGAGCCCACCCGCCGCCGGGTGGCGGTGAGCGCCCCGCCGGCCATGCAGCTCCCCTTCACCAGCCCGCGGGAAGGCGAAAAGCTGCTCCGGCTGCTTAACGCCGGCATCGCGCTCTGTATTGAGGGGGAAACCGGCAGCGGCAAAGAGTATGTCAGCCGCACACTGCACCAGCACAGCCGCTGGCGCAGCGGTAAATTCGTCGCCATTAACTGCGCCGCCATCCCGGAATCGCTGATCGAGTCCGAACTTTTCGGCTACCAGCCAGGGGCGTTTACCGGCGCCAGCAAAAACGGCTATATCGGCAAAATCCGCGAGGCCGAGGGCGGGGTGCTGTTTCTTGATGAGATCGGCGATATGCCGCTGGCGCTGCAGACCCGCCTTCTGCGAGTACTGCAGGAGAAAGAGGTCGCCCCGCTCGGCGCCAGCCGCAGCGTGCCGGTGAACTTCGCCCTGATCTGCGCCACGCACCGCAACCTGACCCAGCGGGTCAGCGCCGGCGAATTCCGCGAAGATCTGCTGTGGCGCCTGCGGGAGTACGCCCTGGCGCTGCCTCCGCTACGCGAGTGGCCGGCGCTGGAAACCTTTATCGCCACCCTGTGGCGCGACCTGGGCGGCGCTTCGCGCCGGGTGACGCTGTCCACCGCGCTGCTGACCCACCTCAGCCAGCTGCCGTGGCCAGGAAACGTGCGCCAGCTGCAGAGCGTCCTGAAGGTGATGCTGGCTCTGGCCGATGAGGGCGACACGCTGACGCCCGATGCGCTGCCGGACGCATACCGCGCTGCGCCTGCGCCGCTGCCGCGCGGGGGATTGCAGGCCCATGACGAGCAGTTGATTGTCGATACCCTCGCCAGGGTCAACGGCAACGTCAGCCGGGCGGCGCAGATGCTGGGCATCGCCCGCAGCACGCTATACCGCCGCGCCGCCCGTGCCGGACGGCCACGCCGCTGAGGCGATGGCCTAAAGCGCGCCGGCCGCGGACGCTACGCCAGACCCAGCCCCGCCCGCAGGGCATCGATCGTCACCCGCGTTTTTTGCGGCAGCCACGGCCCTTCCGGCCACACCGCGTGGATGGCGAAACGCACACGGTCGCTGGACGCCAGAACCTGCTGCATCGTCCCTTCGGCGAGCGCCTGCGCCACCAGCCAGTCCGGCAGCCAGGCGATGCCCATTCCCTGCTGCGCCGCCGCGGCGATGGCGGCAAAGTCATCCTGCGCCAGCCACGCCTCCGGGGTGAAGCGCACTTCGCCCTGCTGCGGGTCGTAAAGTTGCCATTTTTGCAGCTGACCGTTATGCAGATAGCCGAGGGTGCGGTGCTCGCTCAGCCCGGCGATGGTCCCCGGCGTCGGCTGGCGACGCAGGTACTCCGCCGCCGCGCACAGCACCATGCCATGCTCCCCCAGCGCCCGCGCCCGTAGCGACCCGGTGTCGGCCAGGCTCCCGATACGCACCGCGAGATCAAACCCCTCTTCCAGCAGATTGACCTGCCGGTCGCTGTAGTGGAGCTCGAGCTTCAGCAATGGATAGCGCTGGCTCAGGCGGAACAGCAGCGGCGCCACGCAGCGCTGGCCAAACAGCACCGGCAGCGAAATCCGCAGCCGTCCCTGCACCTCGCCTTTGCCGCGCTGCAGCGCTTCTTCGGCCTCGCGAATGCGTCCCAGCGCCTCCCGACACTGGTGATAAAATTGCTCTCCCTCTTCCGTCAGCAGTTGCCTGCGGGTGGTGCGCTGGAATAACGCCACGCCGAGACGCGCTTCCAGCCGGGCAATGGTTTTTCCCACCGCCGATCGCGTCACGTGGAGGATCGTCGCCGCGCTGGCAAAGTTACCGCTCTCGACCACAGTGACAAACACTGGGATCGCGTTCAGATCGTCGCGCACAGATTGGTTCCTTACGGGATACAATAGAGGAAAATAATGTCACTCCAGAGAGAAAAAAGACAGTGTTAGTCTCTGCTTCTATCCTTCACTTGAGGCACTCATCATGGCTAACGTTCTGGTATTAAAGTCCAGTATTAATGGCGAAACTTCCCTGACCAATCAGCTGATTAACGAATTTCTCGCGGCGCGCCAGGCGGCGGGCCGCCACGATCGGATCCGCGAACACGATCTCAGCGCTATGGCGCTGCCGACGCTGGATGGCGCGCTGTTTGCCGCCCTGCGCGGGGCGGCGGATCCGCGGCCGGCCATTCGCGCGGCGGTAGCGCTCTCCGACCAGTTTATCGCCGAGTTAAAAGCCAGCGACCTGCTGGTGATCGGCGCCCCGATGTATAACCTCAACGTCCCGACCGATCTGAAGAAATGGTTCGACCTCGTGGCGCGGGCGCGGGAAACCTTTCGCTACACCGACAGCTGGCCGCAGGGGCTGGTCGAGGGCGTCCGGGCGGTGGTCGTCAGCAGCCGCGGCGGTGTTCACCAGGGAGAAACCACCGACGCCGTCACCCCCTATCTGCGCGCGGTGCTGGGGCTGATGGGGATCCATGAGGTGGAATTTATCTATGCCGAAGGGCTGGATAACCGCCCGCACGGTCGCGACGCCGGGATCGCCAGCGCCCGGGCGCAGATAGCCGATCTCGCCGTTCCGGCCTGAGTCGCGGGGAAAAAGGGGCTGGCGCTGGCGGCTTTTTTATTTTAGAGTTATCTAAATTTAGAAAAAGCTAAAATACATGACCACACCCGAAGACCTGCAGGCCCGCGCCGGCGAAGCCGCCGCGCTGATGAAAGCGATGAGTAATCCTCACCGCTTGCTGATCCTGTGCATGCTATGCGACGCGCCGCGGGCCAGCGCCGGTGAACTGGCCCGCGCTACCGGCCTGAGCCCTTCCGCCACCTCGCAGCACCTCGCGCGGATGCGTGACGAGGGGCTGATCGACAGCGAACGCGACGCTCAGCGCATCCACTATTTCATCACCCATCCTGCGGTACAGCAGGTGATCAACACGCTGAAAACGCTCTATTGCCCGTGAGGATCCTATGACCATCGCCACCTTAACCCCTGCCGAAGCCCGGGTGCAGATTGCCCAGGGCGCCAGACTGATAGATATCCGCGATGCGGATGAATACGCGCGCGAACATATTCCCGATGCCGAGCTGGTGCCGCTCGCCACCCTGAACGGCGGCGCGACCCTAAACGCCCGGGCCGGCGAGCGCGTGATCTTCCACTGCCAGGCCGGCTCCCGGACGCAGAACAACGCTATTCGTCTGGCCGCCGCCGCCGCGCCGGCGCAGGTCAGCCTGCTGGCGGGCGGGATTCAGGCATGGAAAGCCGCGGGGCTCCCGGTTGAGGAAGATAAATCGCAACCGCTGCCGCTGATGCGCCAGGTGCAAATCGCCGCTGGCGCTCTGATCTTACTGGGGGTGCTGCTGGGCTATACCGTGAACGGCGGCTTTTTCCTGCTCAGCGGCGCGGTCGGCGCCGGGCTCACTTTCGCCGGGATAACCGGCTTTTGCGGCATGGCGCGCCTGCTGGCGATCATGCCGTGGAACCGGCGCCAGGGGAGTTAAAACGCACTCCAGATAAGCCAGGCAATGCCGCCGAAAAGCAGCCATTTGACGACGTAATAGACCGTCTTATTCCATTTTTTCAGCCGCTTGCCGACAATGCGGATCTGGTAGATATAGCGAAACGCCCGGTTAATTCCGCCAGTGCGATCGCTGGCGTCGTTGGGCGCCGAGGCGGCGCTCATCAGATAGCGCCCCAGCCAGTGGTTGACCTTCTGCGCCCAGCGGTAGCGCATCGGCCGTTCAATATCACAGAACAGAATCAGCCGATTCTCACCGCTGGTATTTTCCGCATAGTGGATATAGGTCTCGTCAAACAGCACACCTTCCCCGTCGCGCCAGCTGTAGCGCTGACCATCCACCTCGATAAAGCAGCGGTCATCGTTCGGCGTCGCCAGGCCAAGATGAAAGCGCAGGGAACCGGCGTAGGGGTCGCGATGGCGCGGCAGACGGCTGCCGTCCGGCAGGGTGGCGAACATGGCCGCTTTCACCGACGGAATATCCCGCAGCAGCGCGGTAGTTTGTGGGCAAAGCTGGCTGGCGGAGGGATGGGCATCCTCATACCATTTCAGATAAAAGCGTTTCCAGCCGGTTTTAAAAAATGAGTTAAATCCGGCATCGTTATATTTATCGGCCGCTTTAATCTGCTCCAGCTGCTGGAGGCGGATGCCTTCCTCGCGAATAACCAGCCAGTTTTGTTGCAATATCGCCAGCTCGGGAAACATCTCCGGGCGCAGATAAGGCGTATTCGGCACGCGGGAAAATAAATACATAAATCCATTCAACGGCGCGGTAAATGTGGAATGGTCGGAGAGCTGTCGCCAGAAACGATAGCGCACCCGTCCGCGGTAATGGACATACAGCACAGCAATAACAATGATCAACAGAATGATATACTTCATGGTGTCTTTCCTGACCTGATTGATGGTAACCCTACCCTCGCCGTCCCCCTTGTCAGCAGCGGTATGGCGCCAGCAAAACATTAACAACATTAATACATATACCTCCAAATTGTTTTAACAAAAAAGAGCACACCCGGTGTTCAGTGCGCGGGCGTTGAGCTATGGTTTAGGTTCATCCGTGGTATTAACAGTGAGGAGTGAATGATGTTTTCTGTCGGCGATCTGGTACAACCGCGTGCGGGCGGGCCAAAACTGAAAGTGGTCGAAGTGCAGGGCGAGGATCTGGTGGTGGTTCAGGCCGCGCAGGAGCAGGGAGAACGCTATACGCTGAAGTCAGACGAGGTGACGTCCTATCAGGAAGAGGGGGACTTCGGCGTCTGCTGAAGCCCCTCGCTGCAGATCATAAGGCCAGGCCGGGCGGTGGGTCTTTCCGCCGTCGCGGCGCTGGCCGCATCGGTTTTAAATTAAAAAGCTGTCCAGCGATTTCCCCTCGGCGACCGCCTGGGCAATCGGCTTCGGCATTCTTCCCTGGCCGGTCCAGGTTTTCTCGGCGCCGGTATGATCGGTATAACGATATTTCGCCGGGCGCGGTTTCCGCTTTTTACCACCCGCCATCGGCGGCTGAATATCGGCCACCAGCTCGTCAGGAGAAATACCGTCGGCGCGCATCAGCTCAAGCCAGGTATTCACTTTTTCCTGATATTCCGCCTGCTGCTGCGCCGCCAGCTGCTGTTGCGTACGTATTTCTTCAGTGACGATCCTGAGCTTTTCCAGCATCTCTTCAAGCACGTCAATGGAGAATTCACGGGACAGCGCGCGCAGTGAACGGATATTATTCAGTTTGTGTAACATTGAAGACATAAAATTAAAAAATTCCAAATAGCAAATTAAAAGACACAACGCGGCAAGTGTAATAGAAACGTTTATTTATTTCCAGCCTTCGGTTATCCAGATAAATATATTATGCAGAGAGTAAACCTTTTCCACCTACTTTATATCGGGAAATCCTCGCTTCTTTTTCGCCAGCGCAGGCCAATAAGACCCTGAATAAATAAAAGCGGCGGATGGTGAGATAGGAAAATATATCAAGAAGGCGATATTACCTTTATGGTCAGCGGGTTATCCTCTTATCGTCGGTGAATGCGCAGGTCCTCGCCGCGCGGCCAAATGAATAGTTACTCAGTCATTCGGAATAAAACACCACATATCGCTTTAGAATTTTTCACCACAAAAACCGGCATAATGACATAAAAACATCTAAACATGACCCTCATTACAGGCTAACGCGATTTTGCGCCACAGCGGGCGGTCGGATGCCGACCCCCTGGTCAGATATCATGGCGCAAAACAACACAACCATTTGAAATTAAAAGAATTTAATAAAACCAGCAATAAAAGTAGCGTAACGGGCAAAAAACCGACCTTCGCAGAGTATTTTATCGACAAAAAGGCAATAAATAAAAATTTATAGCTAGTTGCCACTTTTAATGCAGAGATATACTCTACGCACATCAAAACAGGCAGCCCAAAAACGCTATACCAACGCGCATTTTTCGGCGTTATTGACTTCATTTTCGAGGAGCACTCCGATGTTCTCTGCGCACTCCCGCTTGCGGCATGCGGTTGCAGACACCTTTGCGATGGTGGTTTACTGCACCGTCGTCAACATGATGATCGAAATTTTTCTCTCTGGTATGACGTTTGAGCAGTCGTTATCGTCGCGCCTGGTGGCGATCCCGGTCAACATTATTATTGCTGTCCCTTACGGGATTTATCGCGACTTCGCGATGCGTCAGGCCCGGCGCATCACTCCGGCCGGCTGGATGAAAAATATGGCCGACGTGCTGGCCTACGTGACCTTTCAGTCGCCGGTTTATGTCGCCATTCTGTGGAGCGTGGGTGCGGACTGGCACCAGATTGTCGCTGCGGTGAGCTCGAACCTGGCGGTTTCAATGATGATGGGCGCCGCTTACGGCTACTTCCTCGACTATTGCCGCCGCCTGTTCCGCGTGGCGCCCTACCAGCAGGCGAAAGCCTGACCGACACGTTAACAGCGACTGGCTCTGCCAGTCGCTTCCTCCCTCCAGCCAGCTTCGCCCGGGTCTTTATCCAGCGAATTAATTCGTCGACATGGCCGGCTGGGCTTCGCCAAACAGTCCATCAAGAAAACGCTCAAGCGCCATGCGTGAGCTAAAGCCGTGCGGAATACCATAATGCTGCTGCGCATCCCCGGCTAAATACAGCGGAAACTGTTCATAATGGTCGCAGGTTTTGATATCTGAAGCCGGTTCAGCCAGCATATTGCTGCGCTCTTTTAACGCTGGATGAATAACTAACGCTGTTCGCCCCATGCGCGCTTCGCGGTTCACATAAACATAATTATCGCCGCGGCGATAGCCGTACGCTTTTTGCGTCACAACATCCATGGTGAAGCCGGCTTTTTCAAGAACACGCGCCACCTCATCGGGTCTTAAATACATACTGATTCCTCGTTATCTTTTACCGCACATTGACCTTACCTTATTCATTAAGGGCAGTGCTTTCGGAATATTCCAGAAACCACAGCAGTAAGCATAATTCAAAATCTTGTCCTACACTTACTCACTCGATGGAATTAAGGGAGATAACGATGGCTAACCATGTGAACCGCAACAATTTTGACGAGAACGCCGAAGATATTCATAACGATGTCAGCCAATTAGCGGACACGCTGGAAGAGGTGCTGAAATCTTGGGGCAGTGACGCGAAAGAGGAAGCGGAAGCGGCGCGTGCCAAAGCGCAGTCGCTGTTAAAAGAGACCCGCGCCCGCCTTAATGGCCACAACCGGGTGCAGCAGGCGGCGCTGGATGCGCGCCAGGCAGCGTGCGATGCGCTGGGCTGCGCCGACACCTACGTGCGCAATAAACCGTGGCACAGCGTGGGCGCCGCCGCCGCCGTCGGGGTATTTATTGGCGTATTGCTCAATTTACGTCGATAATAGCTATAGCGTTTGCTGCCGCCGCGCGATAAGCGCGCGGAAGCCCGCCTGCTTCACGGAAAGCAATGAAGATAACAAATACGCGTCAGCCCCTGCGCGCCTCTGGCCGCAGGGGTTTTTTATACGCCAGCGGGCGTGACGCCGCCGACGCCGATCGCCTCCCTCAGCCGCCGGGCCAGCGCGCCAGCCATTGCCGGCGAGCGAATATTGGTAAAACTCATCAGTAATCCCCCCTCGCCGGTATGGCGCATCCGCCAGTCGCTCAACGCCTGTACCGCCAGCCCGTCCGCCACCGCCCGTTGGGCCAGCAGGCGATCGTCGCCGTTGACGGGCATGACCAGCTGAATCCCCCCTTGCTGCGGCGTGACCTGAAAGCCCTGCGCCTGCAGAGCCGACTCCAGCCACTCCCTGCGCTGGCTGTAGCTGGCGCGCATTTTTTTCAGATGACGCCAGAAATGGCCCTGCTGGATAAAATCCGCCAGCGTCTGCTGCCACAGGGTGGGAACGGTGCAGGGCTGGCGCTCCACGGTCTGGTGAAAGCGCGCCGCCAGCGCGGTCGGCACCACCAGCCAGGCGGTGCGCAGCGCCGGAAACATCGACTTACTGAAGGTGCCCGCGTAGATGACCCGCTGTGGCGCATCAAGGCTTTTCAGCGGCGGCAGCGGTTTGCCGCGATAGCGAAACTCGCTATCGTAATCATCCTCAATTATCCAGGCGTCACGCTCCGCGGCCCATGCCAACAGCTGGCGACGCCGGGGCAGCGAGAGCGCCACTCCCAGCGGACTCTGATGCGCCGGGGTGAGCAGGGCAAACCGCGCCTGCGGGTGATGGCGCTGGCCCCAGGCGATATCCATCCCTTCGTCGTCCACCGGGATCGCATCCACCACCAGCTGCCCGGCCTCGACCACCGGGCGGATAAAGGGATATCCCGGATCCTCCATCCACATATGCTGCCCCGGCTGCGCCAGGGTACGCAGGATCAGGTTCATGGCGGTGGCATAGTTGCCGGCGATCAGGACCTGCTCCGGCTGGCAGTCGATACTGCGCGACAGGCGCAGATAGTCGACGATCGCCTGACGCAGAAGCGGGTCGCCGCCGGGATCGCCGGGCGCCAGATCGAACCGCGACTGCGTCCGCAGCCGGCGCCCCATCACCCGCGCCCACAGCCCGCGCGGAAAGAGATCCAGCGCCGGGAGCCCCATCTGAAACGGCAACGGCTCCGCCGGCGCGGCAGGCTGCGCTGGCGGCACAGGCGCCAGCTGGCGCGGACTGAGCCGCTCGCTGACAAAGGTTCCCGCCTGCCCGCGTCGCTCGAGCCAGCCCTGGGCGACCAGTTCGCCCCAGGCGTTTTCGATGGTCGCCCGGGAGACGCCCTGCTCCTGGGCAAACACCCGGCTGGCGGGCAGACGGCTGCCCGGAGCCAGTTCGCCACGTTCAATGGCGGATTTCAGCTGGCGGGCGATGCGTTGATAGAGAGGGAGGTGGCTGGCTTCCATTATGGTCTGCTTTTTTCATCACAATATGGCTATCTTTTGCAGTCCATTATAGTGCTATTTTGGCTGCCGTCTTAGAGAGGAGAACACCATGAGCCAATTACGTCAGCCATTCAGTGAACTGAGCCCGGAAGTCTATAAAGGGCTGGTGCAGGCCAGCCTCGCGCTGGAGAAAAGCGAGCTGGGCAGCGCCCTGGTGGAGCTGGTCTATTTACGCGTGTCGCAGATCAACGGCTGCGCCTTCTGCCTTGAGAAGCACAGCCAGGCGCTGCGCAAAGGCGGCATGGCGCAGAGCAAGCTGGATGCCCTGGCCGGCTGGCGGGTGAGCGACCATTTTACCCCTGGCGAACGCGCGGCGCTTGCCTGGGCCGAGTCGGTCACCGACATCGCCGCCAGCCATGCGGAAGATGAGGTTTACCTGCCGCTGCGCGAACATTTTACCCCACGTCAGATAAGCGATCTCACCTTCGCCATCAGCCTGATGAACGCCTTTAACCGCCTCGCCGTCGCCATGCGTCTGTAGTTTCGCGCAGCCTTCCCTCTCCTCCGCCTGGCCACCCCGGCGGGGGAACGCTTTGCTAAAAACGCTATATATTGAGTGGTTGAAGTTTTAAATAACTACATCTAGTATTTCCTTATCGAATGGCCCACAACGTTCGACGCTACGTTTAGCGCCGTGCTGTTATCTTAAATGGAAATACGAATCATGCGCATTACTATTTACACTCGAAATAACTGCGTGCAGTGCCATGCCACCCGACGAGCCATGGAGAGCCGGGGACTGGCCTTTGAAATGGTCAACGTCGACCAGCAGCCGGATGCCGCCGACACCCTGCGCGAGCAGGGGTTTCGCCAGCTGCCGGTGGTGATCGCCGGCGACCTGCGCTGGAGCGGCTTCCGCCCGGATATGATCAATCGCCTGCGCCCCTCCGTCGCGGCGGCCAGCGCATGAGCCTCATCGTCTACTTCTCCAGCCGTTCGGAGAACACCCATCGCTTTGTGCAGCGCCTGGGGCTGCCGGCGGTGCGCATCCCGCTGAACGAGCGTGAACCTCTGCAGGTAGACGAGCCCTATATTCTCATCGTTCCCAGCTATGGCGGCGGCGGTACCGCCGGCGCCGTGCCGCGTCAGGCGATCCGCTTTTTAAACGACGTACATAACCGTCGGCTGATCCGCGGGGTGATTGCCGCCGGCAATCGCAACTTTGGCGACGCCTGGGGGCGCGCCGGGGATGTCATCGCGCAGAAATGCGCCGTGCCCTATCTCTACCGCTTCGAGCTGATGGGAACCCCCAACGATATCGATAACGTGCGTAAAGGAGTCAGCGAATTTTGGCAACGACAACCGCAGAACGTATAACCGCCGCCGTGGATTTTCACGCCCTCAATGCGATGCTGAATTTGTACGACAGCGAGGGCCGCATCCCGTTTGAGAAAGATCGCCAGGCGGTTGAGGCTTTTATGGCGACCCAGGTTCAGCCCAACACCCTCGCCTTTGCCAGCCAGGAGGATAAACTCAGCTGGCTCGTCCGCGAGGGCTATTACGATCCCCAGCTGCTGGCCGGCTATGATCGCGGGTTTGTGCTGGCGCTGTTCGCCCATGCCCGGCGCGCCGCGTTTCGCTTCCAGACCTTCCTCGGCGCCTGGAAGTTCTATACCAGCTACGCGCTGAAGAGCTTTGACGGCAAGCACTACCTCGAGGATTTCGCGGAACGCAGCGTAATGGTGGCCCTGACGCTGGCCCGGGGCGATGAACAGCAGGCGCGGCAGCTGACGGAGGAGATACTCAGCGGCCGCTTCCAGCCGGCCACGCCCACCTTCCTTAACGCCGGCAAACAGCAGCGCGGGGAGCTGATCTCCTGCTTCCTGCTGCGCATTGAAGATAATATGGAGTCCATCGGCCGGGCGGTGAACTCGGCGCTGCAGCTGTCGAAGCGCGGCGGCGGCGTGGCCTTTTTACTCTCCAATCTGCGCGAGGCCGGGGCGCCGATCAAGCGCATCGAAAATCAGTCCTCCGGCGTAGTGCCGGTGATGAAGATGCTGGAGGACGCCTTCTCCTATGCCAACCAGCTCGGCGCCCGCCAGGGGGCGGGGGCGGTCTGGCTGCACGCTCACCATCCCGATATTTTGCGCTTCCTTGATACCCGGCGTGAAAATGCCGATGAGAAAATCCGCATCAAAACCCTGTCGCTGGGGGTGGTGATCCCTGACATCACCTTCCAGCTGGCGAAAGAAGACGCGCAGATGGCGCTCTTCTCGCCGTATGATGTCGAACGGCTGTACGGCAAACCCTTCGCCGACTGCGCCATCGGCGACCTCTATCCACAGCTGGTAGCCGACGATCGGGTTCGCAAACGCTGGATCCGCGCCCGCGATCTGTTCCAGCGCCTGGCGGAGATCCAGTTTGAATCCGGCTACCCGTACATCATGTTTGAAGACACGGTGAACCGCGCCAGTCCGGTGGCCGGGCGGGTCACCATGAGCAATCTGTGTTCCGAGATCCTGCAGGTCAGTACGCCGTCCGCCTATAATGAAGATCTCAGCTATGCCCATATCGGGGAAGATATTTCCTGCAACCTCGGCTCGCTGAACATCGCCCACACCATGGACTCGCCGGATTTCGGCCTCACTATCGCCACCGCGGTGCGCGCCCTGACCGCCGTGTCCGACATGAGCCACATTCAGTCGGTCCCCTCCGTGGCGGCCGGCAACGCCGCCTCCCACGCCATCGGTCTGGGGCAGATGAATCTTCACGGCTACCTGGCGCGGGAAGGCATTGCCTACGGCAGCCCGGAGGGGCTGGACTTCACCAATATCTACTTCTACACCGTGACCTGGCACGCGCTGCATACCTCGATGCTGTTGGCCCGCGAGCGCGGCCAGCGCTTCGCCGGCTTCGGGCAGTCGCGCTACGCCAGCGGGGAATACTTCGACAAATATCTGCAGGAGTCGTGGCAGCCGAAAACCGAACGGGTCCGCGCGCTGTTCGCCCGCGCCGGCATCTCCCTGCCCGACCGGGAAAGCTGGCGCCAGCTGCGCGACGACGTCATGCGCTATGGCATTTACAACCGCTATCTGCAGGCGGTGCCGCCCACCGGCTCGATCTCGTACATCAACCATGCCACCTCCAGCATTCACCCGATCGTCTCGAAGATTGAGATCCGCAAAGAGGGGAAAACCGGACGGGTGTACTACCCCGCGCCGTTTATGAATAACGATAATCTGGCCCTCTATCAGGATGCGTACGAGATTGGGCCCCGGAAGATCATCGACACCTACGCCGAGGCGACGCGCCACGTCGATCAGGGGCTGTCGCTGACCCTGTTCTTCCCGGATACCGCCACCACCCGCGATATCAACAAGGCGCAAATCTACGCCTGGAAGAAAGGCATTAAGACGCTGTACTACATCCGACTGCGCCAGCTGGCGCTGGAAGGCACTGAAATTGAAGGCTGCGTGTCCTGCGCGCTGTAAGGAGAACAGGATGACCCATTTAACGCGCGTCAGCGCGATCAACTGGAACCGCATCGATGACGATAAAGATCTGGAGGTGTGGAATCGTCTCACCAGCAACTTCTGGCTGCCGGAGAAAGTGCCGCTGTCGAACGACATTCCCGCCTGGCAAACCCTCAGCGCGGCGGAGCAGCAGTTGACCATTCGCGTTTTTACCGGGCTGACCCTGCTCGATACCATTCAGAACACCATCGGCGCGCCGGCGCTGATGGCGGACGCTCTGACCCCGCATGAGGAGGCGGTGCTGTCGAATATCAGCTTTATGGAAGCGGTTCATGCCCGCTCTTACAGCTCCATCTTTTCCACGCTGTGCCATAGCAAAGAGGTGGATGCCGCCTTCGCCTGGAGCGAAAGCTGCGAACCTCTGCAGCGCAAAGCGCAGCTGATGCTGAGCTACTATCAGGCCGACGAGCCGCTGAAGAAAAAAATCGCCAGCGTGTTCCTCGAATCCTTTCTCTTCTATTCCGGCTTCTGGCTGCCGATGCACTTCTCCAGTCGGGGAAAACTGACCAATACCGCGGATCTGATCCGCCTGATCATTCGCGATGAAGCGGTGCATGGCTATTACATCGGCTACAAGTATCAGAAAGGACTGGAGATCGTCAGCCCCGGTAAGCGCGAAGAATTGAAAAACTTCGCCCTCGATCTGCTGATGGATCTGTACGACAACGAGCTGGCCTACAGCCGGGAACTGTACGGCGAGAGCGGCTGGTTCGACGACGTCAGCGCCTTCCTGTGCTACAACGCCAACAAAGCGCTGATGAACCTCGGCTACGAGGCGCTGTTCCCGGCGGAGATGGCGGCGGTTAACCCGGCGATCCTCGCGGCGCTGTCACCCAACGCCGATGAAAACCACGACTTTTTCTCCGGCTCCGGCTCCTCCTACGTGATAGGAAAAATGGAAGAGACCGCCGACGACGACTGGGACTTTTAACCGTACTTTCACCAGGAATATCGCCCGCATATTCCTGGTGATCAATTTCACAGAATCGCGATTAATCCACCAAATATTCTCTCCATGGTCTAACCGTCATCACTTCGTCATATTTAGCAGAAAACCGGTCCATTTCAGTCGAATTATCCAAAGATAATCAAAAAATATTACCCACAACAAATTACCGCTCAGCCCTTATATCACGGGGGCTGTGCCGCCATGTCCCTCACTCCATTTTGCCGAGAGTTCGCCATTGAGGGTTGTCACAGAATCTGAGTATGTTAGGGTGTAAAAAGATCATTATCACCATTGGGTACCATATCGCAATAAACAAATAACAGGAACTTCTCTATTGCATGGCAATTAAATTAGAAATTAAAAATCTTTATAAGATATTTGGCGAGCACCCTCACCGTGCTTTCAAATATATTGAGAAAGGACTCAACAAAGCGCAAATACTGGAAAAAACGGGGCTGTCGCTTGGCGTCAAAGACGCCAGTCTGGCCATTGAAGAAGGCGAGATATTCGTCATCATGGGGCTCTCCGGCTCGGGGAAATCCACCATGGTTCGCCTTCTCAATCGCCTGATTGAACCCACCCGCGGCCAGGTGCTGATTGACGGGGTCGATATCGCCAAAATGTCGGACGCCGAGCTGCGCGAGGTGCGTCGTAAAAAAATTGCGATGGTTTTTCAGTCCTTTGCGCTGATGCCGCACATGAGCGTGCTCGACAATACGGCGTTTGGCATGGCGCTTGCCGGCGTCCCGGCCGCTGAGCGAGAGCAAAAAGCGCGGGAAGCGCTGCGTCAGGTGGGGCTGGAGAATTATGCCCACGCCTGGCCGGATGAACTCTCCGGCGGGATGCGTCAGCGCGTCGGTTTAGCCCGCGCCCTGGCGATTAATCCCGATATTCTGTTAATGGATGAAGCCTTCTCCGCGCTCGATCCGCTCATTCGTACCGAAATGCAGGATGAGCTGATCAAATTACAGGCTAAGCATCAGCGTACCATTGTCTTTATTTCCCATGACCTTGATGAAGCCATGCGAATTGGCGATCGTATCGCCATTATGCAAAATGGCGAAGTGGTTCAGGTCGGCACTCCGGATGAAATATTGAATAATCCGGCCAATGATTATGTCCGCACCTTCTTCCGCGGCGTCGATATTAGCCAGGTCTTCAGCGCGAAAGATATTGCCCGTCGTAGCCCGGTCGGCCTGATTCGTAAAACGCCAGGTTTTGGCCCCCGCTCTGCGCTGAAATTATTACAGGATGAAGACCGGGAATATGGTTATGTCATTGAGCGCGGTAATCGCTTTGTCGGGATTGTCTCGATCGATTCTCTGAAAACCGCGCTCAGCGCCGGCCAGGGGATCGAGGCGGCGCTGATTGACGCCCCGCTGGCGGTGGAGGCGCAAACGCCGCTCAGCGATCTGCTCTCCCACGTCGGCCACGCCCCGTGCGCCGTCCCGGTGGTGGATGAAGAACAACAATATATTGGCATCATTTCCAAACGAATGTTGCTTCAGGCTTTAGATCGCGAGGGGGTGAATCATGGCTGATCAAACCAATCCGTGGGACAGCGCCCCGGCAACCGACGGCGCCGCTCAGGCTGCAGACGCCTGGGGTGGCGCCTCAACTGCCGCGCCGACTAATGGCGGCGGCGCCGACTGGCTGCACAGCGCCCCGGCGCCGCAGCCGGAACAGTTCAATATCATGGATCCGTTCCATAAGACCCTGATCCCGCTCGACAGCTGGGTGACCCACGCCATCGACTGGATCGTGCTGCACTTCCGCCCGCTGTTCCAGGGGATCCGCGTGCCGATCGACTACATCCTCAGCGCCTTCCAGCAGCTGCTGTTGGGGATGCCGGCGCCGGTGGCGATTATCGTCTTCGCGCTGATCGCCTGGCAGATCTCCAGCCTCGGCATGGGGGTCGCCACCCTGGTCTCGCTGATTGCCATCGGCGCCATCGGCGCGTGGTCGCAGGCGATGGTCACCCTGGCGCTGGTCCTCACCGCCCTGCTGTTCTGCATGATCATCGGCCTGCCGCTGGGGATCTGGCTGGCGCGCAGTCCGCGAGCGGCGAAAATTATCCGCCCGCTGCTGGATGCCATGCAGACCACGCCGGCCTTCGTCTACCTGGTGCCGATCGTGATGCTGTTCGGCATCGGCAACGTGCCCGGCGTGGTGGTGACGATTATCTTCGCCCTGCCGCCGATCGTCCGTCTGACCATCCTCGGTATAAACCAGGTGCCTGCGGATCTGATCGAAGCGTCGCGCTCGTTTGGCGCCAGCCCGCGCCAGCTGCTGTTTAAAGTTCAGCTGCCGCTGGCGATGCCCACCATTATGGCCGGGGTTAACCAAACGCTGATGCTGGCCCTGTCGATGGTGGTGATCGCCTCAATGATCGCCGTCGGCGGTCTTGGCCAGATGGTGCTGCGCGGCATTGGCCGCCTGGATATGGGCCTGGCCACCGTCGGCGGCGTGGGGATCGTGATCCTGGCGATTATTCTTGACCGCCTCACCCAGGCCGTCGGCCGCGACGCCCGCAGTCGCGGCAACCGCCGCTGGTACACCACCGGCCCGCTGGGGCTTCTCACTCGCCCTTTCTGTCGATAAGTCGATAACAGCGCCGCACCCCGGCACCAGCCGATGCCGGGGAGCCGCCTTCCCGTTAAACAATAAGAGGAACCACCATGCGACATAGCACGATGATGGCCACCGCCGCCTTTGCCACCCTGATCGCCACCAGCGCCTTCGCCGCCGACCTGCCGGGGAAAGGAATTACCGTCAAGCCGGCCCAGAGCACTATCTCCGAAGAGAGCTTCCAGACCCTGCTGGTCAGCCGCGCGCTGGAGAAGCTTGGCTACACCGTCGAAAAACCGAGCGAAGTGGACTATAACGTCGCCTATACCTCGATTGCCGCCGGGGATACTACCTTTATCGCCACCAACTGGCAGCCGCTGCACGATGACATGTACGCCGCGGCGGGCGGTGATAACAAATTTTACCGCAAGGGGGTGTACGTCTCAGGCGCCGCCCAGGGCTATCTGATCGATAAAAAAACCGCCGAGCAGTACCACATTACCTCTATCGATCAGCTCAAAGATCCGCAGATCGCCAAACTGTTTGATACTAACAACGACGGTAAAGCGGACCTCACCGGCTGCACCCCGGGCTGGGGCTGCGAAGCGGTGATTAACCACCAGATTGACGCCTATGGCCTGAGCAAAACCGTTACCCATAACCAGGGCAACTACGCGGCGATGATGGCCGACACCATCGCCCGCTATAAAGAGGGTAAACCGGTGCTCTACTACACCTGGACGCCGTACTGGGTTAGCGACGTGCTGAAGCCTGGCAAAGACGTCGTCTGGCTGCAGGTGCCGTTCTCCTCCCTGCCGGGCGAGCAGAAAAACATCGATACCAAACTGGCCAACGGCGCCAACTATGGCTTCCCGGTCAACACCATGCACATCGTCGCCAACAAAGCCTGGGCGGAGAAAAATCCGGCCGCCGCCACTCTGTTTAGCGTCATGAAGCTGCCGATCGCCGACATCAACGCCGAGAATGCGATGATGCACGAAGGCCATGCTTCCGAAGCCGACATTAACGGTCATGTTGATGGTTGGATCAAAGCCCACCAGCCGCTGTTCGACAGCTGGGTGAAAGCCGCGCTCGCCGCGCAGCAGTAACCCGCCCCCGGATAAGGCCTGGCGCCTTATCCGGGCCTCTTCCCCGCCTTTCATCCCGTCAGGGTCATGGAAAAGCGGATTGCGGGCATTTTCATAGTGTTAAGGCGCGCCGCGCTCTGTTAAGGTGGGGACATCGGTCAATTTGCCACCTTCACATGGATCCAGCGATAAGTTATTCATATGGAAAACCCCGCGCCCTTAACCTGTGCCTTATCTGAACGTGTCGCTACCGTCGGCGAAGGCATTAAAGACAGTCTCCCCATCGTCATCAGCTACCTTCCGGTGGCATTCGCCTTCGGACTGAACGCCACCCGGCTGGGTTTCACCCCGCTGGAAAGCCTGTTTTTCTCCTGCATTATTTACGCCGGCGCCAGCCAGTTTGTGATCACCGCCATGCTGGCCGCCGGCAGTTCGCTGTGGGTCGCCGCCCTGACGGTGATGGCGATGGACGTCCGCCACGTGCTGTATGGCCCCTCGCTGCGCAGCCGCATTCATACCGCGCTGGACAAAAAGAAGACCGCCCTCTGGGCCTTCGGCCTGACCGATGAGGTTTTCGCCGCCGCCACCGCCAGGCTGGTACGCGACAACCGACGCTGGAGCGAAAACTGGATGCTCGGTCTCGCGTTTACCTCGTGGGCATCGTGGGTGTGCGGCACGCTGGCCGGCGCCTGGTCCGGCAACGGCCTGCTGGTGGATTATCCGGCGGTGGAAGCCGCGCTCGGCTTTATGCTGCCGGCGCTGTTTATGAGCTTCCTGCTGGCCTCTTTCCAGCGCCAGCAATCGCTGTGCGTCACGGCGGCGCTGGCGGGCGCGCTGGGCGGCATTCTGTTATTTTCCATTCCGGCGGCGATCCTCGCCGGAATTGTCTGCGGGTGTCTGACGGCGCTGGTCCAGGCCATGCTGAAGGGGATGCCGGATGAACAGTGAGGTCCTTCTGCTCGGAGTGATTGTCGGCGGCGTGAACTATCTGTTTCGTTATCTTCCCCTGCGTCTGCGCGCGGGTCATGCCCGGCCTGCCCGTCGTGGCCCGGTCAGCGTGCTGCTGGATACCATCGGCATCGCCTCGATTTGCGCGCTGCTGGTGGTCTCCAGCGTGCCGGAGATCCTCGCCGATGCCCATCGCCTGGCGCCGACGCTGATCGGCTTCCTGGTGCTGGGGGGCGCCTTCTGGAAAACCCGCAGCATTATTATCCCGACCCTGCTGTCGGCGTTGGCCTACGGTCTGGCCTGGAAAATCGCCAGCGGGCTCTAAGCTTTGCGTATCAATTTTGGTCAATAATTCATTTGATTTATTTGTCACAATAGTTATTATATCGGCTGTAATTAATGAGGTCATACCCAAATGGATAGTTCGTTTACTCCCATTGAGCAAATGCTCAAGTTCCGCGCCAGCCGCCATGAAGATTTCCCGTTCCAGGAGATTCTGTTAACTCGTCTTTGCATGCATATGCAAGGTAAGCTGCTGGAAAATCGCAATAAAATGCTCAAAGCGCAGGGAATTAACGAGACATTATTTATGGCGCTGATTACGCTGGAGTCGCAGGAAAACCACAGCATTCAGCCGTCCGAGCTGAGCTGTGCGCTGGGCTCGTCGCGTACTAACGCCACCCGTATCGCTGATGAACTGGAAAAACGCGGCTGGATTGAACGCCGCGAGAGCGATAACGATCGTCGCTGTCTGCATCTGCAGCTGACCGAAAAGGGCCATCAGTTTTTGCGTGAAGTCCTGCCGCCGCAGCATAACTGCCTGCACCAGCTGTGGTCTTCACTCAGCACCAGCGAAAAAGATCAGCTCGAACACATTACCCGCAAACTCCTGAGCCGCCTTGACCAGATGGAAGAAGAAGGCGTGCTGGCGGACTCTCTACGCTAAGGGCGGCGTCGCTCAGCCCATTTTTACGTTGCAAGGAAAACAGCCAGGCCAGCAGATCTCTGCTGGCCTTTCTGATAAACAGGTCGGCTCAGCCGATGTGAAATAATAAGATCGTGGAGAATAACATGAGCGCAAATGCGGAGAGCCAAACCCCGCAGCAACCAGGCAGCAAAAAAGGGAAGCGTAAAGGCGCCCTTCTGTTGCTGACATTGCTCTTCATTATTATTGCCGTGGCATATGGGATTTACTGGTTTCTGGTACTGCGTCACTACGAAGAGACCGACGATGCCTACGTGGCAGGGAACCAGGTGCAAATTATGGCCCAGGTCTCGGGCAGCGTGACCAAAGTCTGGGCAGACAACACGGACTATGTGCAGAAAGGCGATCCGCTGGTCACTCTCGATCAGACCGATGCCCAACAGGCGTTTGAGAAAGCCAAAACGCAGCTGGCCGCCAGCGTGCGTCAAACCCGTCAGCAGATGATCAACAGCAAGCAGCTGCAGGCGAATATTGACGTCAAAAAGACCGCCCTCGCCCAGGCACAGGCTGACCTGAACCGCCGCATCCCGCTGGGCGCCGCGAACCTCATCGGCCGCGAAGAGCTGCAGCACGCCCGCGACACCGTCGCCAGCGCGCAGGCCGAGCTTGACGTGGCAATCCAGCAGTACAACGCCAACCAGGCGATCGTGCTGGGTACCAAACTGGAACAGCAGCCGGCGGTGCTGCAGGCGGCGACCGAAGTGCGTAACGCCTGGCTGGCCCTGCAGCGTACGCAGATCGTCAGCCCGATTAGCGGCTACGTTTCCCGCCGCTCGGTACAGCCTGGGGCGCAGATCGGCACCACCACGCCGCTGATGGCGGTGGTTCCGGCGACCAACCTGTGGATCGACGCTAACTTTAAAGAGACCCAGCTGGCGCATATGCGCATCGGCCAGCCGGCCACCGTAATCAGCGACATCTATGGCGATGACGTGAAATACACCGGCAAGGTGGTTGGTCTGGATATGGGAACCGGGAGCGCCTTCTCCCTGCTGCCGGCGCAGAACGCCACCGGCAACTGGATCAAAGTGGTACAGCGCTTGCCGGTCCGCATCGAGCTGGATGAAAAACAGCTGGCGGAACATCCGCTGCGCATCGGCCTCTCGACGCTGGTGGAAGTTAACACCACCGATCGCGATGGCGAAATGCTGGCAAGCCAGGTGCGGAGCTCCCCGGTCTACGAGAGCAATGCCCGCGAAATCGCTCTCGATCCGGTCAATAAACTGATAGACGAGATCATTCAGGCCAACGCCGGATAATTCGGGGTGAGTGTAATGCAACAGCAAAAACCGCTGGAAGGCGCGCAGCTGGTCATCATGACCATTGCGCTGTCGCTCGCGACGTTCATGCAGGTGCTGGATTCCACTATCGCCAACGTGGCGATCCCGACCATCGCCGGTAACCTTGGCTCATCGCTGAGCCAGGGGACCTGGGTCATCACCTCGTTCGGGGTCGCTAACGCCATCTCCATTCCGATCACCGGGTGGCTGGCCAAGCGCGTGGGCGAGGTGAAGCTGTTCCTGTGGTCCACCACCGCTTTCGCCATCGCCTCCTGGGCCTGCGGCGTCTCCAACAGCCTGACGATGCTGATCTTCTTCCGCGTCATTCAGGGGATTGTTGCCGGGCCGCTGATCCCATTGTCGCAAAGTCTGTTGCTCAGCAACTATCCGCCGGCGAAACGCTCTATCGCCCTGGCGCTGTGGTCGATGACGGTGATCGTCGCCCCCATCTGCGGCCCGATCCTCGGCGGCTATATCAGCGATAACTACCACTGGGGATGGATCTTCTTTATCAACGTGCCCATTGGCGTGGCGGTGGTGCTGATGACCCTGCAGACCCTGCGCAACCGGGAAACCAAAACCGAACAGCGGCGTATCGACGGCGTCGGCCTGGCGCTGCTGATCATCGGTATCGGTAGCCTGCAGGTGATGCTGGACCGGGGTAAAGAGCTGGACTGGTTCTCCTCCAATGAAATTATCATTCTGACCATCGTGGCGGTGGTGGCGATAAGCTTCCTGATCGTCTGGGAGCTGACCGACGATAACCCGATTGTCGATCTGTCGCTGTTTAAGTCGCGCAACTTCACCATCGGCTGCCTCTGTATCAGCCTGGCCTACATGCTCTACTTCGGGGCCATCGTGCTGCTGCCGCAGCTGTTGCAGGAGGTCTACGGCTACACCGCGACCTGGGCCGGCCTGGCGTCAGCGCCGGTGGGGGTGATCCCGGTCATTCTGTCGCCGATTATCGGCCGCTTTGCGCATAAGCTCGATATGCGACGGCTGGTCACCTTCAGCTTTATCATGTACGCCGTCTGCTTCTACTGGCGCGCCTGGACCTTCGAACCGGGGATGGACTTTGGCGCCTCGGCGTGGCCGCAGTTTATCCAGGGCTTCGCGGTAGCCTGCTTCTTCATGCCGTTGACCACCATCACCCTCTCCGGCCTGCCGCCGGAACGGCTGGCGGCGGCGTCGAGCTTGTCGAACTTCACCCGTACCCTTGCCGGCTCCATCGGGACCTCGATCACCACCACCCTGTGGACCAACCGCGAGGCGCTGCACCATGCGCAGCTCACCGAATCGGTGACGCCGTTCAACCCCAACGCGCAGCAGATCTACGATCAGCTGCAGGGGATGGGAATGACGCAGCAGCAGGCGTCCGGCTGGATAGCGCAGCAGATAACCAACCAGGGGCTGATTATCTCCGCCAACGAAATCTTCTGGATCTCAGCGGCCATTTTCATCCTGCTGTTGGGACTGGTGTGGTTCGCCAGACCCCCGTTCAGCGCCGGCGGCGGCGGCGGCGGCGCGCACTAAGCCTCACATCAAGGGACCTGCGGGTCCCTTTTTTACGGCGTCAGGTTGTCCAGTTCTCGCTAGTTTCTGTCTCGTTTGCGAAAGCCCGCCAGCCGGCGCTCGGGCAGGATAGAGGCTGACTATTAAGGAGAACACTATGCTGAGCCATCCTGCTGAAAAGTACCGTCCCTATCCGCCGATTACCCTGCCCGACCGCCGCTGGCCGGACCGGCAAATCAGCCACGCCCCGCGCTGGCTGTCGACCGACCTGCGCGACGGCAACCAGGCGCTGGCGGAGCCCATGGACAGCGCCCGCAAACTGCAGTTCTGGGATCTGCTGCTGGAGTGCGGCTTTAAAGAGATTGAGGTCGCCTTCCCTTCCGCCTCGCAAACCGATTTCAACTTTGTCCGCCAGCTGATTGACGAACAGCGCATCCCGGAGGAGGTCACCATCCAGGTGCTGACCCAGGCGCGGGACCCGCTGATCCTGCGTACCTTTGAAGCGCTGCGCGGCGCCCGCCGGGCCACCGTCCACCTCTACAACGCCACCGCGCCGCTGTTCCGCGAACTGGTTTTCGGCATGGACAAGGCCGAGGTGATCGCCCTCGCGACCCGCGCCACCCGGCTTATCCGCCAGCAGTGCGAACAACAGCCGGAGACCCGCTGGCAATATGAATATTCGCCTGAAACCTTCTGCTTCACCGAACCGGAGTTTGCGCTCGAGATTTGCGAAGCGGTGGCGGACGTCTGGCAGCCCTGCGCCGAGCGACCGATGATCGTCAATCTGCCGGCGACGGTGGAGGTCAACACCCCCAACGTCTATGCCGATCAGATCGAGTACTTTTGCCGCCATTTCTCCCGCCGCGGCGAGGTCTGCATCAGCGTGCATCCTCACAATGACCGCGGTACCGGCGTCGCCAGCGCCGAGCTGGCGGTGATGGCCGGCGCCGACCGGGTGGAAGGCTGCCTGTTCGGCAACGGCGAACGCACCGGCAACGTCTGCCTGGTGACGCTGGCGATGAACCTCTACAGCCAGGGCGTCGACCCTGAGCTTCGCTTCGAGCAGATGAACCGGGTGGTGGAAGTGGTGGAAAACTGCAATCAGATCCCCGTGCACCCGCGCCACCCGTGGGCGGGAAGTCTGGCCTACACCGCCTTCTCCGGTTCCCATCAGGATGCGATCAAAAAAGGGTTTGATGCCCGTCAGCCTGGCGACCCATGGCGGATGCCCTACCTGCCCATTGACCCGCAGGATATTGGCTGCAGCTATGAGGCGGTGATCCGCGTCAACAGCCAGTCGGGGAAAAGCGGCAGCGCCTGGCTTATCGAACAAAATCATGGTCTGAAGCTGCCCCGCGGGCTGCAGCAGGACTTCAGCCAGCACGTTCAGCAGGCCACCGATAGCGACGGCAAAGAGATGACCCACCATGCGCTGTGGCAGCTGTTCCGCACGCGCTACGGGCTGCAGGCGCAGCCTGCGCTGACGCTGGTCGATTATCAGAGCGCCAGCCAGCAGGATGGCCAGCTGTCCCTGCAGGCGACGCTGCGTCACCACGGCGAAACCCGACGCCTGCAGGGCCAGGGCAACGGCCTGCTCTCCGCCGCCGCCAGCGGCCTCAGCGCGCTGTTTCGGCAGCCGTTTATGATCAAGGACTATCATGAGCATACCCTCGGCGCGCGCAGCGACAGCCGGTCGGTGGCCTATATCCGCTGCGTTTTTCCGCAAGGAGAAAGCTACTGGGGCGTGGGTATCGATAATGACGTGGCGCGCGCCTCGCTGCAGGCGCTGTGCAATGCGCTCAGCGCCGCCGATCAGGCCGGCGGACGAAAATAGTCGCTGGGGGCGACGCCCATCACCCGACGAAACATGGCGCTGAAGGCGCTGTGGCTGCCGTAGCCCAGCTCCAGCGCCACCCGCAGCACGGAGTGGCCCTGCGCCAGGCGAATCAACGCTTCCATTAGCTTCGCCCGGCGCACCCACTCGCGCCACGTCAGGCTAGTCTGCTGCTGAAAATGGCGGTTCAGGGTTCGCTCGCTCATGCTGCACGCCTTCGCCGCCTGGCTGCTGCTCCAGACGTCGCCCGGCGCCTCGCGCACCTGCTGGCACAGCCGGCGCAACGTTTCGCTTTGCGGCTCCGGCAGGCCAAACGGCAGGATCGCCATCCCGCGGATCTCATCGAGGATCAGCTCATAAATCCGTTCGTCGCGGCTGGCGGGGGCATAGCGCTCGGCCAGCGCCAGGGAAGAGACGATCAGTTCCCGCAGCAGCGGCGTGATCTGTACGATCTGGCAGCCCGCCGGAAGATCGGCGCGCGCCAGCGGATCGATAAACAACGTGCGCGCCGCGACGTTGCCGGTCATGCGCAGCGCGTGGGGCGTTCCCGCCGGCAGCCAGACGCCGCGCCCGGGCGGCACCACCCAGTAGCCTGCCGGCGTCGCCACCCGCACCACGCCGCTTAAAATATGCAGCAGCTGGGCGCAGTCATGCTGATGCCAGTCTTCCTGGTCACCGTGAGCGTAATCATGGGCAAAGGGCACCAGCGGGCGGTGCTGAAAGGAGAAGGTGGTGGTGGTCGTCATGGCGGCGTCGGGAGAGCGGCCCGGCGACAGGCGCCGGGCCGCGGCGGAAGCACTAGATGTGCAGTTCCTGCAGTTTTTCTTTCGGCAACGCCAGTTCGTCGTTGCTGTTGATGCGCACATCGCGCTCAATGATATGACGAGCGATCTCCTGCGCCTCTTCCAGCGAGTGCATGGTATAGGTCCCGCACTGGTAGACGTTCAGCTCCGGGATCTGGTTCTGATCTTGCACCTTCAGCACGTCGGCCATCGCCGCTTTCCAGGCGTCGGCGACGCGCTGCTCGTCCGGCGTACCAATCAGGCTCATATAGAACCCGGTGCGGCAGCCCATCGGCGAAATGTCAATAATTTCCACGCCATTCCCGTTCAGGTGATCGCGCATAAAGCCGGCGAACAGGTGCTCCAGGGTGTGGATACCGCGCTCCGGCATCACTTCCTGGTTCGGCACGCAGAAGCGCAGATCGAATACGGTGATTTCATCGCCATGCGGCGTGTTCATTTTCTTCGCGACACGCACCGCTGGGGCTTCCATTCGGGTATGGTCGACTGTGAAACTATCTAACAACGGCATTCGTCACCTCCGGGAGTGAATTTTTTTAAAATAAAATGAACTCTTTGTTCAGCCGCGAGTCTCAGTATATGAAAGACGCGCATTTATTATCATCATCATCCCTGAATCAGAGATGAAAGTTTGGCCACAGTGATGTGGCCTTTTTCTTTTCCAGCGCTACGCGTGCCGCGCCAACAGCGCCTCAAACGGCTCGCTGTCTTCCGCTTCTACTTTCTTCTGTCGCGCCACCGACGCGTCGCGCTCGGCGATGAAATCTTCTTCGCTCAGGATCTCCAGCGGCTCTTCACGCAGCTGGGTCCGGTAACGATCGGCCAGCGCACGGCCGGTTCCGCCAATCCCTTCTTCAATCATAGAACGCAGAATGCGGGCTGAGAAGGTTAATTCCGGATCGTCAAAACAGGCCAGCAGCTCATCGCAGACCTGTTGATAGGCCTCGCCGCCGTGAATGCTATCCAGCGTCTGCGCCACGCGGCGTAAATCGCGGAACAGATCTTTACCTACCTGCGCCAGCGGGAACTGCGCGCTTTCGCAGCCGATGCCCAACGTTAAGCCCGGCTTACGGCCTTCCAGAATCACCCGATTCCAGTTGGTGCGGGTGCACAGCAGCTCATCGCTGCTCATCTCCGGCGCGTCGGCCAGCGCGCACCAAACCATAAACAGATCGAGGAAACGCACCTGCTGGGCGTCAACGCCGATCGGCGAGAACGGGTTGATATCCAGCGAACGCACTTCAATGTACTCAATGCCGCCGCGCAGCAGCGCATCGGACGGGGTTTCGCCCCGGCGGGTGACGCGTTTCGGGCGGATCGGCGCATAGAGTTCGTTTTCAATCTGCAGGATATTGCTGTTGATCTGCAGATACTTACCGTCTTTTTCCAGCCCGATTTTGGCGTACTCTTCCGACGGCGTTTTAATCGCGCGCTTCAATCCTGCCACATACTCGTGCAGATCGTTAAACGTAATTCCGAGATTGCTTTGCGACTTATTGGTATAACCGAGGTCGCTGAGGCGCAGCGAGGTGGCGTACGGCAGGTAGTACATGCCGTTGCCCGTCTCCTCAAAGGGCAGCGACGTCGGCTTTCCTTGCAGGAATGAAGAGCAAATCGCCGGCGAGGCGCCGAACAGATACGGGATCACCCAGCCAAAGCGATAGTAGTTACGAATCGTGCGGAAATAGCCTGCCGAAATGGCCTCTTTCCCGCTTTCAGCGTCTTCCACACCGCACTTCGCCTGCCAGAACGTCATCGGCAGCGAGAAGTTATAGTGCACGCCGGAGATAGTCTGCATCAGCGCGCCGTAGCGGTTCTTCAGCCCCTCACGATACAGCGTTTTCAGGCGTCCCACGTTAGAGGTGCCGTACTGCGCCAGCTCAATATCCTGACCGGGGGCGATATAGCAAGGCATGCTCAGCGGCCACATCCGCTCGTCACCAAGCTGACGCGCGGTATAGCGATGGACATCGCGCATAAAGGTCAGCATATGCTCAATATCGCCGTCCACCGGCGTAATAAACTCGAGTAAAGCTTCGGCAAAATCGGTGGTAATCCATTTATGCGTCAGCGCTGAGCCTAACGCCAGAGGGTGACCGGTCGTCGCCAGCGTACCGTCTGCGTTCACGCGCAGCGTCTCCCGCTCCAGACCACGTTGAATACCCTGCAGGGCCTGCGGATGTTTTTCCAGCCAGGCCAGCGCCTGTGATACGTCCGGGATCAATTTGACCTCCCGCCTGTCGAAATCGTTTGAATAAGCATAATTGTAATGGATGAACTATCAGTCCAATTAGTGCCACCACGTCATGCCCTGAAGCGTCGCTGCCGCAATGACGATATAGCGCAGCGCCTTTCCAAGGCATAAGAAAAAGAGTACCGGTCCCCAGGAAATGCGCATCCATCCCGCCAGCAAACACAGTAAATCGCCGACAACCGGCGCCCAGCTTAGCAACAGCGTCACCGCGCCGTAGCGCTTAAGCCAGCCGGCCGCCCGCTCCTGCCAGCGCGAGGTTTTACGCAGCGGAAACAGGCGCCCCAGAATAACGTTAGTTACCCCTCCAAGGCTATTGCCGATTGTTGCTATTAATACTAACCACCACGGATGACTAACCCCCGTAAGAAGCATCGCAACCAGCACAACCTCCGAATTGCCGGGAAGCAGCGTGGCGCTTAAAAAGCTACTGGCAAACAGCGAGAGGAGTGACAGCGCGTCGCTCACAGCAAACGCACGTCTACAGCGTCCATTCCCGCGCGCTTCGCCGCCTGCAGACCAAAGTCGGCATCTTCGAAGACCACGCATTTTTCCGGCGCGACGCCCATGCGCTCGGCGCACAGCAGGAAGGTATCGGGCGCGGGTTTATGGTTGACCACATGATCGGCCGCCACCACCGCGGAGAAGTAATGACGCAGGCCCAGGTGCGCCAGCAGCGCTTCGGCGACGGCGCTTTCACTACCGGTGCCGACCGACATCGGGCGACGGCCGTGCCACGCTTTGACCACCTCGATCAGCGGCAATGGGCGTACGCTATCCAGCAGCATCGCCTTAACGGCCAGGGTTTTTTCCTGCGCCAGGCGATGTGGATCGAGATCCGCCTGGTTGAGTTCAATAATCGCCTGGGCAATCCGCCAGGTCGGTGAGCCATTGAGGGCGACCATCGCCTGTTCGTCGAAACGCATACCGTAGCGGCCCAGCACCTCGTTCCATGCCTGACGGTGGGTCGGCTCGGTATCGAGGATGGTGCCATCCATATCAAAGATCAGTCCTGCGTAACCTTCGTACATCGTCTTCTCACCAACCGGTTAATGAATGGTTACTGTAACGCAAAAGCCGGTCGTTGTCGCGGCCAGCGGCGCAGACGACAAAGGCGCCCACAGGCGCCTTCAGGCATCAGACCGGATAGACGGCCTTATTTAATACGCAGATCGTTTTCGACCATTCGCACACCCTGCACCCGACGGGTGACTTCCACCGCCCGTTTAGCGCTTTCCGCGGAGGAGACAAATCCGCTCAGCTGGACGCGGCCTTTAAAGGTCTGGACGCTGATTTCAGAGGACTTGATGTCTTTATCGTTAAAGAGCGCCGTTTTCACCTTAGTGGTCACCACGGTATCGTCAATGTAACCGCCGGTACTTTCTTTGGTGGACGAACCGGCACAGCCAGCGAGGACCGTCGCCACCAGCAGCGTCGCGCAAAAAGCAGGTATTGCTTTGAACCATTTCATGGATTTCTCTCCTTGCATTTATCTCAGCCTGATAACGCTGATATACAAGGATAAATTATAGTGGAAAGCGCGGCTTGCCAATAAAAAAGTCGGATGAAACTGGGATGAAAAACGCGGTTATCGGGATGGCGAGGGAAGCGTGAAGAGGGTGCCGTTGCTTACGCAACGTTATCCGCCCTGGTGCTGGCGATAATTTCGCAGACCATGAAACAACATTTTCGCTGTTACTAAGGAGAAGGCTGTTGCTAAGGAGAATATGGTGCATCCGGGAGGATGACTCGGCTGCGCCTCGCCCTTCGGGCCGTTGCTTACGCAACGTTATCCTCCCTGGTGCTGGCGATAATTTCGCAGACCATGAAACAACATTTTCGCTGTTGTTAAGGAGAATATGGTGCATCCGGGAGGATTCGAACCTCCGACCGCTCGGTTCGTAGCCGAGTACTCTATCCAGCTGA